>JBGSQC010000062.1:0-12039 GCA_041738295.1 Zhengella sp. | reverse complement strand
AACAGACCGCATTCATCGCTCGGCAATCTCACGCCCAGCGAGTTCGCCATGAAAATGGCATTGCAAAAGCAGGCCGCATGAGGCCAGAAATGAACCAACGGACTCCGCGCAAAAGCGGATGAAACTCGGGTCTCAGGTCACGGGTCTCGGACGCCTCATGAAACCAGCGCGACGAGGTGCCCATGGCTATCGCCGCCCAGGCCTTGCCCTGCGCGATGTCGAAGCGGATGAAGGGCGAACCGTCCTGTCGCTCGAAGGCCACCACATGGCCGCCGGCATCCAGCACCACGATGGCCATCGGCTTCAGTTTCATCTCGCCCGCCTTGGAAAATCCGGTCGAAATGATGGTGCGGGCCTGGTCGAGTCTCAGCATGGGGCGTCTCCTTGTGGGCGATGATTCTGCAGGCCTTCTCTAGCAGGATTGCAGAGCAGGGGCGCGGGCAGGCTTCATGAAACTGTTTCAGCCAATGCCGCCTATTCAGCACTTCATCGAAATGCGGGCCACATTTCCGGATTGATGAAGGCGCACCCATCGGCTAGAAGGCAAGGGATTGCTTTGCCGCTTCCTATGCGACGGGCAATCCTCGCGGGCTTTGTCGCTCGCCGGGCACCCGTAGCTCAGCTGGATAGAGTGCTGCCCTCCGAAGGCAGAGGTCACAGGTTCGAATCCTGTCGGGTGCGCCATTTTCAACCATATCGCCGGTTATGGCCCGGATGCCGTCAATTTCCCTTGATCGCATCGCGCGCGGCAAGCGCCTGCATGACATGGCTGAGTTCCTTGACCGCCGTGCCGGCCATGGAGCGGAACACGAGCAGCATCACGCTGTCCGCGCCGGTTCGAAGCAGCAGCAGCGGCATGTGGCCGAGGATAGTGCGCAGCGATGCGCCGGGCTTCATCTCCGACGGATCGATTGGCACGAGGCGGGCGAGCGCCGCATCGCACTCCTTGCCCGACAGCCGCAATGTCGCCCAGCCATCCGATTGGTCGGTGACAGCGGCAATGCCGCCTTCCATCTCCGGCAAGGATATGGGTCCGATCAGGAAAGCGGTTTCACGCCCGGCCCAGGCCAGAACCGAACCGTCGGCAGCCTCCACGAACCGGTTGGCATCCGGAAAGGTGAGTCCGGACTTGCCCAGCGCGGCGCTCACCATGGCTTCCTTTCCGGCAAAAGGCCGGATGGACGTGATACGTCCTGGTGGCAGTCCTTCCAGGGTCAGGGTGCCGATGCGAAGCGGCAAAGCCTCGCCAAGATCATCACCGAAACCCGGCAATCCTGCTTCAAGCTCAACCACGCATCCGCCCTCCGTCCGGGTCGAAGAACACCGGATCACACACTGTCGCCGCAACCCGCTTGCCACGCACACCATCGTCCACGCGGATCGTCTCGCCATGGCGCGCCCGTCCGTTGCGCAGCAGCGCAAGACCAAGGAACGTGCCGAGTGTCGGCGACCAGCACACCGAGGAAACATGACCCTGATCATGCTCGGGCCGAGCCGGTTCGGCGGCTGGATAAAGATGGGCGCCTGCGGTCAGTTCTTCTTGCGGATTGAGCGGACGCAGGCCCACCAACTGACCGCGCTCCGGGCCGATCAGGCCTGGACGTTTGCTGGCCGCCTTGCCAATGCACTCCTTGGCGCCCGACACCATCTTCTCCATGCCGATGTCAAACGCGGTCACCCGCCCGTCGATTTCCGCATGGGTGATAAAGCCTTTTTCGATGCGCAGCACGTTGAGTGCTTCCATGCCGTAGGCACCGCCGCCTGCAGCTTCGGTCAGTGCCAACAAGCGGTCATAGAGTGAAGCGCCATAGCGCGCCGGAACCGCCAGCTCGTAGCCCGCCTCGCCGGAAAACGAGATGCGGTAGAGCCGCGCGGCGACCCCGCCGAGCGTGACCGGCATGTGCGCCATGAAGGGCAGGCTTTCGGCTGTCACCGGCACGTCCAGCACCTGGTTGATCACGTCGCGCGCCTTAGGACCGGCGAGCGCGATCTGCGCGAAATGCTCGGTCACAGAAATCGCGCCGACCTGCCAGTCGGAACAGAAGGCCTGCTGCACGAAATCGAGATGCCGCATCACCTGCCCCGCGGCAGCTGTTGTCGTCGTGATCACGAAATGATCCGTTGCCATCCTCGCGCAGGTGCCGTCATCCATGACGATGCCGTCCTCACGCAGCATCAGCCCGTAGCGCACGCGTCCGGGCTTCAGGCTCGACATGGTGTTGGTGTAGAGGAGGTCGAGGAAGCGCGCGGCATCGGGTCCCTGAACGTCGATCTTGCCGAGCGTCGACACATCGCACACGCCGACCGCGTTTCGGACATAACCCACTTCACGGTTGCAGCTGTCGCGCCAATCGGTCTCTCCCGGCTTCGGAAAATAGGATGGCCGCATCCACAGACCTGCCTCAATGAAGGGCGCACCCATGGCACGCGACCGCGCCTCTGATACGGTGCGCCGCAAGGGCGCAAAGCCCTCGCCACGGCCTCCTGCACCCAGTGCTGCAATCGACACCGGCACGAAGGGTGGGCGGAACGTCGTAACGCCGGTTCCGGGAATGTCACGTCCGGTCGCATCCGCCAGCACGGCAAGTGCTGCCACGTTGGAATTCTTGCCCTGGTCGGGCGCCATCCCCTGCGTCGTGTAGCGCTTCATGTGCTCCACCGAGGAATAGCCCTCGGCAGCGGCGAGCCGCACATCCTTGGTGGTCACATCATTGGCAAAATCGAGCCAGGCGCGCTTCTTTTCTGTTCCGGGCAGGCTGACCTGCCAGAAGGGGGCGATGGAGAATGTCCCGTCCTCGGCCTGCGGAACCGGCATCGCCGTTGCGTTGATGCCAAGCTCAGACAGCGCCTCGGATGCAGCGAGCGCCCCATCGGCAAGGCAGGCTGCGGTGGAAAAACGCCCGCGTGCCGCTCCGGCCACGCTCAGGCCGGGCACCATGCCGGGAACCGGCACGAAGCCTGCGATGGTTTCATCCCAGTGCGGTCTTCCATTCATGTGGCAGGCGAGATGCAGCGTCGGGTTCCAGCCGCCGGCAAGCGCCAGCGTGTCGGCCTCGATGGTGCGCGTCGATCCGCCTTGCGCAACCGTGACAGACGCAATGCCGTGCCGGCCGCTTGTTCCGGTCACTTGGGCACCGGAAAGAAGCGGGAAGCCGGTTGTCGCAGCAAGGCCCTCGCGCGGATCGGCATGGGCGACGATCTCGACGCCTTCCCTTGCCAGTGCGCGCGACAGGGCAAGCGCCCCGTCATTGTTGCCAAAGACGACGACGCGGCCCGGATTGATGCCGAAACGCCGCCAATAGCTTGCCACGGCACCAAGCATCATCACGCCCGGCCGGTCATTGCCGGGATGGGCGATGGGCCGTTCCAACGCACCTGCCGCCAGGATGGCGCGCTGCGCCGTGATCCGCCAGAAGCACTCGCGTGGCATATGCGGCTGGCCTGGCAAATGCAGGCCGACGCGCTCCAGCGCGCCGTAGATGCCGCCATCATGGGCACCGGTCACAGTTGTACGCGTCATCAGCCGCACATGCGGCATGGCGGAAAGTTCCGCCACGGCCTCTGCTGCCCAAACGCGCGACGGTTTTCCATCGATCTCGCCGCCATCGGAAAGCAGGCGCCCGCCCGGCTCGCGGTCTTCCTCTGCCAGGATCACGCGTGCCCCGGCACGGCCCGCCGTCAACGCGGCCATCAGCCCGGCCGGTCCCGAGCCGATCACCAGAAGGTCGCAATAGGCGAAGGTCTTCTCGTAAGGCGCATCCTCGTGGACCCGCGGAAGCCTCCCGAGGCCGGCCGCGCGGCGGATTGCCGGCTCATAGAGCTTTTCCCAGAAGGCGCGTGGCCACATGAAGGTCTTGTAGTAGAAGCCGGCGCTCAGGAAGGGCGACATCAGGTCATTGACGGCCATCACGTCATGGCGGACCGACGGCCAGCAGTTCTGCGCCCGGGCAGCCAGCCCGTCATGGATCTCCTGCACAGTGGCGCGGACATTGGGATAGAATTCCCCGCCGGAACTGGCTTCCACCAATGCCCCCGGCTCTTCTGATCCCGCCGTCATGATGCCGCGCGGGCGGTGATATTTGAACGAGCGCCCGACAAGGCGGATGCCGTTGGCCAGCAGGGCTGATGCGAGCGTGTCGCCCTTGAAACCGGTGACGGAGCGCCCGTCAAAGGTGAAGCCGACCGTGGTTGAGCGGTCGAGTGAATGGCCACTGTCCGGCTGACGCTTCATCGTGCGTCTCCCAGCCCGGTCGCGCCATGCACGGCATGGGTGGCAGTGTCTCGGCTCACACAGGCCCAGGTTCCGCACGGATCATGGTACCAGAGATCGCGCGACGGACCGGCCGGGTTGTCACGATTGTGCAGATAGTCGTCCCACGCGCTCATCGGCGCATCAGGCTCCGGCCGGAAGAGATAGGCATCCGAGCCGATGCAGGTGAATTCCCGGCTGTCACGCCAACCGCAATGGGGGCAGGGTATGCGCATCTTTTTCCCTTAATGGAGATTGTGCTGGCTGCCGGTGCCTTCCTCGTCGATGAGGTGCCCGGTGGCAAAACGGTCAAGCCGGAAGCGGCGTGCAACGGGGTGCGGTTCGTCGGTCGCCATCAGGTGCGCCATGCACCAGCCCGATGCCGGAACCGCCTTGAAGCCGCCATAGCACCAGCCGCAATCGAGATAGAGGCCGTCCACCGGCGCCTTGTCGATGATGGGCGAGCCGTCGGGCGTCATGTCCATGATGCCGCCCCAGCTGCGCAGCAGTTTTGCCCGGCCGATCATCGGCATCAGCGTCATGGCGGCTTCCATCACATGCTCCACCGTTGGCAGGTTTCCGCGCGCCGCATAGGAGGGGTAGAAGTCGAGATCGCCTCCGAACACCAGCCCGCCCTTGTCGGACTGGCTGATGTAGAAATGGCCCATGCCGAAGGTCACCACATGATCGATGCAGGGCTTCAGTCCCTCGGTGACAAAGGCCTGCAGCACATGGCTCTCGATGGGC
Source organism: Zhengella sp. (assembly GCA_041738295.1). Lineage (GTDB taxonomy): Bacteria > Pseudomonadota > Alphaproteobacteria > Rhizobiales > Rhizobiaceae > Zhengella. The sequence goes on along the minus strand of JBGSQC010000062.1, from coordinate 7,043 downwards.
AGGCGCAGACCCGCCATCGCCGCCACCTGGCCGGAGCGCCCGGCGGTGACAATGCCGATCTTGCGGGCGCGGATTTCGCCGCGCGTCGTCGAAACGCCGGTCGCCCGCCCGTTTTCAATGCGAATTCCCGTCACTTCGCAATTCTCGATCAGGTCGACACCACGCCGGTCAGCGCCGCGTGCATAGCCCCAGGCCACGGCATCATGACGCGCCGTGCCGCCGCGCTTGTGGTAAAGCCCGCCACGCACCGGAAAACGTCCCTGCTCATAGTCGAGATAGGGCAGGATCTGGCGCAGTTCGTCCCGCCCGAGCAGAATGGCATCATCGCCCTGTGCCAGCATGGAATTGCCGCGCCGGGCGGCTGCGTCGCGCTGGCCGTCGGAGTGGAACAGGTTGATCAGCCCGCGCTGCGAATGCATGACATTGTAGTTCAGCTCGCTTTCGAGCCCTTCCCAGAGCCTCACCGAATGGCTGTAGAACTCCGAGTTGCCGGGCAGGAAATAGTTGGCGCGCACGATGGTCGTGTTGCGGCCAATGCTGCCGCCGCCGAGATAGCCCTTTTCCACCACCGCGATGTTGGTGATGCCGTGGTTGGCGGCCAGATAGTAGGCAGTGGCAAGCCCGTGGCCGCCGCCGCCGATGATGATCATGTCATACTCATCCCGGGGAGCAGCCTTGCGCCAATGCGGTTTCCATCCCGCATTTCCACCCAGGCCTTCCATCAGAACCCGCAAGGCCGAAAACCGCATTCCCCGTCACTCCCTCCGTCGCAGCACCGCGCCATCAGACGCTTTGGCCAGCGCGTCAGCCAGCATCAATGCGACATTCAATTCACCAAAGCCGACATGGAAAGGCAATTCGTCAGCCATCCATCTGGAACATCTTGAATGCTGAAAAGAGACTGATTTTCCCTATCGGTGCAAGCGATGAATAAAGGGGTCATTCGCGATTGGGGCTTATCCGGAATGTGCTGGAATGGCGATCATCACTTGTGTACCAAATGGGGAGAACGGATGCATCACGCACCCTCCGGCCACAGCGCACAGCAAGGCAGAAATGACGTCCAGTCCCTTTGATTTTATTATCGTCGGCGCAGGCTCGGCCGGATGTGTTGCAGCCGACAGGCTTACCGCATGCGGCCGCTACAAGGTGCTGCTGATCGAGGCCGGCGGATCGGATCGCAGGTTCTGGATCAAGGTGCCGCTCGGCTATGCCTACACCTTCACCGATCCGCGCGTGAACTGGCGTTTTACGGCCAAACCCGATGCAGGCCTCAACGGACGCGAGGCTTACTGGCCGCGCGGAAAGGTGCTCGGCGGCTCCAGCTCGATCAATGCCATGGCCTATCTGCGCGGACTTCCCCACGATTATGATGATTGGGAAGCAGCAGGCGCCACCGGCTGGAACTGGGCCAATGTCCGCGATCAATATGAGGCGTTGGAGTGCCATGACGAAGCCGGGCCGGACGGACAACGCAGGCTGCGCGGTGATGGCCCGGTCCGGGTCAGCGAGCTCAGCCAATGGATGCACCCTTTCTCCCGGAACTTCATCAAGGCCGGCGAGGAAATGGGCTGGCCTGCGCGAAATGACCTGAACCACGAACCGCAAGAAGGGCTGGGGCTGCTGCGCAGCACGGTGCGCGACGGCCGGCGCTGGTCGGCTGCGGACGCATTCCTGCGGCCGGCCATGAAGCGCGCAAACCTGACCGTCATCTCCAATGCCATGGTTACCAAGGTGCTGGTGAGTGATGGCCGCGCCACCGGCGTGCGCTACAGGGTGAGAGGGGCGGAGCACGAGGCGACGGCAACGCGCGAAATCATTCTGAGCAGCGGTGCCATCGGCTCTCCACAGCTCCTGCAGGTCTCGGGCATCGGGCCCGCCGCCCACCTCAAGGATCTCGGCATTCAGGTCGTCCACGACCTGCCCAAGGTCGGCTCCGGCCTGCAGGACCATTTGGCGGTGACGCATTATTTCCACGCCAATGTGCCGACCCTCAACCAGAGCCTCGGCAATGCGCTTGGACAGTTGAAAGCCGGCATCCGCTATCTGCTGACGCGCAACGGGCCGCTCAGCGTGCCGGTCAACCAGTGCAGCGGCTATGTACGCTCCTCACCGGACCAGCCGGTGCCAGATGTCCAGTTCTACGGCAATCCGGCCTCCTATGTGGTCAAGCCGTCTGGCAAACCGTCCATCGACAGGCAAGCAGGCTTCCTGCTTTCGGTTCAGCCGTGCCGCCCGACAAGCCGCGGCGAAATCCGCATCGTCTCGGCGGATCCGGCTGAGCCGCCGCACATCCAGCCCAATTCACTGTCGACCGAAGAGGACTGCCTGACCGCCATCAGGGCAAGCCGCCTGCTGCGGACGATTTCGCAGACATCGGTGTTCCGAAGCCTGATCACCGACAAGCTGGCTCCCGACATCACGGACCTTGATGATGACGGCCTGCTGGAGAACTTTCGCAACCGCGCCGGAACCGTGTTTCATCCAAGTTGCACCTGCCGGATGGGCCATGACGCGCAGGATTCCGTGGTGGATGCGAGGCTGCGCGTGCATGGTGTCCGGGGATTGCGGGTGATCGATGCCTCGGCATTTCCGAACATCACCTCCGGCAACATTAATGCGCCGACGCTGATGCTGGCAGCACGCGCTGCCGCCATGGTGCTGGAAGATACGGCAGCAGGCCGTTGAACTGACAAGAACAGAAATCCGGGAGAGGGCACAGATGAAACTTGAGAAGATCGAAACCTTCGTGTTCGGCAATCCTCCGCCCCGCCATGGCGGGCGATACTTCATTTTCCTGCGCTTGACGACGGCCTGCGGCATCACCGGCGTGGGCGAAATCTACAACGCCACCTTCGGGCCGGACCTCTGCTGTGCCATGGCGGAGGAGGTGTTTGCCCGCCATTTCGAAGGCGCTGACCCGCACCACATCGAAAAGCTCTGGCGGCGAACCTATGGCGCGGGCTTCACGCTCCGGCCAGATGTCACGGTCATGGGTGTGTTGAGCGGGTTGGAAATGGCCTGCTGGGACATCATCGGCAAGTCGGCCGGCAAGCCGGTCTATGAGCTGCTCGGCGGCATGGTGCAGGAGCGCCTGCGCAGCTACACCTACCTCTATCCTGCCGAAGGAGACGTCTATCCAGACCCGGACATGCCGAATGTCTACAACTCACCCGACATGGCAGCCGAGGCTGCGCTCATTGCCGTGGACAAGGGTTTCACCGCGATCAAGTTCGATCCGGCTGGCCCCTACACCATCATGGGCGGTCACCAGCCGCGGATGGAAGACCTGGATCGCAGCGAACAATTCGTGCGCCGAATCAGGGAGGCGGTTGGCGACCGCGCGGACCTGCTGTTCGGCACGCATGGTCAGTTCACGGTTTCCGGTGCCAAGCGCATGGCGCGCCGCATTGAGCCCTATGACCCGCTGTGGTTCGAGGAACCGGTACCGCCGGACAGCCCCGCCGACATGGCCGAAGTGGCGCGCAGCACCTCGATCCCGATTGCTGCCGGTGAGCGCCTCTGCACCAAGGCTGAGTTTGCCCGTGTGCTGGAGGCCGGTGCCGCCTCGATCCTGCAGATGAATCTCGGCCGCGTTGGCGGCATCCTGGAAGCAAAGAAAATCGCATCCATGGCCGAGACGCGCCATGTCCAGATTGCGCCGCATCTCTATTGCGGGCCGGTGGTCGCTGCTGCCAACATCCAGGTTTCGACCTGCAGCCCGAATTTCCTGCTGCTGGAATCGATTGGCACCTTTGAAGGCCCCTACATGTCGGCCCTGAAGTCGAAGATCAGATGGGAAGACGGCTATGTCATCCCGTCAACCGAACCCGGACTGGGCGTCGAGCTTGATGATGCAGCGATTGCGGCCAACCCCTACAAGGGAACCGAGCTGCATATCGAGATGACGAGGGAGCCCGTCATCCCCTTGTCCACCCGGAGGTAGGTCCGTCGTTTATTCCAGCCGGGCCGGAAAGCCCGGCGCGCGAAGATCGGTCCTGAGCTGGTCTTCGAGCAGCTTGGCAATCATCGGCGATTGCGCGTCACCGCCAAAGGCTGCCTTTGCGGCGATATAGGTCTGGTTGGTCATGCTGGCGAGTTCCAGCGGAACACCAAACTCCTTGCCGAAATTGAGCGCAAAGCCGAGATCTTTCAGTGCAAGGTCAATGTTGAAGGCAATGTCGTAGGAACCGTTGAGGATCAGCGCGCCCTCCGTTTCATGCACAAACGACGTGCCCGACGATGCTGCGATGGCATGCCAGGCCTGCCCAAGGTCCAGCCCGCCGCGTTTGGCCAGCATCAGCGCCTCGGCGCAGGCCTTCAAATGGATGAAGGCCAGCATGTTGGTGATGACCTTGATGATGGACGATGAGCCGAGCGGGCCCATGTGGAACACCCGGTTGCCCATCGCCTCGAAGGCCTTCCAGTGGAGGTCCACGAGGTCCTTGTCCCCGCCGGGCAGCATGGTAATCTCGCCGCGCGCGGCAAGATGCACCCCGCCGGTCACCGGCAGTTCCAGCATGCGAATGCCATGCTCTCTGGCCATGGCCGCAAATGCCAGAACCTCGTCGCGGCCAAGCGTCGACATCTCGATCCAGCTGGCATCCTTCTTCATCACCGGCAGGATTTGGCGCAGCACCTTTTCGCTGACGGCAGGCGATGGCAGGCAGGTGATGACATGATCGACGCTGGCCGCTAGCTCGGCTGCACTTTCGGCCCACGTCGCGCCTTGGGCGACCAGCTTCTCGCCAGCCGCCCGGTTGAGATCGGTGACCGTGACGTCAAAGCCCGCTTTCAGGAGGCAGCCCGCGCAGGCCGCGCCGAGATTGCCCAGACCGATATATCCGTAATGCATGAGTGATGAACCCTACTGATTGCCGTAGCCGATGATGCCCTTGACCTCGCAGAAGTCATGGATGCCCCAATCGGCATATTCCCGGCCATTGCCTGATTGTTTGTAGCCGCCGAACGGGGCGAAGACGTCCCAGTCGGGATAATTGATCTGAACCTGGCCCGTGCGCAGCTGGCGTGCCACATCCCTTGCCTCGGCAAGATCGCCCTGCACATAGCCGCCCAGCCCGTAGACGCTGTCATTGGCGATCGTCACGGCTTCATCGATGCTGTCATAGGGCAGGATCGACAGCACCGGCCCGAAGATCTCCTCGCGCGCAATGGTCATTGACGGGGTGACGTGACCGAACACGGTCGGACGCACGAAATGGCCGCGATTGAGTCCGTCAGGGCGGCCAAGTCCACCGGTGACCAGTGTCGCGCCTTCGTCAATTCCGGTCTGGATCAGGGTCTGAATCTTTTCGTATTGCGTCCGGCTGATGACCGGTCCGAGCATCGTTGCAGGATCATTCGGATCACCGGTTGTCAGGCCTTCCGCTGTTTCCTTGGCAATGGCGAGCGCTGCATCATGGGCTTCGCGCGGCACGAACATCCGCGTCGGCGCATCGCAGCTCTGGCCGGTGTTCGACATACAGGCCGACACGCCCTCGGAAACGGCGGCATCCAGATTGGCCGAGCGCAGGACGATGTTGGCGGATTTGCCACCCAGTTCCTGCGCGACGCGCTTGACGGTCGAAGCGGCAGCCTTGGCAACCAGGATCCCGGCTCGCGTGGAACCAGTGAACGACACCATGTCAATTTCTGGATGCGTCGAAAGCACGGTTCCCACACCCGGTCCGTCGCCATTGACGAGGTTGAACACGCCTGCCGGAACGCCCGCCTCATGCATGATCTCGGCAAAGATCAGCCCCGAGAGCGGGGCAATCTCGGACGGCTTCAGCACCATGGTGCAGCCGGCAACGAGCGCCGGCGCCACCTTGCAGACAATCTGGTTGAGCGGCCAGTTCCAGGGCGTGATGAGGCCGACCACGCCGATGGCCTCGCGCTGGATCAGCGTCGTGCCACGCATTTCCTCGAAAGCGAATTTTTCTGCTGCCTCGATGGTTGCGGCAAGATGCACCTCGCCCGCCGGAACCTGCGCCTCGCGGGCAAAGGCCAGTGGCGCTCCCATCTCGGTGGAGACCGCCCTAGCCAGATCCTCGGCGCGGTCCAGATAGACCTCGTGCACGCGGCGCAGAAGCGCGATGCGGTCTGCCACGGAAGTTGCGGCAAAGGCCGGAAACGCCGCGCGCGCCGCCCGGATCGCTTTGTCAGCGTCTTCTTCCGTGCCAAGGGCGATGGTGCCGACAATCTCTTCGGTTGCCGGGTTCTCGACTTCCAGCCGCCGGGCCGCCGGGCTGGCGGCAACCCAGCCGCCGTCAATGTAGAAGTCCTCGAGATGATCGAAAGCCATGGCGTGCTACCTGAAATAGATTGCGTATTTTTCGCGGATCGCCCTGTCGATCTCGGGATCGATCCGGCTGCCGGCTTTGGCAAGAATCTGGTTCTTGCGCCGGATAGCAGCATCTAGAAGCTGCGGCTTGCCGGCTTCGCCCCATTCCTTCGGGCTCATCCGGTTGGCGATCGTCGGATAGACATACTCAGTCTGCATCAGCCGCAGCGTCTGCTCGGAGCCGAGATAGTGGCCGGGTCCGCCCAGGCAGACCTGCTTCATGGCCTCGATCGAGGTGCTGTCCTCGGTCACGTCGATGCCGCGCACCAGCCTCATGGCCTGGCCCAGAAGATCATCGCCCAGCACAAGGCTTTCCATGCAGAAGCCGAGCAGCGAGGCATGCATGCCAACCGCCTCGTAACACATGTTCAGGCCCGACAATCCGGCCAGCGCATTGGTTATGCCCTGTTCCCATCCGGCCTGCATGTCGGGAAGCTTGGAATCCGAAATGCCCGATGCCGCCCCTCCGGGCAGATTGTAGAAGCGGTGCATCTGCGCGCAGCCCGCCGTCAGCAGCGCCTGCTCGGCTGAACCGCCCGACATGGCCCCGGTGCGAAGATCCGAGACAAAGGGCCAGGTGCCGAAGATCGCCGGAGCGCCGGGCTGGATGGCATTCACATAGACCACGCCTGCCAGGCACTCGGCCATGGCCTGCACGATGGCGAGCGCAATGGGGGCGGGCGCCGTGGCTCCGGCCTGA
>JBGSQC010000217.1:0-26058 GCA_041738295.1 Zhengella sp. | reverse complement strand
CAGGGCTTTGAGCGCAATCAGCGACAGCGAGAACTGCACGCCCGACTTCGAGCCCCACATGATGCCCGCCACCAGCGCCACGAAGCCTGCAATCGACCAGACAATGACCCAGATCGTACGCAGCGAGATGCCGACCGACTGGGCCGCCTGATGGTCGTCGGCGACAGCGCGCAGCGCCCGGCCGATGCGGGTGTATTGCGAGAACAGGGTGAGCGCGATCACCAGGACCACGGCCACCACGGCTGCCACCACGTCCAGCACGTCAATGTACATGCCGAAATAGTCCGAGCCTTCCGCAGCCCAGGTCTTGGTCACATCTTCCAGCCAGAAGGAACCGCCGGAAGGAATACCGACATCGAGCTTCTTGACGTCGGAGCCCCACATCAGGTCACCGAAGCCTTCGAGGAAATAGGCCAGGCCGATGGTCGCCATGAACAGGATGATCGGTTCCTGGTTGACCAGATGTTTCAGCACAAGTTTTTCAAACAACCAGGCAAAGGCGACCATCACCAGAAGCGTGCCGATGACGGCCACTGCCGCAGGCAAAGTCCAGCCGAAATGGTGAATGTCGGTACCGAACATGGCATTGATCAGGTGCGAGAAGGGCACCTGGCCGGTCTGCAGGCCGACCAGCGTCAGCGCGGCAAACAGCGCCATCACGCCTTGCGCAAAGTTGAAGATGCCCGACGCCTTGAAGATCAGCACGAAGCCAAGCGCAACCAGCGCATACATCACGCCGGCCATCAGGCCGTTCAGAACCGTTTCGATAAAGTTGAGAAGTGCTGGTGACATGGTTCCCCCCGGTCAGTCGTGCGCCACGCCGAGATAGGCGTCGATGACTTCCTGGTTGCTGGAGACTTCCGCCGGCGTGCCATCGCCGATCTTGCGTCCGTAATCCAGCACCACCACTCGGTCTGAAATGTCCATCACCACGCCCATGTCATGCTCGATGAGCGCGATGGTCGTGCCGAACTGGTCGTTCACATCAAGGATGAAGCGGCTCATGTCCTCTTTTTCCTCGAGGTTCATGCCGGCCATCGGCTCGTCAAGCAGCAGCAGCGCCGGCTCGGCAGCTAGTGCGCGGCCCAATTCCACGCGCTTTTGCAAGCCGTAGGGCAGGCGCCCGACCGGCGTCTTGCGAATGTGCTGGATCTCCAGGAAGTCGATGATGTGCTCCACCGCTTCGCGATGCTCAAGATCTTCCTTTTGAGCCGGACCGTGCCAGAGGCCCTGCCAGAAGATGTTCTTCTTCTGCAGCGTGATGCGCCCGGTCATGATGTTGTCGAGCGTCGACATGCCCTTGAACAGCGCGATGTTCTGGAAGGTGCGCGAGATGCCCTGCTTGGCCGCCTCGGTCGATTTCATCTGGCTGCGCTTCTGGCCGCGATAGGTGATCGTGCCTTCCTGCGGATGATAGAAGCCATTGATGACATTGAGCATCGACGTCTTGCCAGCCCCGTTCGGGCCGATGATGGCGCGGATCTCACCCTTCTTGATGTTGAAGGAAATGTTCGTGATCGCTTTCACGCCGCCAAACGACAGCGACACGCCATCGACATCGAGCAGGATGTCGCCCTTGGCGACATGGTCGTCATGGGCAGACAAGCGGAATTGTTCGGAAGCCTTGCGGTCGGCAAGTCCAAGGTTGACGGTCATTCCGCCGCCTCCTTCATGGCATGTTTGGCAGGATAAACCTTGGCATCGCGGATCTGCACGGTCGCCGAGATATTGCCCTTGCGTCCATCCTCGAACGTGACTTCGGTTGCCACGAAGCGCTCGGTCGAGCCGTCGTAAAGTGCCTCGATCAGGTCGGCATAGCGCTCGGCGATGAAGGAGCGGCGCACTTTCTGGGTGCGCGTCAGTTCGCCGTCGTCAGCGTCCAGTTCCTTGTGAAGCACCAGGAAGCGGCTGATCTGGCCACCGGCCATCATCTCGACATCAGCCAGTTTGCGGTTGGTCTCGTCCACATGGGCGGCAATGGTCTCGTAGACCTTGGGATGGCCGGCCAGTTCCTGGTAGGAGGCGTAGGAAATATTGTTACGCTCCGCCCAGTTGCCCACTGCCGTCAGGTCGATGTTGAGGAACACGCCCACCTTGTCGCGCCCGTCGCCGAAAGCCACCGCCTCCTTGATGTTGGGGAAGAACTTCAGCGAATTTTCGATATATTTCGGTGCAAACAGCGCGCCGGTCGTCAGTTTGCCGACATCCTTGGCGCGGTCGATGATCTTGAGCTGGCCATCCTTGTCGAAGAAGCCTGCATCGCCCGTCATCACATAGCCGTCCGGGGTGATCGTCTCTGCGGTCTTGTCTTCCTGCTTGAAATAGCCGGAGAACATGCCCGGTGACTTGAACTGAACCTCACCATCTTCGGTGATGCGGATATCGACATTGGGAGCCGCCGGGCCCACCGCATCGGCGCGCACCGCGTCATCCTTCTGTGCGGTCACATAGAGGAAGGCCTCGGTCTGTCCGTAAAGCTGCTTCAAGTTGATGCCAAGCGACCGGAAGAAGGAGAACAGGTCGGGGCCGATCGCCTCGCCGGCCGTATAGGCAACGCGGATGTTCGAGAAGCCCAGGACGTTCTTCAGCGGACCGTAGACCAGCAAATTGCCAAGCCAGTACTTCAGGCGCCCGCCAAAGGATACCGGACGGCCTTCGAGAATGGCCTCGCCATGTTCTTTGGCCACACCGATGAAATGGCGGAACATGCGCCGCTTCATCGGTCCGGCATCTTCCATGCGGATCATCACCGAGGTCAGCAGGCCTTCGAAGACGCGCGGAGGCGCGAAATAGAAGGTTGGGCCGATCTCGCGCAGGTCCTGCGGCACCGTCTCCGGGCTTTCCGGGCAGGCCATGCAGAAGCCGGACACATAACCCTGCGCATAGTTGAGATAATGGTCGCCGACCCAAGCCAGCGGCAAATAGGCCAGCACCTGGTCATTTTCGGTGAGCTTGTCGAAATGGGCAGTGTCATAGGCGGCCCGCACTGCGTTCTTCGCCTTGATCATCACGCCCTTGGAGCGCCCGGTGGTGCCCGAGGTATAGAGGATGATCGAAATGTCGTCGCCCGAGGCATTGCGAATGCCGTCTTCCCACTGCGAGGCCAGCGCGGGATTGGCGGCCATGGCATCACGTCCTGCTGCCTGGATCACCTCGAAGGCATGCAGGCGGGTATGGTCGTAATCGCGCAGGCCGCGCGGCTCGTCATAAATGACGGTCTGCAGCAGAGGGATCTTTTCCTTGAACGAGAGCAGCTTGTCGATCTGCTCCTGGTCCTGCGCCACGGCGAAATGAACGCCCGCATGGTCGAGCACATAGGCCATTTCCTCAGCCACGGCGTCTGCATAGACCGGCACCGGAACGGCCTGGATCGACTGGATGGCGCAGAAGCTCCAGTAAACGCGGGGACGGTTGGAGCCGACGATGGCGATGCGGTCGCCCGCCTTGACGCCAAGTTCCTTCAGGCCAAGCGCGAAGGCGCGAATTTCGTCACGCTGCTGGGACCAGCTCCAGCTTTGCCAGATGCCGAAGTCCTTGTGACGCATTGCCGGCTTGTCTGCAAAACGGCGCGCGTTCTCCAGCAGGTATTTCGGAAATGTATCGAGAGACGCGAGATTTTGCGCCAAGGTGTCGACCTCCTCGTTTCAGCCCGGCGCCCTGATGGGTGCCGGGTATGCTCCCAGTCGGCCTGTCATCAGCGTGCAGGCCCTTTTGATTGTGTCATACGTTTTCACGAAATCAGGACCGTGGCAACTTTTCCATTGACAGACAAAACGGTCAGTGGTCCTTTACAGCCAGCAGAAGAAGCGCTCGCATCCGCCACCCCCTTCGGGTGGCTTTTTTATTGGGCGAAAGTCTTATAAAACAGCGACTTCAGGTCCAATTTCAGCCTTTTGCCGCTTTCACTCTCCGTAAGACATCAGGCCATCGACATCGAGCACGGTGATGCGTCCATGCGCCGCCCTGATCAGTCCTTCGTCCTGCAACTCGCCAAGGCTGCGATTGGTGATCGCGCGCGATACCCCGGTAAGCATCGCCAACTCGTCCTGCGTAATGTCAACCGTTTCCACCACGCCGGGATAAAGCACCGGGTTGAACAGCCAGGAGAGGTTGCGCGCCACCCTCGCCTTGGAATCAAGGATCCGATCGTGCTCGACGGTAGCAATGAACTGGCTGAGGCGCTCATTGATCTGGCGCAGCAAATAGTGGTTGAAGCCGATTGAGTTTTCCTGAAGCCAGCAGAAGGTTGCCCGGTTCATCAGGGCCAGCCGGGTTTCACGCAGCGCCACCAGATCATAGCGGCGCGGCTCGTTCTTCATCAGCGAGCCTTCGCCGAACCACGCCCCGTTGCCGACGCCGCAGAATGTCACGGCCTTTCCTGTGCGCCCGATCGTGCTCATCTTGACGAGGCCTGACAGGATGCCCGTCCAGAAGTCCAGCCGGTCACCACGGTGCACGATGTAGCCGCCTTTGGGATAGGCCTTCTCGACAATGCCCTTGGCAGCCCGCTCGATCTCTTCGTCCTTGAGACCGCGCGCCCAGATGAAGGTCTGCACCAGATCGGTTTTCGTGTTCATTCCCTGCCCGCTCCCGGGCCAACTGCCCAAGACTACGGCACCGTTATGGACCCGGCAGCCATCGATGGCAACCGCGGCGAAAGGCGTGTCAGGCTGCCATCACGGCTGCATGCCGAGCCGTAGGCAGAACTATAAGTGGAGCATTTTCCCCAATAGACGGACGATCAAAAAGCAGTCGGCGTTCAACGGCAGTGGATGCAAAGAAGGGAAAACGCACCTCGATCTGCTCGCGAACGGAGGCAATCTCACCTTCATAAAGCAGAGCGTCGCAATTGATGACACCATCGTAGTTTCGTGGTTGCCCAACCTGCCTGGAGCCAAACATCTGTTTGTAGAAGACCGCATGTTCCTTGCGAATCATGGTGATGCAGTAGGGTGCCGAAAAATGAAGGCAAGCCATGAAGGCAATTCGCATGGTGATTGCGGGCATGGCCAGCTTGTTGGATGCCCATTGCGGACTGACAGCAAACCGGCTCGGATCAATATAGGTCAGTCCGTTGTCCAGCCGCCCCCGTAGAACATCACCGAAGACTTCCATTGTGGGAGAGTGCGGCGTGTCTTTTGTCACGTGATGAAGGCGGATCGTAGCGGCGAGATCGCCGTCGATGTAGATCCCGAACTTGCTGCAATTCGGCAGGCTGTCAAAGGAATCGGTGACTATTTCATCGGGATTTGGCGGGACCAGATTATGCCGCACATAGGCGCGATAGCGAAGCTTGTAGATCGCTTCCAACTCTTCGCCGCCATCAATGCGGCGATACTGGGCGCGATCAAGAAACTCCATAGAGCGATCAGCAAATCCAACATGCGAATAATCGACATGGATTTCCCGGCGAGTGAATTCCGCCTGATCCGACATTCCCTAGGCCCCTTACATTCCGTATTACGAGAACGAGCCTAGCCCATTCGTTACTCGTGTAAAGGTGGCATAACGTTGGGCCATGTTTATCAACGGTTAACCTTAAAAAACCGTAAAGGGTGTTCTGCACTTTTTAGCTGGTGTGGTTGCAGACTTGGACTTTTGATCAGGAGGCGGCGCGACGGTCCTGCCTGTGAAGCGGAGTAATGGCTTCGATCATCCCGGAGAGGCCGGTTCTCGACAAAGGCGCCCCGAACAGGAAGCCCTGAATGTAATCCGGATCGGCTTCGCGAACCAGCAGCTCGAACATGCTTTCCGTTTCAACACCCTCGACCGTGACCTTCAGGCCGAGCCGGCGCGACAGTTCCACAACCCCCTTCAGCAATTCAAGCGAGCGCGGATTGGTTTCCAGATCGGTCAGGAAACTGCGGTCGACTTTCAGCTTGTCGAGGGGGAGCGCATTGAGGTAGCCGAGATTGGAGTATCCGGTTCCGAAATCATCGAGCGCAATGGAAACGCCCAGCTTCTTGATTTCGGTAAGATAGGTCCAGGTCTTGGCCTTGTCATCGACGAGGGCTGTTTCCGTTACTTCCACTTCGAAGCGCGAGGCTGGAAGGCCGGAAAGTTCCAGCGCACGAGCCACCACGCTGACAATATCAGGCGAGCGGAAGTCATTGGTCGAAAGATTTACCGATACCTTGATGTCGCCGGGGAAACCGGCGCAATCCAAGGCAGCGCGCTTCAGAACGAAAGCCGAGATCTGCGAAATGATCCCCATCTCCTCTGCCAGCGGAATAAAGATCGCAGGCGAGATATTGCCCAGTTCATGATGGTGCCAGCGGCAAAGTGCCTCGCAGCTTCCGATCCTGAGCGTCCTTGCGTCAATGATCGGCTGATAGAGAACCGTCAGTTCATCACGTTCGATGGCACCACGCAGTTCCGACTTGAGCTTCTGGCGTTCGCGGAAAGCCCTGTCCATCGAATCTTCAAACATCTGCCAGCGGTTTTTGCCCATGTCCTTGGCCCGGTAGAGGGCTAGATCCGCCTTGACGATCAGATCATCAACTGACGCGTCTCCGGCCCTGCTGATCGCAGCGCCACCCGAGAGATGGAAATGCATCAGGTTTCCAGCAACGTCGGCAGGCTTAACTAAGCCATCATAGAGCCTCGAAACACGGGCCTTGAGATCGTCCTCGTCGGCCAAATGACCGAAATAGACCATGAACTCGTCTCCGCCAAAGCGCGACAGCTTGGCGTGGTCATCGACATGGTCGCTCAGCCGCTCGGCAATGGCAATAATCAGCCCGTCACCCACAGGGTGTCCAAGCGTGTCATTGACCGTCTTGAAGTCATCGAGATCAAGCACCAGCATGGCGCAAAGGCGGTCGGGATCATTGTTCGCCAGGGATTCGGCCACCAGTTCTTGAAAGTGCCCGCGATTGGCAAGACCGGTCAGGCTGTCGAACCGCGCCATGTAGCGGATCTTCTCCTGGCTGGCGATGCGCGCACTGACATCCTCGAAAGTGATGACCGACAATTCATCGTCGCCCTCGCGGGCAGAAAGCTCGAAATAACGTTCATCATTCAGCTTGATCAGGACCTTGCGGTTCCGCCCTTCCCGGATGGCGCGCGAAAGCTGCTGCGAAATGAACTTGGCGTCGCGCTTGTCGAGAAGTCCTGCAGCCACACCACGCCCGAGCAGCGCGTTGAAGGTTCTGCCGGTCAGCGCTCTGGGCGAGGCCGCGTCGAACAGATGGGCGGCCTGCTGGTTGACCACCACGAGACGGTCATCGGAATCAATCATCACCAGCCCGTGCGACATGGTGTTGAGCGCCTTGTCGAAGCGCAACGCCAAGGACTTCGCCTTCTGATGCTCTTTCAGGGACTTGAACAGCACTTCGCGAAACTCAAGGGCAAAAACACGAGTTGCGAGAAAGAAGCTGACGGAGAAAATGCCGAGCAGGAAATGGAAAATGTCACCGCGCAGCAGAAAGCCAATCGTGATGGGCAAGGTCGTGACACTTGTCATGACCAACACCATGAGGGGCGATCCGTAATTACGGCCGGGGATCGATATTGCGGATGCCAAGATCATGCTGATCGATGCAATCTCTGCAAACTCGTCGCGGACGTAATAGATGCTGATCAGTGAGAAGGCCCCAAGTGCAGAGCCGTGCAATGCACCCAGAAACACATAGATGAGCTCATGGCGCTTGGCTTCCGTGTATGTAAATTCGTCAGCCTTACCATTTTTATTGACGTATTGAATTCCGGCGAACCGGACGACTCCGGTAATGATGACAATCGCAGCAATCCAGAGATATACGGGGTGCGAGGTCTTCGCATAGACTAGGCCGACGACAAGGGCCTGGGTTATGACACCAAGCAGCAAAGTGGCAGCATTCCCGAACAGCGATTTGACGAACGCGATGTAAAATTCGTCTCTTGTTGACTCTGCAGCTGTACTCGTTTTCATGCCCAATACCAGGAAAATGAACCCATTTCTGGCATAGGTGAATTAAGAAAGGCTTATGTTCGCCTCTTTCCTGTCACATTTAGGCACACTCCAGCCATTATTCGGCGGCCACAAGTGCATCGGATGGTGCATCCTTTGCAAAGGCATCGAGGGCCTTCTGCCGTTCGTTTGCCGCCTTCTCGATCGAGGCCTCTTTCACGTGACCGTAGCCACGGACAAGCGCCGGTATCCCGGCAAGTTGCACGGCCGCATCAAGGCGCGCTGCCTTCAATCCGGAGACAATCGCCGCAAGGTCTTCCTCATACTGCGCCAGCAACGCACGCTCCTTGCGCCTCTCGGCGGTGTAGCCGAAAAGGTCGAGGGCTGTGCCGCGCAAGCCGCGCAGCGCGGAAAGTGCGGAGAAGACGCGCCCCATCCACGGACCGAAACTGGTCTTGCGCAAATGGCCCTTCTCGTCACGACGGCCAAGGATGGGCGGAGCCAGATGGTATTCCAGCCGGTCGAATGACGAGAACTCGCGCGCCAACTGCTCCTTGAAGGCGCGGCCTGACTGGAGCCGCCCCACCTCGTATTCGTCCTTGATCGCCATCAACTTGAACAAGTTGCGCGCCACTGCCTCGGTGAGCACCGTTGACCCCGGCTTAACGCGGCTTTCGGCCTGGCGAACTTTTTCCACCTGGTCCACGAAGCGCTTGGCGTAGGCCGCGTTCTGGTACCCGTTCAGGAAATCGGCGCGGCGGCTGATCATCTCGTCAAGGGTCTCGGCAATCCGGCCCGCCAGCGAGCGCCCACGTGCCTGATCCACGATACCCTGCACGAAATCCGGCTCATGGGCCGCGCGCCTGCCCCAGCGGAACGCTGCAAGGTTCATTTCGATGGCTTCGCCATTGAGACGGATCGCCTGTTCAACTGCGTCGGATGACACCGGCAGGCCACCATGCTGATAGGCAAAGCCCAGCATGAACATGTTGGCACCGACCGAATTGCCAAACAGTGTTGAGGCAGTGCGCGTCGCATCAAAGAAATGCGACTTGTCTTCGCCAGCCGCCGTCCGGATAGCCCGCTTCAGCCGCTCGCCAGGAAGCGAGAAGTCCGGCGACCGGGCGAAATCGCCCGGCATCACTTCAGCCGTGTTGGCAACAAAGATCGTCTCGCCTTCACGCACCGCGGACAGCACCTTGCCTGCGCCAGACACCACCAGATCGCACCCGAGGATGAGATCGGCCTTGCCTGCGGATACACGGATCGAATGGATGTCGGCAGGCGTGCGGGCAATGCGCACATGGGAGAACACCGCGCCGCCCTTTTGCGCCAGGCCCGCCATGTCGATCATGCCGCAGCCCTTGCCTTCCAGATGCGCCGCCATGCCGAGGATCGCGCCGATGGTGACGACGCCGGTTCCACCGACACCGTCGATGATCGAGGCCCAGCCATTGTCGTCAAGCGCGAAGAGCTTCGGTTCCGGCAGTCCTTCCAGCGGGTCGTGCGCCTTGGCCACACCTTCCGATTTCTTCAGTTTCCCGCCATGCACCGTGACGAACGAAGGGCAGAAGCCGTTGACGCAGGAAAAGTCCTTGTTGCAGCTCGACTGGTCGATGCGCCGCTTGCGCCCGAACTCGGTCTCGACCGGCTGAACCGACACGCAGTTCGACTTGACGCCGCAATCACCGCAGCCCTCGCAAACCAGTTCGTTGATGATCACGCGCTTGTCGGGATCCGGGAAGGTTCCGCGCTTGCGGCGGCGGCGCTTCTCGGCCGCACAGGTCTGGTCATAGATCAGCACGGTGACGCCCGGAATGTCGCGCAGTTCGCGCTGGACCAGATCGAGATCGTCGCGGTGATGCAGCGTGGTGCGGGCGGGAAACTCGACGACGCCAGCATATTTGTCCGGTTCGTCGGTGACGACTGCGATGCGATCCACCCCTTCGGCGCGCACCTGGGCTGCGATGTGCTCGACCGACAGCGTGCCTTCATGCGGCTGGCCGCCGGTCATCGCAACCGCGTCATTGTAGAGGATCTTGTAGGTGACGTTGACGCCCGATGCGATGGCATAACGGATGGCGAGCGATCCCGAATGATTGTAGGTGCCATCGCCGAGGTTCTGAAAAATGTGGTTGCGCTTGGAAAACGGTGCCTGGCCCACCCATTGCGCGCCCTCGCCGCCCATGGCGGTGAAGCCGACCGTCTGGCGGTCCATCCAAAGCGCCATGAAATGGCAGCCGATGCCGGCACCGGCAATCGAGCCCTCCGGCACCTTGGTCGAGGAATTGTGCGGGCAGCCCGAG
The DNA here is from genome assembly GCA_041738295.1 of Zhengella sp. Taxonomy (GTDB): domain Bacteria; phylum Pseudomonadota; class Alphaproteobacteria; order Rhizobiales; family Rhizobiaceae; genus Zhengella. Next base: position 15,861 of record JBGSQC010000217.1, on the reverse strand, counting down.
CAGAAATAGGGCGTGCGCACCGCCACGTCCTTCGTGCCCGACAGCATGGCCTGGAACTGGCGCATCTGCGTCACGCGGGCGCTGATCTCGTCGGACGGACCGATCACGCGGAGCACCCGTTCCCCGATCGCAATGGCAATGTCGTTGGGATCAAGCGCACCCTTGACCGGGAACAGCCAGTCGCCGCGCTCATCCTTCTTGCCCACCACGACAGGCTGGTCGACCGTGCCATAGAGGTCCTCGCGCACCTGAACCTCGATCAGCGAGCGCTTCTCCTCCACCACGATCACCATGTCGAGGCCACGGGCAAATTCCTTAATATGCTCAAGATCGAGCGGCCAGGGGCAGGCGACCTTGAACAGGCGCAGGCCAATCTGGTTGGCACGTGCCTCGTCAATGCCCAACTGGTCCAGCGCCTCGCGCACGTCCAGATAGCTCTTGCCCACCGTGATGATGCCGAGCTTGGCCTTGGGGCCGCCGGAATAAATGATGCGGTTGAGGCCGTTGGCGCGGATGAAGGCCGAGGCGGCCGCGCGCTTGTAATTGTGCAGGCGTTCTTCCTGGCCAAGCTGGTTGAGCTCATGGCGGATGTTGAGCCCGCCCGGCGGCAGGTCGATTTCGGGATAGATGAAATTGAAGCGGTCAAGCGAGACATCCACCGAGGCCGTCGATTCGATGTTGTCCTTGACGCATTTGAGCGCCGCCCAGGTGCCGGCAAAACGCGACATGGCATAGCCGTAAATGCCGTAATCGATCAGTTCCTGGACACCGGCCGGGTTGAACACCGGGATCATCGTATCGACAAACAGGAACTCGGTCGCATGCGCATTGGTGGAGGATTCCGCCGTGTGGTCGTCGCCCATCAGCGCCAGCACGCCGCCATGGGGCGAGGTGCCTGCAAAATTGGCATGGCGGAACACATCGCCAGAGCGGTCGACGCCCGGCCCCTTGCCATACCAGAGCGCAAAGACGCCGTCCTTGGTGCCCTCGCCCAGCAATTCGGTCTGCTGGCTGCCCCAGCAGGCGGTTGCCGCCAGTTCCTCGTTCAGGCCCGGCTTGAAAACAATGTCATGGGCCTTGAACTCGTTGCGCGCTTTCCAGAACTGCTGATCAAGACCGCCAACAGGCGAGCCGCGATATCCGGAAATGAAGCCGCCGGTGTTCAGCCCGTTCCGCCGGTCCAGCTCATGCTGCATCATCATCATGCGCACGATGGCCTGCGCACCTGAGACGAAAATCCGGCTTTTTGCGAGATCGTATTTGTCTGCCAGTGACACCGCGTGCAAGGTCATGGCCTACCTCCCTGTCCGGATTGTTTTTCTCTTCCGGTTCATCTGGTCAGTTTTCTGTGCCGCAGCCCTTCCGTCAATGGCAAACTGGACGCCCGACGAAATCAGCAACGCAGTCACCGCAGCGCAGCGCCATTGCGCAGAAAATGTCTCCAAGATCATCTTTTCGGAAATTTTCTTTCGTTGACGCAGGAGGCGCGAAAAAGGGGACTGAGATCTGTCCTTAATAATTGGTAAAAAATATTGTCCACTTTCTTTTCTACGCTCTTGAAACCTGTTAACAGCACCGCTCAAGAACTCCTGCCGGACGGGCAGTGTGGTTTCAGGTCGACAAGGCGTCGGCCTCGTGCAAAGTTTTGCGAAAGCGCCCTGCCGCAAGGTGATCAAGCGGGGCCGAAGGATACCAAGGGAGGACCTACATGCGAGCGCTCTTGAGCCTTTCGAGGCTTGTGGACGCGGTCAACGGATTTGTCGGGAAGCATGTTTCCTGGCTCATTCTGGCCGCGGTTCTTGTTTCAACCTACAACGCCCTCATGCGCTACATGGGAGAAGTTCTCCCGGCCAATTTCCCATTGCCCCGCGCATCGAACGCATTGCTGGAATTGCAGTGGTATCTCTTCGGCACCGTGTTCATGCTGGCAGCCGCCTACACGCTGCTGCAGAACGAGCATATCCGCATCGATATCGTCTCCTCGCGGCTGACCAAGCGCACCCGCGACTGGATCGACCTTGTCTGCCACATCATCATGCTGATGCCGTTCGCTTTCCTGATGGTCTGGCTTGCCTGGCCCTGGTTCTGGCGGTCCTACACCAGCGGCGAAATCTCGGCCAATGCCGGCGGTCTCATTTTGTGGCCAGCCAAGCTTCTCGTCCTCGTCGGATTCATCATGCTGTCCTTGCAGGCCGTTTCCGAAGCCATCAAGCGCGCTGCCGTGCTCATGGAAATCATCGATGATCCGATGCCCCAGCACCATCTGCCGCCCGAAGCCGAAGCCGCTCTCGACATGGAAGAGGCCAAGTGATGCTCGACCTCATTGCCCACGAACTCGCCCCGATCATGTTCGTCTGCGTCATGGCGATGCTGCTGATCGGCTATCCGGTCGCCTTCACGCTGGCCGCAGGCGGCCTCGCCTTCTTCGCCATCGGCGTGGAGATGACCCATCTGTCAGACGAGATCCGCCTGTTCTGGCCTCTCCTCCAGAGCCATCCGGAGCGCATCTACGGCATCATGTACAATGACACGCTGCTGGCGATTCCGTTTTTTACCTTCATGGGACTGATCCTGGAACGCTCCGGCATGGCCGAAGACCTGCTCGACACCATCGGCCAGTTGTTCGGCCCGGTGCGCGGCGGCCTTGCCTATGCGGTCGTTCTTGTGGGCGCCCTGCTGGCAGCCACCACCGGCGTGGTTGCGGCATCCGTCATTGCCATGGGTCTCATCTCGCTGCCCATCATTCAGCGCTATGGCTACAACCGCGCCTTTGCCAGCGGCACCATCGCGTCCGCCGGCACGCTGGCCCAGATCGTGCCGCCCTCGCTCGTGCTCATCGTCATGGCCGACCAGCTCGGCAAGTCGGTCGGCGACATGTATGTCGGCGCGCTCTATCCGGCCATGATCATTGTCGGCGTTTACTGCCTCTATGTGTTCGCTGTCACGATCATCAAGCCGGACTGGGCGCCCGCCCTTCCAAAGGAAGCCCGCACACTCGGATCAGGCGTCACCTCGCTGATTGTCATGCTGGCGCTCGCCATCGGCACCTACTTCCTGACGTTCCACACCATCTTTGCCGACATGCGCCACGAAGTGCGCCTCGTCTGGGCTGCTGCCACCGGTGTCGGCCTAGCGCTTGCCATCAGCATGATCAACCGGCGCTTCAAGCTCGGGCTGATTTCTCGCCTTGCCGAACAGGTGATCATCGTTCTGGTGCCGCCGCTGGCGCTGATCTTCCTGGTGCTCGGAACCATCTTCCTTGGCATTGCCACGCCGACCGAAGGCGGTGCCATGGGCGCCACCGGCGCCCTGCTGATGGCGCTGGCCAAGGGCCGCATTTCGATGAGCATCCTGAAGCAGGCGCTGGACTCCACGACCAAGCTTTCTGCCTTCGTCATGTTCATCCTGATCGGTGCCCGCGTCTTCGGCCTCACCTTCTACGGTATCAACGGCAACATCTGGATTGAAGACCTGCTGCTGGCTTTGCCGGGCGGTGAATACGGCTTCCTGATCGTCGTCACGATCATCGTCTTCATTCTGGGCTGCTTCCTTGATTTCTTCGAGATCGCTTTCATCCTGGTGCCGCTGCTGGCCCCGGTCGCCGAAAAGCTCGGCATCGACCTGGTCTGGTTCGGTATCATTCTCGGCATCAACCTGCAGACCTCGTTCCTCACCCCGCCTTTCGGCTTCGCGCTCTTCTACCTGCGCTCCATCGCCCCGCGCGGCGAGTGGCTGGATTCGGTCACCAACAAGATGATGCCGGGCGTGAAAACCGGCGAAATCTATCGGGGTGCGCTGCCCTACATCATCATTCAGTTCCTGATGATCCTGATGGTCATTTTCTTCCCCGGCCTGGTGATGCACTACAAGGAAGGGCTGTCGCCCGGGCAGCAACAGCAGCAGGATCAACAGCAGAGGCAACAGCAGCAAGGGACCCAGCCGGCAACACCCGGCAATGGCCTTCCCGGCCTGCAGCTGCCGCAGCTCGGCGCACCATCCTTCGGCACGCCACCCGCCAATGGCACTCCGCCGGCCGGCCAGCTTCCCGGCCTGCAATTGCCAGGCCTGCAGCTCCCGGGCCTTCAGATGCCGGGAAGCCAAGCTCCGGCGGCCACACCCGCGGAACCGGCCAAGCCGGCCGAGCCGCAAGGCATGCAGATGCCATCGGCCCCGCCGAAGTTCAACTGACGGGATTTCGTACAAGCAAGCGAATCAGGCCGGGCCCAGTGCCCGGCCTTTTCTTTGGGGTTGAGGGAACCGGCACGCGGATGATGCGTTGAGCCGGATACCTTAAACCTGTTCCAGCCGTGCCATGACCCCTTTGCCGCCCTCTCTGATGATCTCCGACAATCCCGGTCCCGTGACCGTATTCCTGCACGGCATGGTCATGGCTCCGGTCTTCTGGGAAACCTATGCGCCGGACGTCTGCCGCGAAGGCACCGCAGCAGCCTATCCCTTGCCCGGCCATTTTCCATGGCAGTTGGGTAGTGTGGCCTTTAACCTCACGCTTGACGGCGTCATCGATTCCTACGCGGCTGCGATCCGGCGCGACTTTCCCGGACGCGCGGTCACGCTGGTCGGCCATTCGACCGGCGGTTTCTTCGCGCTCGGGCTTGCTGCCCGTCACCCTGAACTGGTTGAAGGCGTGGTGCTGATGGGAGCGCTCTCCTGCGGCGGCCTTGATGGCCTCCAGCCCTTGTCGATGCGTCTGTTGAAAGGCGGCGGCACTCTCGGCCAGTGGACCTTCGAGCGCCTTCTCGCGCTCTGGATCTCGTCCCCGTCGCGCTTTGTGGCGGGCTCGCGGTCCTGCATCGCTGATCCAAATGCACCCTTTTCCAGCGACCGGGACCGGGCTGCCATCGAGGCCGTGCGCCAAAGTCTCGGCCAGAGCAATGCGAGCGAGATCGCAGCGCTGATCCGCCTGCTATCGCATTCCTCCCTGACGGGGGAACTGGCGCGCGTCAGAGCGCCCTGCCTCAACATCGTGGGCTCGCACGACAAGGTCATCCGCCCGTCCCACCAGTTGGCCATCCAGCGCGCGGTTCCGGGCATGGCAACCATGCTGCTGGATGGATGCGGTCACCTGCCGATGGTCGAGCGGCGCCAAGCGGTCAATGCGGCCATGGCGGGCTTCCTTCACATGCGCCACTTGGTACGCCCTCAAGCGTCGATCGAAAGATCCGGGAAAACGCAAGCAGCAGTCAACGAAAAACCCCGGAGCGTTTCCACTCCGGGGCTTCTTGACGGACTTTCCGGTAGCGTTGCGGCTTAGAGCTTGCCGGCCTGCTGCTGGATCATCATGTAGGTGTCGAAGGTGTTCTCCGAGAGCTGGGCCCACAGGTAGAAGTCCTTCGCAAAGGCGCGCTGCGAGTCGTAGATCTTCTTGAACGAAGCGCTCTGGGCGGTCACTTCCGCGTAAACTTCCTGGGCTGCATTGTTGCAGGCATCGAGAACTTCGCGGTTGAACGGACGCAGCTGCGTTCCGGCAGCAACCAGCTCGCGCAGCGCCGGCGGGTTCTTGACGTCGTAATTGGCCTGCATCGATGCGTTGGCGAAATAGCAGGCATCGGTGAGGATGGCCTGGTAGTGCTTCGGCAGTTCGTCGAATTTGGCCTTGTTGGTCATGGCATGCAGCGTTGCGCCACCTTCCCACCAGCCCGGATAGTAGTAGTACTGGGCGACCTTGTTGAAGCCGAGCTTCTGGTCGTCATAGGGGCCGACCCACTCGGTGGCGTCGATGGTGCCCTTTTCCAGAGCCGGATAGATGTCGCCGCCAGCGATTTGCTGCGGGGCAACGCCCAGCTTGGCGAGAATCTTGCCGGCAAAGCCGCCGATGCGCATCTTGAGGCCGTTGAGGTCGGCAGGCGTGTTGATTTCCTTGCGGAACCAGCCGCCCATCTGCGCGCCGGTGTTGCCGCACGGTACGGCATGGACACCCTGGGTGTGGTAGAATTCATTGAGCATGTCGGTGCCGCCGCCGGCGATGAACCAGGCATTCTGCATGCGCGAGTTCATGACGAACGGGGTTGCCGTGCCGAGCTGGAAGGTCGGCTCCTTGCCCCAGTAATAGTAGGAAGCAGTGTGGCACATTTCCACCGTGCCGGCAGCAGCGGCGTCAAGCGCCTGCAGGCCCGGAACGATTTCGCCGGCCGAGAAGACCTGGATGTCGAAAGCGCCGCCAGTCATTTCACGAACGCGGTTGGCCATCGTTTCGGCCGCACCATAGACGGTGTCGAGCGACTTCGGGAAAGACGAGGTCAGGCGCCAGGAAACCTTCGGGTTTTCCTGGGCAATGGCCGGAGCGGCAAGTGTGGTCGCTGCAGCAGCGCCAGCACCGGCAAAACCGGCCTTCTTGATAAATGTACGGCGATCCATGGATTTCCTCCCAATTGTGATCCGAATCGGTACCGGCGGCGCACAGCGAAATGCCCCCGCTCTTGGTATCCGGACGGTATCAATACACGACCAAAGCCCTGAGTCCAGCATCGTGGAAATACGTGGCCAAATTTTTTTACCACTTGGGTTAAAGCCGCCGCCTGTCAGGGCAAACCGGAGCGCCTGTCTGAAAAAACCGGATTGGCGGCGCAACAAAGGCAGCGTAAACAGGGCCTCCAAACCGGAGACCGGAAATGACCTTGCCGCTTGTCGCCATTCCAGCCGACATTCGTGAATTCGACAAATATGTCTGGCATTGCGCGCCAAACACCTATGTCTCGGCTGCCGCCGGCGTGGCTGGCGTCCTGCCGGTCATCGTGCCGGCCCTGCCGGATCATGTGGACGCTGCATCCGTGCTGGATCGCATGGATGGCCTGCTCATCACCGGATCGCGTACCAATGTGCATCCCGGCCATTATGGCGAGGAGCCGACAGCCTCCCATGAGCCTTTTGACCCGGCGCGCGATGCGGTGTCGATCAGCCTGATCCGCATGGCGCTGGAGCGCGGTCTCCCGCTTCTCGCCATTTGCCGCGGCATGCAGGAACTGAACGTGGCTCTCGGCGGCGCGCTTGCCACCGAAATCCAGGAGCAGGACGGCATTGATGACCACCGCGCGCCCGATGCCGAGCACAATGACGAGCGCTTCGCCATCCGCCACCCTGTCCATGTAAAGGAAGGCTCATGCCTGGCTGCCGTGGTCGGCACCAGCGAAATCCAGGTCAACTCGCTGCATCGCCAGGCGATCTCACGCCTCGCACCGCGTTTGACGGTGGAGGCAACAGCCACTGACGGAACCGTGGAAGCCGTGTCGGTGATCGGCGCCAAGGGCTTTGCCATTGGCGTGCAATGGCATCCGGAATATTGGGCGGCAACCGACCAGGCCTCCAGCCGTATATTTCGCGCCTTTGGTGACGCCGTTCGTGCACACGCTGCAGCGCGGCGCTGAGCCTGGCTCAGTTGGCGGCAGCGAGCGCCACCATGGCTTCGCGTGGCTGGACGGCCTCATAGTCAAAACCGTCTCCGGGTGCCAGAACCATGAGAGTTGCGCCATCAGGGTTGCTGATCGTGAGCGATCCGTCACTCTCGCGCGAAGCATGGGCAGCATCGGCAAAATAGGCATCGACATCGGCGCACGTACCGGTCGGATTGACGGAGAAGCGATCGCCTGCCTGCATGTCCTCCACAGGCTCCAGCGTCAGCACGCAGCCGGTTTCGCTGCCCGATTGCCAAAGCGCATACTGTTCTGCACCAGCCGACGGAGAAAGCGGATCAGCCAGGGCGAAGCCCGGCAGCGCGGCGCAAAGCAGTGAAACTGCGGTGAAAGCACTCAAGATACGTGTCATGATTCGGCCCCTCTAACTGGGGCTGATCATGCCGACGCGAAGATTAACCGGCTGTTAATCCCCGACAATCCGCAGTGATGGCAGTTCAGCGCTCCTTGGGAGCCGAGGTGGACTGGCGGATCTTCAATTCCGGCCGGATCAGTTCCTGCCCGCCATGCAAATCAAGCCCGCCGAGCCTTTCCAGCAAGGTCTTGGCCGCGCGCCGCCCCACTTCCCGCTGGCCGTTCCATACGGTGGTAAGCGCTGGCATGGCGATTTCGGCCTCTTCCAGGTCGTCATAGCCGGTCACCGAAACATCAGAGCCGGGAACAAGACCTGCACGCGCCAGCCCGTTCATCAGGCCGATCGCCACCAGGTCGTTCCAGCAGACGGCCGCCGTCGGCTTGTCCGGCATCAGCAGGAAGAGATCCGTGGCATCGAAGCCTGCATGCTTTGTGCGCGGGCCGGGGATGCGCCAATGCGGCTTGACCTCAATGCCCGCAGCAGCCATCGCGTTGAGATAGCCCTGATAGCGGTCGCGGCCGGTCGATGTCTGGTCAGTGCCGCCGATCATGGCGATCCGGCGATGTCCGAGCGAGATCAGATGCTCGGTCGCCAGCGCCGTGCCATAGGTATCGTCGCCGCGAAACACCGGCACATCGGCGCCTTGCACATTGCGGGCGATCAGCACCACCGGCAGGCCGTTGCGCTCGGCCAGTTCGATGTCGGCCAGAGGGGTGCCAATGGCAGGCGACATGATCACGCCGTCGGCACCCAGCTGCAGCAGCGTGTCGATGAAGGTGCGCTGCTTCTCCACCTGGTCATAATGGTTGGAAAGGATGAAGGTCTGCCGCGACCGGTCCAGTTCGGTCTCGATGGAGCCGAGGATTTCCGCAAAGAACGGGTTCATGATGTTGTGCACCACGACACCGACAATGCCGGAACGCGAGGTACGCAGGCTGGCAGCGCGGCGATTGTAGATGTAGCCGATCTCGCGCGCATGCTCCTTGATGCGCTCGCGCGTGCCGTCGGCCACCAGCGGGCTGTCGCGCAGGGCGAGCGAAACGGTTGCCGTCGAGACACCGAGTGCCTCTGCAATCGTCGAAAGCTTGATCTTCTGTGCCAGCGGCATTTCCCCCCAAGCCAGTGCCGGAAGCGTGGATTAAACTGTTTAAACGGCTTTATGCCACGGGATGGCCGGGGGTCAAAGTTTTTTTGCCACGGTCGCCGTGGTGGTGCCGGGGACTGAGCGCGCCGCCATGCGAAGCTGGTGCTCGCGGTGGACAATGTAGAGGCCCGAGGCCACGATGATGGCCGCCCCGATCATGGTCCAGCGGTCGGGCAACTGATCAAAGAAGAAGTATCCGAAAATGACCATCCACAGCATCTGCACATAGGGATAGGGGGCGAGCGCCGAGAGGGTCGCCCGCTTGTAGGCCTTGATCAGCAGCCAGTGGCCGATCCCGCCGAAGAAGCCGAGGCCGAGCAGCAGCATCCACTGGAAGGCACCTTCCGGCATGCTTCCATACAGCGGGACGACGGGGAACATGACCAGCGACGGCGTCAATGCGGAAAAGAAGATCAGGCTCTCCGGGCTTTCGGATGCGCTCATCTTGCGCGTCATGATGGCGTAGAAACAATAGCAGAGCATGGAGGTGACGGCGAAGGCATGTCCGGTTTCAAGCGTACCGAAACCTGGCCGCACAATGACCAGCACGCCGACGAAGCCGCCAAGCACAGCCATCCAGCGCCGCCAACCGGCCCACTCGCCGAGCAGTGGTCCCGCCAGAGCGGTAATCACCATCGGCGAGAAGAAAAAAATCGAAATGGTTTCGGCCAGCTGCAATGTCTGCAGGGCCAGGAAGTTGAAAATTGTCGAGCCGAACAGGAACATGCCGCGCACGGCCTGGGCAGGCAGGCTTTTCGTGCGGAAAACCTGTGGCCGCTTCCAAACCTGCAGCAGCACAAGGGCAAGAATCATGTGTTCGGCAAAGCGGCACCACGAGACAAAGCGCGCATCCATGCCCGACAGCACGAGATATTTCGCGCTCGAATCAAGGAATGTGAACAGGAAGCCTGCCGCCATGACGAGCAGGATCGCCGAAACCGGCGTGGCAACCTGGGAGGAGGACGAATCAGTCACGGCAGTCTTTCGCACCGGATCGGATATCCGGCATCGGACAGACCAGCACCCGGATCAAGCAGAAAATTTGCAAGCCTCGCACCGAAACTGTGTTCGCAGGCGATTAATCCTCGTCATCATCGCGCGCCGGATCGGACGGATCCTCGACCATCGGCAGTCCGAGATTAACCTCCATGCGCGCCAGCAACTTCAAAAGCGCCTTGCGTTCCTTCTTGTCAAATCCGCGCAAGGCGGACCGCTCGTTGCGCTTGACCGACTTTTCGATGACCTTCAGCGTTTCGCGCCCGGCTTCGGTCAGCGACACCAGCGCGACACGCGCATCGGTCTCCGAGCCTGCCTTGACGACAAAGCCCTGCGCCGCCAAACGGTTGATCGTCTTGGTCACCGTTGGCGGCTTGACGCCGATCTGCTGGGCCAGCTGGCCCGGCGTCATGGCATCCTGCGCGGCGAGCGCCAGCATGATCTGGTCCTGGCCCGCATAAAGCCCGTGCTCCAGCAGGCGTGCCGCCAGATCAGTCCGGAGCAGCCGCGCCACCGACTGGACCCGTTGGGCCACCTGCCCCTTGCCTGTTTTCGCCATGATCGTCTCCCGCCCTTCGCACTGCTGACCCTGGACGCCTTGCGCGCCTTCATCAAGTGCCTCGCCTTGCCACAGCCCCCATCAAGGCGCTAGCGTCCAGCCCTCACCGGGCGCTACAGCGTCTCTCATCCGGATACCGGCACCATGACCATGCCCTCCCGCCATTACAGGAAAATGACAGCCGGCGAAATGTCTGCGGCCGGGTCAGACGGCTGGATCGCCGTGTTGCCCTTGGGCGCCACCGAGCAGCATGGCCCGCATCTGCCCTTCGAGACCGACACGATCATTGCCGAAGGTATGGCGGAGCGTGTGATCACTCTTGCTCCTGAGCATCTTCCCTTCACTGTTCTTCCTGCCGAACCAATAGGCTACTCCGTCGAGCACATGGATGTGGCGGGGTCCCGCACGCTATCCTTTGACGAGGCGGTCAACCGCTGGATCAGCATTGGCGAACGGCTTCACGCAGAGGGTTTCCGCAAAATCGTCATGCTGAATGCCCATGGCGGCAACTCACCCCTGATGACCATTGTCGCCACCGAACTGCGCGTGCGCTTTTCCATGTTGGCGGTGGCGACGAGCTGGACCCGCTTCATCCCGCCCGGCCTTGTTTCGCCTGAGGAAAAGGCCATCGGCATCCATGGCGGCGAAATCGAAACCGCCGTCATGCTGGCGCTGCGGCCAGACCTTGTGGACATGACCAAGGCAGCCGATTTCCCGTCAGCGCAATCGGATTTCGCCTCCCGCTTCATCCATCTGCGCGCCTATGGCCCCCATGCCTTCGGCTGGAAGATGAGCGACCTGAACAAGGCTGGCGTTGCGGGAAACGCCGCAGCCGCCACGGCGGAGCTTGGCGAAAGCCTGCTGGATGCAGCCACAAGCGGCTTCATCGGCCTGCTGGAAGACGTCCACGCCTTCAATCCGGAATGGCTGGGCGCGTGACCGCTGGCATTGGCGGCGCCAAGAGCCTATATGCTCTCCAACGCCATTGACCCTTCAAGGGACCGTCCCAGATGACCGAACAAACCACCCTTCCCGCTCCCATTCCCGTCACCGTGCTGACCGGCTATCTCGGCGCAGGCAAGACGACGCTCTTGAACCGCATCCTCACCGGCAACCACGGCAAGCGCTATGCCGTGATCGTCAACGAGTTTGGCGAGATCGGAATCGACAATGACCTGATCGTGGAATCCGACGAGGAAATCTACGAGATGAACAATGGCTGCATCTGCTGCACGGTGCGCGGCGACCTGATCCGCGTGGTGGAAGGCCTGATGCGCCGCCCCGGCCGTTTCGATGCCATCGTGGTGGAGACCACCGGCCTGGCTGACCCGGTGCCGGTGGCCCAGACCTTCTTCATGGATGATGACGTGCGCGCCAAGACCGAGCTTGATGCCGTCGTGGCCCTCGTCGATGCCAAGCATCTGCCGCTGCGCCTGAAGGACAGCCGAGAAGCCGAAGACCAGATCGCCTTTGCCGACGTGGTGCTGATCAACAAGACCGATCTCGTCAGCCCCGCTGAACTCGCCGATGTCGAGCGGCTTGTGCGCATCATCAACCCGACGGCGCGGATTCACCGCACAACGCGCTCCGACATTGACCTTGCCAATGTGCTGGACCGCGGGGCATTCGACCTGCAGCGCGCCATCACCAATGATCCGCATTTCCTCGACCATGATCACGAGGACCATGTCTGCGGCCCGGATTGCGGCCATGATCACCATCACCACGATCATGACCATCACGCCCATTCCCACGACCATGATCATGACCACGGTCATCATCATCACGACCACGACCACGACCACGGGCATGGTCACGATCATGCGCATGGCCATGATGACCACGAGCACCACCATGGCGCGGCAGCCGCTGCCATCCATGACGTGACGGTGAAATCGGTCAGCCTGCGCGGGGCGGAGATGAACCCGCAGCGCTTCTTTCCGTGGATCGAGAAGATCACCCAGGCCCAGGGCCCAGACATCCTGCGCCTCAAGGGCATCATCGCCTTCGCCGGCGACGAGGAGCGCTATGTCGTGCAGGGCGTGCACATGATCATCGAGGGCGACCACCAGCGCGCCTGGAAGGAAGGCGAGAAGCGCGAAAGCCGCCTCGTCTTCATCGGCCGCAATCTCGATGCCGAAATGCTGGAACGCACCTTCAAGGCTTGCGAGGCCTGACAACAGATGCCCACCGTTGCGCCGCTTGACCTCACCGGCCATTGCCTTGCCGTGACCTTCCTGGCCGATGTGCCATTCTTCGCGCTGGCAGACGGCTCGGTCCACCGTCTGGACAATGGCCACAAGGTCACCGAAGCCCATGACGGCCTGCTGTGTGCCGCCCATGACGCCATCAATGACCGGCTGCTGACCGGTGGCGAGGATGGCCGCGTCTGCGCTATTGCCGCGGACGGCTCGCTGAGCGAGATCGCCATCCGCCCGCGCAAATGGATCACCTCCGTTGCCGCAGGGCCCAATGGCACGGTCGGCTTTGCCGAAGGACGAAATGCCCATGTCATCCTGTTCGATGGCAAGGCCGTCGAAATTCCCCATGCCCGCTCGGTGGAAGGCCTTGCCTTTGCGCCGAAAGGCATCCGCATTGCCGCTGCGCGTTACAATGGCGCCACGCTGCATTTCCCCGCAGCCCAGGGCAAGCCGGTGGAACTGGAATGGGCTGGCGCCCATATCGGCATCGCCTTTTCCCCCGGCGGCGAGTTCCTCGTCACCACCATGCAGGAAAACGCCCTTCATGGCTGGAAGCTGTCCGATGGCAAGCACATGCGCATGACCGGCTATCCGGCCAAGGTCAAAAGCTGGTCGTGGAGCGCCAAGGGCAAGTGGCTCGCCACCTCCGGCGCGCCTGCCGCCATCGTCTGGCCCTTCCAGGGCAAGGACGGCCCGATGGGCAAGGCCCCGCTGGAGCTTGGCACGCGCGGCAATTCCATGGTCACCGCCGTTGCCTGCCATCCCGCTGAAGACCTCGTCGCCATCGGCTATATCGACGGGATGATCCTCGGTGTCCGCTTCGGTGATGCCCGCGAAGTGGTGCTGCGGCGCGGCGGAAAGGGTGCCATAACCGCGATGGCCTGGGACAAGGCGGGCTTCCGCCTCGCCTTCGGATCGGAGCCGGGCGACTGTGGGGTCATTGACATTCGCGCCTGACAGGGAACCTATCAGTCCCAAGGGCGTTAAGTGTGAACGGCGGGCGATCCTTGATTGTTGACCGACCGTTCCCTCACTCCTCAGGATGGTGACCCGGCATGCTTCTGCGCATTGGCTACGAAATGAGCGTCACCTGTGCGGCACCGGTGCCGATGCTGCTCGCTCTCTCCCTTCATTCGTCCTTTTCCGGCAGGGTTTTCGGGCAGGATCGCGTCAATGCGTCCAGCGGCGCCCCTGTCAGCGAATATCTGGATGCCTATGGCAACCGCATCAGCCGGGTGGTGGCACCTCCCGGCCAGACCACTTTCTGGACCGACTGCGTTGTTGAGGTTCCTCGCGAGGCCGACCAGGCCCCCGTCAATGCGCGCCAGCAGCGCATCGAGGATCTGCCAAACGAGGTACTGACCTTCCTGACCGCCAGCCGCTATGGCGATTCAGACAAGCTGTCGCAATTTGCCTGGAACCAGTTCGGCATGACCCCGGAAGGCTGGCCGCGCGTCAAGGCAATCTCGGATTACGTCCATGAGCATATCGACTTCGGCTACCAGTTCGGGCGGCCCGACAAGAGCGCCAATGACGCGCTGATCGAAGGCCGCGGTGTCTGCCGCGATTATGCGCATCTCGCCATCGCCTTCTGCCGTGCCATGAACATTCCCGCGCGCTACGCCTCGGGCTATCTTGGCGATATCGACGTGCCTGACATGGGGCCTGATGATTTCAGCGCCTGGTTCGAGGTCTGGCTGGACGGCGCATGGCACACCTGGGACGCGCGCTTCAATGTGCCGCGCATTGGCCGCGTGCTGATGGTGCGCGGCACCGATGCCTCCGATGTCGCCATGATCACCTCCTTCGGCCCGCATGTGCTGGATGCCTTCCGCGTCTGGGTCATCGAACTTCCGGCGCAGAGCACCGAAGCCGACATCAATGGCATGTTGGCGACCGTGCCGGGTCCGAAATATCCGGGCGGATTTATTCCGCAGAACCAGATGACCGGGCAGACGAATATCCCGTCAACCGGCCAGACAAATGGCATGTCTGCACCATCGATCCGGCAGTTCGGATAGCGTCACCTCGACAATGGACGGCACAAACCTTTCCGGCTAAGGAAACGGGCACCAGAAACAGACCAATGGTGCCCAATTGGGTTCGCATACCTCCCTTTCCGGCATTGCGCCGTCCCGCCTCGAAGCATTCGCTGCCGCCGAACGCGCCCGCTATGAAGGCCAACGCCCGGCATCGAAGGCCGCCTTTGGCAGCGGTATCGAAGGCTTTTTGGACGGCGTTCCGCTGCACTGGATGCGCGACTGGCCCTTGCCTTTCCTGCCCGTCGTCTGCGAAGCCAAAGGCGCGCTTCTCACCGACATTGACGGGCTGGCGCTGGATGATTTCTGCCTCGGCGACACAGGCTCCATGTTTGGCCATTCGCCGGAACCGGTGGCGCGCGCCATCGCCGCGCAGGCCGCCAGGGGCCTGACCTATATGCTTCCGGCTGAAGACACGCTGGTGGTCGGCAGGTTGCTGAAAGAGCGCTTCGCTCTCGCCCACTGGCAGGTGGCGACCACCGCGACCGACGCCAACCGCTTTGCTTTGCGCGTCGCGCGGGCCGTTACGGGCCGACCGAAGATCCTCGTCTTCAACGGTTGCTATCATGGCACGGTGGATGAAACCTTCGTCCGCCTCGTTGACGGCAGACCGGTCAACCGGCCGGGCCTGCTGGGTGAGTTCCGCGATCTGACCTCGGCCACCCGCATCTGCGAGTTCAATGATGTGCCCGCGCTGGAACGCGAGCTGGCGCATGGCGATGTCGCCTGCGTGATCGCCGAACCGGTGATGACCAACTCCTGCATGGTGCTGCCGGAGCCGGGCTACCACGACGCCCTTCGTACCATCACGCGCAAGCATGGCACTCTGCTGCTGATCGACGAGACCCACACCATCTCGTCCGGGCTTGGCGGCTACACCGCTGTGCACGGTCTTGAGCCCGATCTCTTCGTGCTCGGCAAGCCGATAGCCGGCGGATTGCCCGCCTCCATCTGGGGCATGAGCGAAGAGGTTGCCAATCGCCTCGCTGCCGTGAACGCGAAGCGCGAGCCCGGCCATTCCGGCATGGGCACCACTCTGTCAGCTTCCGCCCTGCAGATGGCCGCCATGCGCGCCACGCTTGAAGAAGTGATGACGGAGGCAAACTACGCCCACATGGAGCGCCTTGCCGCCCGGCTTGT
>JBGSQC010000205.1:0-23446 GCA_041738295.1 Zhengella sp. | reverse complement strand
CAGTTCCTGACCGGCCACGACGTGACCGGCAGCCTGCCGGACGACCTCAACATGGCGGCCATTGCCGACCCGGCCGCTACGACCGTGATCTTCATGGGCAAGCGCACCTTCGCAAGGCTGGCAACCATGCTGGCAGAGGCGGGCCTGCCGGGCAGCACGCCGGCGATCCTTGCCGAAAACGTGTCCTTGCCGGAGCAGACCATCGTGCGTGGAACCGTCGAAAGCCTTGCCCGAGACCTTGCCGACGGATCCGGCGATGGCCCGGCGCTGATCCTGATCGGACCGTTGGCGGATGCGCCATGACAGCCTTGACGGTGACACTTTGCGCCAGTTGCCAGGCGAGCGGAACAGGATCCAGCCAATTGCATGCCGTTCTGGAAAAGGCGCTCTCAGGTCTGGAACCAGAATGCAGCCTGCGCCAGACTGAATGCATGTCGGGCTGCACGCGGCCGGTCACTCTTTCGTTCCGGCAACGGGGCAAGACGGCCTATCTGTTCGGCGACATTTCAGTGGATGACGTTGCCGACATTTTGACATTCGTCCATCTCTACGGCGCATCCGCCGATGGCAATCTAGGCGATGCACGGCCATTGGGCGGTCTGCGGTTCAAGCTGATTGCGCGGATACCCGGCTGAAATTTCGCACCATGTCGCAAGCAAACCAGCAAAATGCCCGAAACCGGCTTGACCGGGTCCCCCGGCAGCTGGCAAATGAAAGTGTATGGTTTCCACAAGGCGCTCAGCGCCGGAATGAAACAGGAATGGGGAAAAGGCTGACCCAATCGGAGCCTGACGCCCCAACCGCCCCCGCGACTGTATGCGGTGAGCGGCTTTCCACATGCCACTGGTGACGGTGAAAACCAGAGCCGGGAAGGCGGAAAGCGTGCTTTGACCCGCGAGTCAGGAGACTGGCCATGCGTGAGATGAACCCGAAATGCCGTCGGGTGTGACGGCAAGGAGAACGACATGACTGCCATGACCAAGACCGCAACCCGGTCCGCCGCCTCGACCGGCCTTCTGCCGATTGCTTTTGTCGCCCTGTTTGGTGCCGCCCTTCTTTTCGTTGCAGGGCATGCCCAATCGGCCGCGCTGCATGATGCCGCGCACGACATGCGCCACGCCACCGGCTTCCCCTGCCACTGAGCGGGAATAAATCACGCACATGACATTCAAGATGTTGGCCGGCGGGTTGATCGCCGGTTTTGCAGCAGGGCTGATTGCGGCCATGCTGCATTTCGCATTTGTCCAGGACCTGATCCTTCTGGGTGAAAAGTATGAAACCGGTGCCCTGACCCATTTCGAGGGTGAAAAAGGCGCGCCAGCAGCCGAGCATGCTGCCGGACACGATCACCAGCACGCGCACACGCCATCCACCGACGACGGTGAGAATGCTTTCACACGCAATGCGCTCACCGTGGCCTTCACCTGCCTGATCTATGCGGCTTATGGCCTGATCCTGGTGGCGGGCTTCGGGCTTGCGGAGCATTACGGTGTCTCCATTTCGATGCGGGACGGCATCCTGTGGGGAATTGCAGGCTTTGCCGCCTTCCAACTGGCTCCTGCTCTGGGTCTGGCGCCGGAATTGCCGGGAACCATTGCCGCAGATCTGGGAGACCGCCAGATATGGTGGTTTGGAACCGTTGCGGCTACGGTTGCCGGGCTTGCGCTTCTGGCATATGGGCCCGGTTTGGGCTTTGCGGCACTTGGTGTCGTCTTGCTGGCAGCGCCGCATTTCATAGGTGCACCCATGCCCGCAGGCTATGCCGGGTCTGCGCCGCCGGAAGTGGCAGCTGCTTTCACCGCTCGGGTGCTTGGGGTGGGGCTGGCGGTCTGGGCATTGCTTGGAGGCATTGCCGGAAAGCTCTGGTCTGCCAGGCCGGCATGATGCAGGATCGGTTTCGCGCCTGCCCGGCGCGAAACCACCTCCATCTTCCAGTCCTCTTTTCGGATACAAGCATTGAAGACCCTCAAGCTCATCGTCATCGGCACCGGAAACCCGGAGCACCTGACAGTGCAGGCGATCCGCGAGATGCGGAGCTGCGACCTCATCCTCATTCCGCGCAAGGGAGAGGAAAAGGGCGAGCTGGCCGCCCTGCGTGATGCGATCTGTGCCGAGCACCTGACACCGGCCACTCGGATAGCCCATTTCGACATTCCGGTGCGCGATCCTGCCATTGCGGACTACACCACACGGGTGGACGCCTGGCACGACGCAATTGCGGAGCGTTGGCGAGAGGCCATGGGTGCAGCCGAAACCGTCGGGCTGCTCGTCTGGGGCGATCCCTCGCTTTATGACAGCACGATCCGCATTGCCGAGCGGCTGGCACGCGATGCTACCTTCACGCTCACTGTCATTCCCGGCATCACCTCGTTGCAGGGGCTGACTGCGGCGCATGCCATGGCGATCAACGAGGTGGGCGAGCCGTTCACGGTGACCACCGGGCGGCAATTGCGCGACCACGGCTTTCCGGCCAGCGTCAGCACCGTGGCGGTGATGCTAGACGGCGAAAATTCCTTCACAGCGCTTGATCCGACCGGGATCACCATTTGGTGGGGTGCCTATGTGGGCATGCCGCAGGAAATAACCCTGACCGGGCCGCTTGGCCATATGGCAGAGAAGATCGTCACTGCGCGGGCCGAGGCGCGCGCCGCCCATGGCTGGATCATGGATATTTACGTGCTGCGCAAGGCCGGAAGCTGATCGAGCTTCCGGGTCGCCGCGAAATTCCTGAGGCCAAGTGCCTTGGCCAGTGCACCGCCGTCCCAGGATGTGGTCACGGTCAGACCGTAGCCGCCTTCGGCCACCAACGTGGCGGCAAAGCGCAGGGCATCGGTGCCCATGGCCTCGGCATCGTCGAGAATCACATGGCTGTAGGGCTTGTCGTCGGCATGCGCGAAATAGCTGGCCATGCGCTCGAACAGCGCGCCCGTCGTCAGTTGCATCCGCGCCTCGAAGACCTGCCGGGCACGATCGAAGACGAGCCAGAGCGAGCGGCGGTCGGCCTCTGAGAGAGGTGCTTCACCGGGCACTTGCGGCGCTTTCACGTAGGCATTTGCCGTGCTGATCCGCAGCGGGTCGATCACCTGCTCCCATTCGGCCATCAAGCGCCCGGCAGGAAAAGGCACACCGGCTCCATCCAGAAAGCCGGACAGAACGATGTCACGCACCAGATCCGGGGGGGCCATGACCGGCGAGCGGCCGCCCACATAGCCATGCAGTTCCTCGGCTTCATCGGCCAGCGTGGTCAGTGTTATTCGTGCGCCAAAGCCCGGACGGCCCCCGCACGCCCTGCCAACAAAGCTCTCAAGCTGGTCGAGGCCTGCCCGGCTGTCTGCGCAGAAGAGCACCGTATGGCGCGGATTTTCTTCCAGGATGCGCATGGCGCGATGAAGCACAGCCATGGTCTTGCCAGATTGAGGCGGCCCGGAAACCAGAAGCGAAGCATCAAGCGGGGCAGACCTTACCGCATTCTGGCCGGGCGTCAGTTCCGCCAGATCCGTTCCTGCATTGCTTGCCATGTTACCTTCCTCCTGGTGCCGGCAAGAGTGCGCAGCCTTGCCCTTTCAAAAGAGTGACATGCATCACGCTCCAGCTGCATGCACCATGCCTGATGCGTTGACAACATGTCGCAGGGAAGGCTAGCTTTTCGTTGGGGCCTACTCGAACGGAACGGCGCAAGACGATGAACACCGTCCTGCAGCGCATCACTCGTTTTCTGGTGTCCCTGCCCTTGGCTTTTCTGCTGGCTATCCTGATGATCCAGCCCGCCTCTGCGCGCCAGATGGCGCTGGTGATCGGCAACAATGCCTATGCCAATCTCAGCGAACAGCAGCAGCTGAAGACTGCCATCAATGATGCCAATGCGGTGGGTGACAAGCTGAGGGATCTCGGCTTCGAAGTGACGGTCCGTCACGACCAGAACCGGGCAGATTTCGTCAACGGGCTGTATGACTTTGCATCCAAGCTAATCAAGGATGACGTGGTCTTTGTGTTCTATGCCGGGCACGGCGTGAATTTCTCCGGCCAGAACTACTATCTCCCAACCGATATTCCGGCGCCTTCGGGCAATTCCCAAACCGAGGAAAACCGCATTGCGGTCAATGCCATCAGCGAGAAGCTGCTGATCCAGACCATGGTGGATGCAGGCGCGAAAGTGACCTTCGCCATTTTCGACGCCTGCCGGGACAACCCGCTCAACGTCAACAATGATCCCACCCGGTCATTGGGTTCGAAAAGCGGCCTGGATGTTCCGCCGCTGACCCGTGGCGTCGGCATTCTTTACTCAGCATCACCCGGCCAACAGGCGCTGGACAGGCTGCCGGGAGAGAATGCGGAAGATGGAGTCAATTCGATTTTCACCCGCGTATTGCTGAAGGAACTCGGCAAACCCGGCCAGAGCCTGATCGGCATGGCGCGCGCCACCCGCGACGAGGTGGAGCGGCTGGCCAAGACCGCTGCAGGCCATTCGCAGCGTCCGGGCTATTACGAGGATTTGTCCGGCGACATTTTCTTTTCAGGCGGCGTGCCTGCGCCCGGCACCACAACCACACAGGTTCCGGTGCCCAATCCGGTTCCTCAACCCGCGCCCATTCCGGTGAGCCCCGATCCTGCCACCGACTGGGCCTTTGTGAAGGACACAAAGAACAAGGCGGTGGTGAAGGCCTTCATCGACAAGTATCGCAGCAGCCCGGTTTATCGCGCCCTGGCCGAAGAGAAGCTCGCCTCTCTTGATGCGCCCGAGCCTGCCCCACCGCCGCCTCCCAAATCCGAAAAGAAGGACAGCGGCACGGATGTGGCAAACCTGCCCAAACCTACGCGCGGCATAGCCGATGACACGTCCCTTCCCGGCGCGCGCTGGGTGGTGGTGACCGGCTCCTATCCGAAATCCGACACACGCACACCGGTGGCGCGCCGCGCCAAGATGCGCAATGCCGGGTTCGCGGCCTATGTCGTGGACACCAACAATTTCAACGCACTGCGCGACGGCTTGTGGGCGGTGGTCATCGGAGCGGGTTCACGAAGCGAAGCC
This sequence comes from Zhengella sp., assembly GCA_041738295.1. GTDB lineage: Bacteria > Pseudomonadota > Alphaproteobacteria > Rhizobiales > Rhizobiaceae > Zhengella. The sequence goes on along the minus strand of JBGSQC010000205.1, from coordinate 18,417 downwards.
GACCGCATCCTTTCATCGGCCCGGAGGCATGTTCCCGATGCTTATGTCAGACAGCTGCGCTAAGGCCCTTGCGGCCTGCCTCGCGGCCATGCTCCTGGCATCGCCCGTTGCAGCAGGGCCCGACATTGTCAGCCGCAGCCAGTGGGGTGCCAAGCCCGCCGCCGGCAAGATGAGCAAGCACGGCCCGTCGCGGATCCTCATCCACCACACGGCGACGAAGCAGAAGCCGTCTATCGGCATCGCTTCCAAGATGGCGTCCCTGCAGCGGTTTTCGCAAAGCAAGGAGAAGCTCTCTGATGGCCGCATGAAGCCGGCCTGGCCCGATGTCCCCTATCATTTCTACATTGATGCGGGGGGCCGGACAGCCGAAGGCCGGGACATCATGGCGGTGGGCGATACCAACACCGGTTACAATCCGGCGGGTTACATCCAGATCGTGCTGGAAGGAAACTTCGAGACCGAAAAGCCTGCTCCTGCGCAAATGGCGGCCCTTGATTCGCTGGTGCGCTCGTTGATGGGCAAATACGGCATATCCGCCGACAAGGTCGCCAGCCATTCAAACGTTGCCCAGACCGCCTGCCCCGGAAAGAACCTGAAGGCGCTGATGGGCGACTTCACCAGTTCGCTTGGTGCCAAGGGAGGATGAGGCAGGACGTGAACGAATTCACTGACAGACGCTGGTCATCTTGTGTTCATCTCAGGCAGACTAGCTTACGAAGAATGACGCGGCGTCACATCGCGTGAAGACCAATCATCCGGCTTGCCCCCCGGCCGGAACAGCCCCGCTCCGCTCACTCAAGCGGAACCCGGTCCTGTTCAGGGAGGCCAGCCAAAAAAGCAGGGGAACCGCAGGTTCATGGGCATCGCATTGATCATCATCGCCTGCCTTATGGCATTCATCCTGTCGGTGCCGGCGGCCAGCCATACCGGCCTGATGACATGGTTGTCTATTGCCTGCGCTTCCACAGCCTTTGTTGCCATGGCGATCAACCAGCTGCTCGCGACGCGCTGGAAGTTCCTGGAGCCCCTCTTTGGAGGTTTGGACCGGGTTTACCGCGTGCACAAGTGGACCGGTATCACTGCCTTCGGCCTGTTCATGGTGCACTATTTCGTGACGCCGGATTTCCAAGGGAAACTGCTGGCCTCGGCGCTCAACAATTTCGCCGCCGACATGGGCGAGATCGGCTTCTACGGCCTGACGGCGCTGATTGCGCTGTCCATCGTCAAGCGCATTCCGCGCACCAAATTCGAGTTTCCCTATCACATCTGGCGCCAGACCCACCGCTTCATCGGCGTGTTCTTCATCCTGATCGCGGTGCATTTCCTGTTCATCAAGCGTCCGTTCGATGGTTCGGCGCTGCTGGTGAGCTATCTGCTGATCTTCGCGGGGATCGGCATAGTCTCCTTCCTCTACACCCAGCTTCGGGCCTTCACCCATACGCGTTCCTATGTGGTGACCGCGGTGGACAAGGCGCATGGTGCCACCATCATCACCGCCGAGCCGGTCAAGGGTGCCATTTCAGCGCGGCCCGGCCAGTTTGCCTTCATCGCCGCCGGCAAGCCCGGCCTGCGCGAGCCGCATCCCTTCACCATCGCCGGCCATGACAAGGGCGAGGACGGCAAGATGCGCCTGACCTTCGCCATCAAGCCTCTGGGCGACTATACCACGCGCCTGCGTGAAGGCATCGCAGTCGGCGACCGCATGTCGATTGAAGGCGGTTACGGGCGCTTCACCGCGCAGCGCGGCGGGGCAAAGCAGCTCTGGGTCGCCGGAGGCGTCGGCGTCACGCCCTTTCTCGCCATGGCGAAGGCCGCAGGCGAGATGAAGGACAAGACCATCCATCTTTTCTATTGCGTGCGCGAGCCCGCCGAAGCCATCGGCGCAGACCGGCTGGCGGCTGCCACGCAGCATGGCAATTTCACCTACACGCTGCATGCCTCAGATACTGACGGGCGGGTGAATGCCGAACTGATCAAGCAGAAGACCGGCTTTGACCTCAACGGCGCGGATCTGTGGTTTTGCGGACCGCCCGGTCTGCGCGAGGCGCTGGTGAAGGGCTTCAAGGATATCGGCGTGAAGCTGGCGCGCATTGAATTCGAGCGATTTGAATTCCGCTGAGACAAGGCGGACGAACCGACACCGGCGATCCATGCCGGACATGAAACGAAGGGGCTTGACGGAGGTGACTGACGTGGAACGAACACTGATAAGACCCGGACGGCGGCTGTTGGCCGCTACAAGCCTTGCGCTCGGTGCGCTGTTCCTGACAGGGACAGCGCAGGCGCGCGACCTTTTCGATGATGCGGCCTTCTCGAAGTATACCCCTGACGTGGCCAATGGCGAATACATGGCCAAGGTCTCCGGGTGCATGGGCTGCCATGCGGCAGGCGGCAATGACACGGCAAGCCCCGCAGGTGGCGCGCGCATGGACACCCATGCCGGCGTGGTGAATGTTCCCAACATCACAAACCATCCCAACGGCATGTCGGGTTGGACCAATGCGCAGTTCCTGAATGCGGTCATCAACGGCATCTCGCCACAGGGTCGGCATTATCTGCCCTTCTTCCCCTACACCTCCTATGCCGGCATGAAGCCTGAGGAAGTGCTGGACATCAAAGCCTATATCGAGAGCCTTCCGGGCTCCGACAACAAGGTGCCGCCGCACGAGATCTCCTTCCCCTACAACACCAACCTGTTCTGGGCTGCATGGAAGAAGGGCAATTTCGACATGCCGGCCTTCCAGCCGGGCGATGGCTCGCAGAAGGAACGCGGGCGCTATCTGGTTGAAAACGTTGGCGCCTGCAATGATTGCCATACGCCGCGCACCTACACGTTCGGCCTCGACCGGGCCAATGCCTTCAAGGGCGACGTATCGCTGACCGGCGATCCGGCCCCGGCGATCACTGCCGATGTCATCTCCGGTGCCGGACTGAAGGAATTCTCCAAGTCCTTCCTGGAAGGCGGCAACAAGCTTTCCGGCAGCCCGATCACGCCGGCCATCAAGAAGCACCTGACCATGGGGCTTTCGGCGATGACCGAGGACGATCGCGCCGCCATGGTTGCCTATCTGACCGGCACCGAGCAGATCACGGCGGTCAACACCACGCCGCCGGTACAAGCGGTCTGCGAGGTGGAGGAAGATGCGGCCCCGACCGTTGACGGCGGGCAACTGGCCTCCGCCGCCGACGAGTTCATCGGCAAATATTGCCGCAACTGCCATGGCCTCGGCCAGAAAAACCAGGACACGTTCCCTGCCGGTTCGCTGAAGTCGATTTCGGACAATCCGGCCTTCGTGGTTCCTGGCAACCGCAACGCATCGGCCATGTTCAAGTCGATCATATCCGGCCGCATGCCTCCCGGACAGAAGCCCTCCAACGGCGAAATCGACCAGCTTGGCGCCTGGGTGGATTCGCTTGGCCAGCAGGCCTTGGTGAAACAGGTCAAGGAAACCCCGCCGGAACGCAGCCGCGACATGATGGACTGGCGTGACGAGATCAAGGCCGCGCTGAACGACATCGGCTCGGTCAGCGAAATCGACCGGCCTTTCATGCGCTATTTCTCCTACCGCGCCTTCTTCAACGGCTACTATCCCTGCGAGACGGAAGAAGCCTACAAGAAGCGCACCGAATATTTCACCGCCGGCTTCAACAAGGCGCTGAACTCGGTATCGCTTGGCCCGGTGGCAATCGTTCCCGAAACGGTCAAGGATACCAAGGACGTGCTGGTTCGCGTCGACATCCGCGACCTTGGCTGGGACACCAGCAAGTGGGATCAGCTCGTTGCGAAGTATCCCTATGGCTATGACCCTTCCAGCGATTCCTCGCTGAAGGCGCTGGCTCATGATACCGACACCCAGCTCCCGCTGATGAATGCCGGCTGGTTTGCCGCCAATGCCCTGCAGCCGGAAAACTACCACATGCTGCTGGAGCTGACGGAAAACATCCGCGATCTCGAAGCCCGGATCGGTGTGGACGTGGACAAGAACATACGTGCCCTCAAGGTGGTGCGTACCGCCTTTGAGGAAGGCAATTCCGGCGTGTCGGACCACAACCGCATGCTGGAACGCCACGACCAAGCCAATCGCGGCTACTATTGGAAATCCTATGACTTCGGCAAATCCAAGGGCAATGGCGACCTGAAGCGCCATCCCCATGGCCCCGAGGATGTGGGTCAGCTGGACTACGACCTCGAAACCTTCAAGCATGATGGCGGGGAAATGATCTTTTCGCTGCCCAACGGCCTGCAGGGCTATTACCTGTCGGATCACAAGGGCAACCGCCTCAATGCCGGACCGACGCAGGTGGTTTCGTTCCGCGACCGGCCGATCGGCAAGGGCATCGAGATCGTCAACGGCCGGTCCTGTGTCAGCTGCCATGCCGACGGCATGATCGCCAAGCGTGACCAGATGAGAAAGCACATCGAGACCTCGACGCTGTTTTCCAATGATGCGCGCGAAGTGCTGTTGAAGATGTACCAGCCTCAGGATGTGCTGGACCGCTACTACGAGCAGGACCGTGCGGCCTTCACCGCCACGCTTGCCCGCATCAATGCAGCGGAAAAGGCACCTGACGGCTCGCTGAAAAGCAAGGCGGCGCCCAATGACGGTGAAATCATCACCTGGTTTGCCGATACCCATGAGGAAGACCTCGACTTCGAACGCCTTGCCGCGGAATTCGGCATGACGCCCGATGAGTTCACCAGGGAAAGCCGTCGCATCAAGGACCCGGAAACGCTGGCGCTGGCGCTTGACTGGATCACCCAGTTTGAAGCCGGCTCCACCGTCCCGCGCTACGAGCTTGAGCTGCAATATGCCAAGTTCGTGGAGCCGCTGTTGAACGTGCAGCCGCTGATCTATGAAGACGGTCAGTACAAGGAGCCAGTGAAGGTGGTGACGGCAGACTACAAGCCGGATCCGGTCTATGCGCCGGAGAAGACCAACATCATCAAGCTCGTCGCCCCGGCCAAGCCGGTCGCGGTGCCCGCCTACAAGGATCCGGATTATCGCGACGACAGCTACAAGGCACTCATCAAGGGATCGCCCCACAAGCTGGAGCTCGGCATTCATGTTCCGGCCACCGAGGTCTATGTGAATGACGAGTTGAACTTCACCGTCTCCACCAACAAGGCCTGCGAGTTGCAGATCTTCTACGTGGAAACCGACGGCACGGTGGAAGTGATCCCGCAGGAGATGATCGGTGCGCCGATCATCCAGCCGGGCGAACAGCGCCGCATTCCCGACAAGGCGGTCGGCGACCTGATCTTCGACACGCCGGGCTACAATGAAACGCTGTTCCTCTACTGCCATGAAGACGGGCTGAAGGGGAATGCGATCACTGCCAAGGACGCAGCCGCGCTGATCAAGCTCTCCGGTGACAAGCCGACACGCGGCCTTGCCATCAAGATGCATGAGCGCAAGGAGAAGATCGAAGCCAAGCTGCCTTCCGAAAAGAAGGGCCGCTTCGCCCAGACCTTCCTCACTTTCAACGTGAACCCGCGTTAAGGAGCAAGGGAATGCGATGCCTCACCCTGCCCGGCAGTTATGGCGAACAGACGGTGCGCACCAAGCGCACCGGCCTTGCCGCCCGCCTGCTGGCACCACTGGCATCGCTTGCCTGCCTGATCCTGCTTGCCGGCGGCCCTGCTGCCGCCGGTGAGCGCATCGCCCTTGTCATCGGCAATGGCGCCTACCAGAACACGTCTCCCCTGCCCAATCCGCCATCTGACGCCGCATTGATGGCCGAGACGCTGGAGGAGACCGGGTTTCGCGTAACCCGGCTCATTGACGCCGACCAGGCCACGATGAAGCGGGCGCTGCTGGAATTCGGACGCACGCTGCGCGGGAGCTCGATTGATGCAGGGCTGTTCTTCTATGCAGGACATGGCGTGCAGGTGAAGGGCGAGAACTATCTCGTGCCGGTCAATGCGCGCATCGACGCCGAAGACGAGATCGACCTCGAGGCGATCAACGTCAACGACTTCCTTCAGGTGATGAACTCGGCCAATTCGACGATCAACATCGTCATCCTTGATGCCTGCCGCAACAATCCCTTTGCCCGCTCCTTCCGCGCCGTGTCGCGCGGTCTGGCGCCGGTGGATGCGCCCAAGGGCACGCTGATTGCCTATGCCACCGCACCGGGCGACGTGGCGCTGGACGGCACGGGCAGCAACTCGCCCTATACGCTGGCCCTGACGCAGGCGATCCGCGCCGGCCGGGGCCAGACGGTGGAATCGGTGTTCAAGACGACGCGGCGCGGCGTGCTCGCCTCTACCGGCGAGAAGCAGGTGCCGTGGGAAACCAGCTCGGTCACGGGTGATTTTTTCTTTGTTCCGGGCGACGGCAGCGTGACAGCTCCCTCTCCCGCTCCGGCACCAGATCCTGCACCGGCCCCTTCCGGCGATGCTGTGATGGCGCAGAAGTTTGATCTCGCCCGCCAGATCAACACGCAATCCGCCTGGACGGCCTTTCTTTCCGAGTATGGCGCAGACAGTTCGAATTTTTACGTGACAATGGCCAAGGATGCGCTGGCAGCACTCGCGCCAAAGGAAGCCCCCAAGCCGGCGCCTGCTCCGGCCGAAACCAAGGTGGCTTCATTGCCGCCACCCAGCGCCGGGCGCAACCAGAGTTGCACGCGGTCATCAGCGGCACTGGCGGGCGGCAAGCTCTGCGTTTCTTCGATCCTCGACCCGCAATTCGGCAATCGCTATGGCGGCGTCAACCTGCTCGACGGCAACATGGCCACCGCCTGGGTGGAAGGCGCCAAGGGCGACGGCATCGGGGAAAAGCTGGTCGTCAGCTATGACAGTCCGCGCCAGCTGTCGCGCCTCGTGCTGGCCAACGGCTACAACAAGAACAGCGACATCTATACCAAGAACGCGCGCCTGCAGTCGGTGACCATCACCGGACAGGCGGGCGAACAGCGCACCTTCCGCCTCTCCGACACCGGCGACTGGCAGGACATAGACCTTGACTGGCTGGGAGAGACCAACTGGTTCTCGATTGCGATCAGCGGCGTCTATCGCGGCTCGAAATACCGCGACACCGCCATCAGTGAGTTGAGGGTGGAATGATGGGCAAGGCCGCCATCATCTCCAGCATCGTTGCTGCCGTGCTGCTCGCAGCCCCAGTGCTGGCGCAAGACGCCGCCCGCCCGGCAGCGCCGCCGCTTGTGCAGGCTGATCCGGCCCCAACCGAAGACACCACGCCAGCACCGGAAAAGACACCGGAGAACCTCGCCGCACCTGCCCCGGAAGCCAAGCCAGCGCCGGTAGCCGCCCTGCCAGCGCCGCACAAGGGCTTTGTGCATCTGGCAAGCGTTGATTCCACCATTGTGCAGGACATGCGCTATGCGGGGCCTGAAAACTTCACCGGCGCGCGGGTTCCCGGATATGAAGGCCCAAGCTGCATCCTGGCCGAACCGGTGGCACAGGCGCTCGCCAAGGTTCAAGGCGACCTGAAATCCGAAGGGCTGACGCTGGTCATGCTCGATTGCTACCGCCCTGCCCGCTCGGTCAAGGCCATGGTGGCTGCCATGACGGCGCGCAAGGGCACCAACGCCACCTACCATCCCAAGGTGCCGGCGTCCCAACTGGTCAAGCAAGGTTATCTCGCTTCGCGCTCCGGCCATTCATCGGGCGGATCGGTGGACCTGTCGCTGGCGCGCATTGGCGCTGATGGCAAGACCGAGCGGCTGGACATGGGTTCGGTCTTCGACTTTTTTGATCCGCTCAGCCACACTGCTGCCAGCAAGGTTTCCGCGAAAGCACACGCCAACCGCCAGACGCTGGTAAAGGCCATGCAGAAGCGCGGTTTTTCCAACTACAGCCGCGAATGGTGGCATTACCGCTTCACCGCCGAGCCCTTTGCGGGCCGGCATTTCGATTTCCCGGTCGTCGCTGCGCCAGAAACGCCGAAAACCTGACCCCATGAGAACGAGGAGACCTGCCATGTCCAGACTGTTCCAGACCTTCACCCTATCGGCCCTTGCGCTCGGCCTGTCGCTCGGCGCTGCGCACGCGACCGATCCTTCCGTAAGTGACATCGTGAAGGGCCTTGGCGGCGATGCCAAGCCCGCCACGCGTTCTCTTGGCGCCAAGCCGCAAACCGCCGTTCCGGATGCCATTCGCCAAGAGCTGAATGCGACGCGTGGCCTGAAAGTGAAGCTCAAGGAGAAGGCTGCCGAAGTGATCGACACTTACCAGCCGCCGAAAATGGATTTCGAGATCCGCTTTGCCTTCGACAGTGACCAGATCCTGCCGGAATCGATCCCGGTTGTGAACCTCATCGGCCAGGCGCTGTCCAGCCAGAACCTGTCCCAGGCACGCTTCCTGCTGAACGGCCACACCGACGCCAAGGGATCCGGCACCTACAATCTCGACCTGTCGGAACGCCGCGCCCTGTCGGTGCGCCGCTACCTTGTCGAGCGGTTCCAAATTGACGGCGAGCGGTTGCTGGCCATCGGCTTTGGCGAGGAACGCCTCAAGGACCAGCAGGACCCCGAAGGCGGTGCGAACCGGCGGGTCGAGATCGTCAACTTGAACGGCTGAGTGCCGTGCGAACAAAGCAGACGAAGGGGATGACAATGCACCGGATGACAATGCTCGCACTATCACTCGGGCTTGCAGCCGCTTTCGGCCACCAGCCAAGCCCGACATTCGCGCAATCGACCATCACGCTGGAAGATTTCGATCTCGGAACAAAGAAGAAGCCTGCGGGAGCAGAAACCGCGCCTGCGGCCAAGCCTTCCAGCGAGATGGAGAAGTGCCTGCTCGACCAGGCAAGCTGCACCAGCAAGGAATTCAAGCCGACGACGAATTTTTCTCTCGACGACGTGGTCAATTTGGGCGTGATCGACCATGAGCAGGCCAAGAAGGCCAAGGAAACGGCTGCCAAGGACAATGTGGCTGCCGGAAAGCCTGCTGACACGGCGCAAGCCTTACCGTCCATCGATATCGAAATCCTGTTTGACTATGATTCTGCCGAGGTGCGGCCGGACCAGTATGCCAAGCTGGTCGAACTTGCCGGTGTGCTGAAGGGCGACAAGTTCCGCGATTACCGGTTCGCGCTTCTCGGCCACACGGACGCCAAGGGCTCGCCCGATTACAATGAAAACCTTTCGGCGCGGCGCGCACGCGCGGTTTCCAACTTCATCCAGGCGTCCGCCGGCCTGCCTTCCGGGCAGATGATTGCCACCGGGCTTGGGGCGCGCAAGCTGAAGGACCTCTCTGATCCCTTCGGTCCGCAGAACCGCCGTGTGCAAATTGTCCTTGTGAAAGTGAACTGAGATGAGAACCTTCCAGACGTGGCCCTTCGCGGGGCTCGTGGCAGCATTTTGCCTTGGCTCGCCCGCGGGCGCAGCAGAGGTTGGAGTCCGTCCCGATCTGGTGGATCACATCCGCTCACTGAAACGCGTCTATCCGGCGGAAGGACCATCGTCGATCATCGGGGATCTCAAACCATACCCGGATGACGGAATTGAGGAACTGACGCCGGCCAGTGGTGACATCACGGTCTTCCGGCTTTCCGGGGTGATCGAAGCAGGCGATGCGGAGAAGCTCAAGTCCGCATTCGAGGCCAATCCCGGTGGAAACCGGGTGATTGTTTTCGAAAGCCCGGGCGGCAGCTTCCTTGAAGGCTTCAAGATCGCCGATGCCATCCGCTACGATCTTGAAAGCCAGGATCCTACGATTACCGGCGTCTATGTTCTCGGCGGTACGCAGTGCCTGTCGGCCTGTGCCATTGCCTTTGCCCTGTCGGTCGACCTGGCTCACCCCGACCACATGGATGGACGCTTCATCGAGGATGGCGCCCGGGTGGGCTTCCACATGGGCTTCCTGCCGAAAGACAAGGCCAGCCAGACGGCAGAAGTGGGCCAGATCCTCAACCTCTCCTACGACATTTCGGCAGCCTACAGCCGCCTGCTGTCGGGCGGTGCCAATCCTCCCTCGCTCTTTCGCAAGGCGTTGAAGCATCGCACCGAAGACAGCTTCCACTATTTGGAAGGCACGATCGAAGCCTGGGAGATGGGGTTCTCGCCAGTGTCGCGTGGCTTGTCAGCCTATCCGGCCTATGGCTACGGGCTGGATGAAACCGGCGCAGCACGTCTTTGCAACACGATGATCGTCCATGGCCGCGCCTACAAATCCGGTGCGGAACTGGAATTCGCTGCGGTGGACATGCCTGAGAACCCGAAGCTGCTTGATGCGCCGGAAGGCAAGAGAAGCTGGTTTTCGGTCGGAACACCAGGCGGCTTTGCCTGCTCCCTGATGATCGCGCCAGACAAGCGCCTCTATGCCTCGGTCTGGCGCGGCAAGCGTCTTTGTGCCGATGGGTATGTCCCGACAGACGAGTTCGGCCAGGATTTTTGTCCCGGCAAGGAAGTTGGCGTGGACCCGGTGACGGCCGGACTGTTCGGCGATGCCTATGGCTGCAACAATGGCGTTCTGCATGACGGCATCATGTGGAGCAATTTCGAGGACAAGTCGCGCAAGCATCCGGGCAGCGTGGCACGTGAGGTGAACCTGCGCGACGCACCGGACCTGAAGGGAAGCGTGCTGGTGAAGCTGCAGCCCGGACAGAAGGTTGACATTGCCTCCTGCAAACTGCTGCCTGATTTCCAGGGTGTCTGGTACGAGGTCGATACAGGCAACCAGCGCGGCTGGGTCTCGGCACGCTTCGTGGCGCCACAGCTTTTCCCGTTCCGCACCGACGAAGACGCTGCCAACTAAGTTGGCATTCAGGTGAGGGGAAAAAGGGCGCGGTTATACCGCGCCCTTTGCAGTTCAATGCGCGAATTTGCGCCTACTTGATATCGAAGGCGTTGAAATGGAAGGCGACGCCGGCGAAATCCTTGAAGCTGACGGTGCCGGACAGTTCGCCCTTGGTCAGCTTGGCGTCCAGTTCGCGGATGATGCCGATGGTGTCTTCCTTGTTTTCCAGTTTTGGCGGGGCGCAGAAAAAGCCGATCAGGTTCTGACCGCGCTCATCATTCTCCTGCACGATCAGCCCATAGCGCGAACCAGGTGAAATCTCGAAATGGTTGCGCCCGGCACCAAGATCGGTCTGCTTGAAAAACTCCAGCGGGATGGGGGCCACCTTGCGGGTCGGCGACAGGTTGAGGAAGGACGGCGTGCAGGCCATCGGCACTTCTGCCAGGACGGAAATCTCCTCGCCGGTTTTCACGTTCGCCGGATAGACCGACAGAATGGTTTTTACCCCTTCCTCTCGCTCCACCTTGGCGTTGTCGGCCTGCTGGCGGGCGAAATAGAACTCCCGCTGCATCTGCGACAATTGCTGCGGGCGCTGGCCGCCCTTGGTCTCGTCCATCACATCCTTGGTGACGCGCTTCATCAGCACCGACACCTCGACATCCGGTACGGTCATGTGGCGGGCAAGCGCGCGGGCAAAGGGCGAATTGGCGGAAGCGCCGTCCGAGGCCACGGTGTTGGGCAAGGTCGCGAAGGTCACCAGAAGATCGCCGCGCGGGCGCACCACGGCCAGGCCGCGACTGACATTGGCCGAGCGGCCCGACGCATTGGTGGTTTCCAGAAGTGCATCGGCAAAGGGATTGTTGCGGCAGGCATCCAGAAACACCAACCCGATCGGGGCGCGTTCCATCACGTCCAGAAAGCTCTGGAGGCTCAGCGTCTCGCGCTCAATGGCGGTTTCGCTCTCCAGCTTGGCATCGATGGGCACGAGATAATTTGCGCCGTCCTTTTGCAGGCCGTGGCCGGCAAAATAGAAAGCGACGGCTTCCGATCCGTCCACCTTGGCGGCCAGCCTGTCGAGCGCGGCACCCAGCGTGTTCTCGTCGGCGTCGATCACCTTGTCGACCTCGAAGCCGACGGAGGCGAGCTTGCCGGCAATCAGCTCGGCATCATTGGCAGCATTGGGCAGTTTGCCGGCGCGCTGATAGTCCGAGTTGCCGACAACAAGCGCGTATTTTCCGGCGGCATGAGCCATGCCGGGCAGCGCAAGGGCAGCAGCGAGCACCAGCGCAAGAAAGGTTTTCACCATCGTCATTCTCTCCCGCATGCCCCTTGGGCGCAGGATAGCGCCAGCGGCGAAGGACGCAAGGCGAACAATGTCAGAAGATTGCGCCATCCGGCACATGAAGGCGAACGCTGCGGGCATGGGCGCGCATCATTTCGTCGGAAAGAGCGGGCCGGCCGGCTGTCATCACATCGGTTGTGCCAAGCCTGCGTGCCTGCGGGGCATCGGACGGAATCGAATTCGTGGTCACCAGCCGGTTCTTGAGCCTTGAGATGCGGTCATAGGACCGGTTGATTGCCGCGAGCAAGCCCTCGTCTTTGGCAGCCGCATCGGAAAGAATCTTCGCAACCTTGTTGGGAACGTCGATGTCGCGAACCTTGTCATTGGAGAAGATCAGGATGTCATTGCCAGCCTTGACGGCACGGATGACCGAATTTTCCAGTGAATAGCCGTCGCGTACCGCATCCATCTGCATGTCGTCGGTGATGATGACGCCCTTGAACCCAAGCTGGCCACGCAGTGTTTCGGATAGGGCCGGCGACAGTGACATGGGCGCTGTGTCGCCCTTGCCCTGCAACTTCGAATTTTTCAAATGGCCGCTCATGACCATCATCAGGCTGGAACTCTCAGACTGGGCGAAGAGGCTGCGATAGGGTTCCAGTTCCTTGGCTGACCAGGTGGCGGAAACATCCACGGCCCCGCGATGGCTGTCCCTGGTTGATGATCCATGCCCCGGGAAATGCTTCATTGCCGTTGCGACGCTGTATTGGCGATGCGCGCTGACAAAGGCCGAAGAGAAATCGGCCACGACATCGGAATCAGCCGAGTAGGCACGGCCAAGCTTGCCAATGATCGGGTTCGACGGATTGACGTTCAGGTCGGCCACCGGGCCGAGATTGAGGTTGAAGCCCCAGCCCTTGAGGTTGGCAGCCAGCGTGCCATAGGCCTCAAGCGCTTGGCGTGCATCCAGCGCGGATGCCATGCGTTGAGCCGACGGCGTATGGGGAAAGCCGACATCAGTGGTCAGCCGTTCGATCTGGCCGCCTTCCTGGTCAATGGAAATCAAGGGCGGCAAGTCACCCGCAGCCAGTTGGAGGGCTGCGTTCATTGCCTTGACCGTGGCCTTGGTGCGGATGTTGCGCTTCAGGTAGATGACGCCGGTGATGCGGCCTTCGGCCATCTGGGTCCTGACGGTCTTGAACCAGTCATGATCCACCGTATCGCCCAGAAAGCCAACAAGGACCATCTGGCCGATCTTTTGTTCCAGCGAGACGGTCGCCTTAGTCTGGCCTGCAGCATCTGCGACGCGGCTGGTCGGATCGGCTAGCGGTGCCGTTCCTTTGCCCGGCATGGACTTTTCTGCAGCCGCAGCCGTTGGCGCGCCGACCTTTGTGTCGGCGTGCACGGGACCGGCGGCCAGAAGGGCCAAGGCCAGGAGAAGCGGGCGCATGAGCGGTTTTCCGGTTGCGGTTTGTTTCCAAACCCTAAACGCGGATGCTTAACCAAGACTTAAACGACAATATGGCGAGGCACCAGGATAGCGCTCTCAACGGAGCCAATGGCCTTCAGCGCAGGGTATCAACTTCGATCACGCGGTCGGGGTAAACCGGCCTGTTGACCTGCCGCCCGGACGTGACACCCTTGCGGGAACTGGCATTGTAAACCGGTTCGCCCGCATTGGCCTTCAGCCAGCATTGGCGGCGCTTGCTGAAATGGACAAAGGCGAAGCCATCGCAGCCGCTGCGCGACCGGCATGTTTCCATGCATCCGTCAAAAGTCTGCGCACCGGAATCGCCCAGATCAGTTCCGGAAATATCGGCCTTGGCAAAGACCTCCCATTCCGCAACGATGGACGGCGCATCTTTCTCGCCGGTCCCCTGGAAATAGAAGCCGGCAAGCGCGCCGGAGAAAACCTGCGCGAAAGAATAGCCGCCTTTCAGAAAGCAGAGCCCGGCTGCCGCATTGTAGGTGAAGGCGCGGCATGCCGTGTTGTCGCCGCAACTGCTGGCGCATTGGGTGGCATCGCCCACCTTCAGCCCCTTGCCAAGGTCATTGCCGAAAAGATCGACATTTCGATAGAGCGCCAAATGCCAGCGTGTCTGCGGCACGGGCTGTTCAGTCGTTCCGCCCTCTTCCTCCTTTTCGGGAGCATCCGGCGCTTTCTGTGCGCCCAGAAGGGCTTCGCGCCGCGACTGGGCGAGCTTGGCATAAAAGGTTCCGGCAAATTCGCGTTCGACGATCTCGAAGTCGCCGGGGATGGTGGAATCCTTCACAGCCGCCCAGGCTTCGGATGCAAACTTCAGGCGCTGGGCTTCCGGGTCAGGCTTGCCGGCATCGGGCTGAGGGGTGTTTCCGGGGCTCTTGTCGGTGCCATCCGTTGCTTCCTCGGTCAGGGCTGCGGGATGCAGGAAGACATCGGCGCCGGGAAGCGACCCATAGTCGAAGGGCTCCTGCTCGCCGCCGGTCGCCTTGATCACATCATCGCGGATCTTGCGCATCATCCGCCCGATATCGAGGCGCGGTTCGGAAATGTGCTTGAGCAAGGCGGTCGTATAGGGACTGTTGCGGCCGACGCCATCGCTGGCGGTGGTGCCTTCCTTGGCCGAATAGCCGATCAGGCTGCCATGGTCGGGGTCAACGGCCGCCAGTCCACCGTTCAGCGTGGAGCGCCTTGCCACGCCGGCCGAGCGCATTTTCTTCAGGAACGGATTGTTGCGGCAGGCATCGAGGAGGACGACCTTCAGCTTCTTGGCGCCGCTGACGGCGTTCATCATCATGTCCATGGGGATTGTCTGGAAGGCGACCTGATTGTCGCTTTCGAGCTTTGCATCCACCGGGATCAGATAGTTTTGCTTGGAGATCTCTATGCCGTGCCCAGCAAAGAACAGCACGGCGACATCGGCCCGGGCGGCCTTGGCAGCAAAGGCCGACAACGCGTTTCGCATCTGGTTGAAGTCGGCATCCAGAAAGGTGTCGACCTTGTATCCCATGCTCTCGAGTTTCAGCGACAGGTCCTCGGCATCGTTGCCCGGATTGGCGAGCGGTCCGGCATGGATATATTTCGAATTGCCGAAGACCAGCGCCACATGGGACGCTTCCTGCGCACGCGCAAATCCTGCCGCCATCAAGGCCAGCACGACTCCCAGTACCTGAATCAGCCAAACGCTGCGCATCACCACCCGAACCCCGTTTGCCGCCTTGCCTGCAAGCGAAAGCCGCGCATGAGACCGAGAAGTCTCTGGCTGTCAGTCAACGGGGCCCTCACAGAATGGACCAGCCGAAGGATTGATTGCAAGAGCCGATGGCTACAAGGGGTGGCTAATCGGTCTGCTCTCACCCCGGCAGGATGAACGCAGCCGGATCATCGCCTTCCAGCAAGGCGAGTTCGGCCGGGCGGTTGGTCAGCACGGCGCGCTGGTTGATATAGCCCTTGTCGTTGATTTCGCCGGCATCAACCGAGGGCGGCGCTTCCATAAGCCGGGCGCGGGCGGCAAAACGAGATGACCCGCCACCTTCCGCCTTCAGTGCGGCCAAGCCCTTGGCCACATGGGCGCGCACCGCCGGATGGGCGAACACGGCGGATAGGGACGCATCCTCGCCAAGGCCCGCAATCTTGCGCGCGGCGGCGACATTCGGGAAAATAAGGAAGCCGACGGCATCGCGGTTGTGGCCGGTCACCACGATGTCTTGGGCCAGAGGTGCAAGTGCATCAATGCCCGCCACGCGGATTTGGCCGACATGAACAAAGGTGCCGGTCGAGAGCTTGAAGTCCTCGGCGACGCGGCCGTCAAAGTAAAGGCCTTTAGAGGGATCGGCAGGGTCCGCCAGTTTGATGGCGTCACCGATCAGGTAGAAGCCCTCCTCGTCAAAGGCAGCCCTGGTCTGCGCCTGGTTGCGATAATAGCCGGGCGTGACGTTCGGCCCGCGCACGCGCACCTCCAGCTTGCCGGCGTTCGGCACCAGCTTCAGTTCGACGCCGGGCACCGGCACGCCGATATTGCCGGATCGGGTGGCCTGGAAATGGCAGTCGGTGGCAAGCGGCGCAGTCTCGGTCGAGCCCCAGGCGGAAACCAGAGCAGGCTTGCGGCCAACCGCCTTCATCGAGAGAGCTTCGAGGCGGTCCCAGACATTTTGCGGCAGGGCAGCAGCGGCATAGAAGATCACCTTCACCTGTCCGAAGAAGCGCGCGGCGGCTTCGGAATCAGCCTCCAGCGCATCGGCCAGCATGGCGTAACCGCGCGGCACGTTGAAACAGATGTTCGGGCCGATTTCCTTGAGGTTGGCGACCGTGGCATTGATGGCGCCCGGTGCCGGGCGGCCTGCATCAATGTAGAGCGTGCCGCCATTGCGCATGATCATGTTGAGGTTGTGGTTGGCGCCAAAGGTATGGCTCCATGGCAACCAATCAACGATGACGGGCGGCTCTTGCGCCAGGAAGGGCCAGCAGGCAGCGCGCATTTCCTGGTTGGCGGTCAGCATGCGTTGCGTGTTGATGACGGCCTTGGGGATGCCGGTGGAGCCGGAGGTGAACAGCAGGCGGGCGATGGTATCGGGCGTGATTGCTTCATGAGCGGCGTCAACGGCGGGACCGGGTTTGCTTGCCAGCACGCTTTCCATGGCGACAGCCTGCCCGGCAGACCCGTCATCGGCGGAGGTAACCAGAAGGCCTGAATGGTTGGGCGCTATGGCCTTGAGCGCCGGGGCAAAACGGGCCGTATCAGACACGTAGATCGCGCCCGGCTCCAGCAAACCGATCATTGCCTTCAGCCGCTCATGGTCGGACGATAGCAAGCTATAAGCTTGGCTGATCGTTGCAGCAGGAATGCCCGCATGCATGGCGCCGAGCGCCACTAGCGCATGGTCGATGCTGTTGTCGGAGAGGATCGCCAGCGGATGGTCCTGAGAGACGCCATTGGCCAGCAGCCAGGCGGCGACGGCTCGCACCTTTTGCAGTGCATCGCCATAGGTGAGGCGCTGCCAGTGCCCATCCTTACCGCGCTCGGCCAGAAACAGGCGGTCCGGATCGGCCTTGCCCCAGCGCACCAGCCAGTCGCCGACAGAGCGGGCTGGCGTCCCGGCCTTCATCCGCGACGTCAGGATGATGGTGCCGTCAGCGCGGACTTCCTGCGCAATCTCCGGCGTGGCGAACAGGGTCTGGCTCATCTCATTCCTCCCTCAGGGCTTGCGCCCGTCTTGTCTCACATCCTGCCGGCTCCCCTCCGGCAGCGGCGGTGTCAGTTCTTTCCGGCGAGCGCCCGCAACCCATCCGAAACGGTCCAGACCACCTGGTCCTCGCGCGAAAACTCCTCGATGTCGGCGATCACGCGATCAAAGCCGTATTCGGCGGCGTAGTGCATCAGCCCGCCGCGCCAGCGCGGGAAGCCATAGCCATTGACCGTCACCAGATCGATGGCAGTGGCGCTTTCGGCAATGCTCTCGTGCAGGATGGCGGCGGCCTCGTTGATCATGGCGGCGAGCAGGCGGCGGCGTATTTCGTTGCCCGTAAACTCGCGGCGCGTGATCTTGGCAAAGCGCGCCTCTTCGGTGATCAGGTCTTCAAGCAGCGGATCGACCACCGCGCCGCCACCGCCGGGATAGCGATACCAGCCGACCGATGCCTTGCGGCCAAGCCTGCCTTCTTCCACCATACGGTCTGAAATCGGCACATAGCGGCGAGCGGGATCACGTGTGGCGGCAAGGCGCTTGGGGTTGGCGAAGGCAATGTCGAGACCGGCCAGATCCTGCGTCATGTAGAGGCCCATGGCATAGCCGAACTCCACCATGGCGTCGTCGATTTCCCAGGGCAGCGAACCGTCGATCATCACCATGTCGGCGATCTCGCGGTAGCGCGCCAGGATGCGGTTGCCGATGAAGCCGTCGCAGACGCCGGAGAGCACGGGGATCTTCTTCAGCCGCTTGGCGACGCCGAAGGCTGCAGCCAGCGTTTCGGGCGCCGTGGCATCGGCGCGCACGATTTCGAGCAGTTTCATCACATGGGCGGGCGAGAAGAAATGCAGGCCGACAACGGACCCCGGACGCGAGACGGACGCCGCAATCTCGTTGATGTCGAGATAGGAAGTGTTGGTGGCGAGCACCGCGCCTTGCGGCAATGCACTGTCCAGTTCGGCAAAGACCGCCTTCTTGACGTCCATGCTTTCGTAAGCCGCTTCGATGACAAGCTGGCAATCGCCAAGCCCGCCATAGCCGACCTGGAAGCGGATGCGCTCCATCACGGCGGCAGCCTTTTCCGGCGTCAACAGGCCGCGCTTTTCGGCCTCCTTGGCCAGCTTGCCGAGATTGTGCTCTGCGCGTTCCACCGCGCTCTCCATCACTTCCACCAGTGTGACGGCGATGCCCGCCTGCATCAGCGCCCAGGCGATGCCCGCGCCCATGGTGCCAGTTGTTTTGCCGACATTACTGCTGGCCC
>JBGSQC010000180.1:0-4005 GCA_041738295.1 Zhengella sp. | reverse complement strand
GCCGTGGCGCTGGTGGCAGGCGATGCCGCGCTGCTGCGCGACATGGATCTGTCTTCCTTCCCGGTCACATGGTCACCCGAAACCCCGGCGCTGACCTGTGAACCCGCAAAAGCAGCCGATGCCGCGCTCGTGCATGACAACCGCGCCGGCAACCTGCTCGTCACCGGCAAGGTAAAGCGCGGCGATGCGGAAGCCGGCCTCAAGGACGCCGTCCACCGGGCAAGCACCGAAGTCGAGACTGCCTATATCGAGCATGCCTATATCGAACCGGAGGCGGGCTTTGCGCAAATGCAGGGCGACATGCTGGTCATCCGCGCCTGCACGCAGGCCCCGGTGATGGACCAGGAGGACACGGCCAAGGTGCTGGGCCTGCCCAGGGAGCGCGTGCGCATCATCCCGGCGGCAACGGGCGGCGGCTTCGGTTCCAAGCTTGATGTGTCCTTGCAGCCGCTGATCGGCCTTGTGGCGCTTAAAACCGGCAGACCGGCGCGAATGGTCTACAGCCGCGCGGAATCCATGATGTCGACCACCAAGCGGCATCCGGCCACCATGCGCGCCACCATCGGAACGGATGTGCAAGGCCGCATCGCCGGCATGCGGTTTGAGGGCGAGTTCAACACGGGCGCCTATGCCAGCTGGGGGCCGACGGTGGCGAGCCGCGTGCCGGTGCACGCGTCCGGCCCCTATGTGACGCCGCATTACGAGGCAAAGGCTCACGCGATCCACACCAACGGGCCGGTCTCGGGTGCATTCCGCGGCTTTGGCGTGCCGCAGGCGGCGATCATCCAGGAAGTGCTTTACGATGATCTGGCCGAGGCCAATGGCATGGACCGCCTCGCCTTCCGCCGTCTCAATGCCATCGGCGAGGAGGACCGCTCGGTCTGCGGCCAGCTGATGACGGGCGCTGGAATCCGCGAATGCCTTGATGCTTTGCAGCCGCACTGGGATGCGGCACTGGCCGAGGCGCACGCCTTCAACGCAAGCGCCACCGGGCGGCTGCGAATGGGCGTCGGCATCGCCTCCTGCTGGTATGGATGCGGCAACACGGCGCTCCCCAACCCTTCCACCATGCGCGCCGGGATCACCGCTGATGGCAGGCTGGTGCTGCACCAGGGCGCGACCGACATCGGACAGGGGTCGAACACCGTCATCAGCCAGATTTTTGCCGATGCGCTGGGCCTGCCGGTCGATGCTGTCACCCGGATCGGCCCGGACACCGGCCTGACGCCTGATGCCGGCAAGACGTCGGCCTCGCGCCAGACCTTTGTTTCGGGCAAGGCGGCGCTTCTGGCGGGCAAGGCGCTGCGGACGAAAATCCTGCGCCATGCCAACATGGACGACCGTGCCGTGATTGCGCTGGAAGGGGCGGAAATCGTGGTCAGCGAAAGCGGGCAAGAGCGGCGGATTGCGCTCGCCTCCCTGCCGTCAGATGCGAATGGCTATGCGCTGAGCGTGGAAGAAAGCTATGATCCGCCGACCGAGCCTCTGGACGAGAACGGCCAGGGCAAGCCCTATGCGGTCTATGGCTATGGCGCGCAAATGGCAGTGCTCACGGTCGACATGGCGCTCGGGCTGGTGAAGGTGAAGCGCATCATTGCTGCCCATGATGTGGGCCGCGCCATCAACCCGCTGCTGGCCGAAGGCCAGATCGAGGGCGGGATTGCGCAGGGCCTCGGCCTGGCGCTGATGGAGGAATACATTCCGGGCCGCACCGAGAACCTGCACGACTATTTGATCCCGACGGCAGGCGACATGCCGGAGATCACCTCGATCCTGATCGAGAAGCCGGACCCTGAAGGGCCATATGGTGCCAAGGGGCTGGGCGAGCATGTGCTGATCCCGACCGCGCCTGCCATCCTCAATGCCATCCGCCACGCGTCGGGGGCGCGCATCCGCAAGCTTCCGGCCCTGCCGCACCGCGTGCTGGCCGCCATCCGCGAGGCGCAGTCATGAGCGAGACCATGGAAGCCAAGGTGCAGGGCGAAAAGATCCGCTGCGATGCCTGCCCGGTCATGTGCTACATCGCCGAGGGCCGAACCGGTGCCTGCGACCGCTATGCCAATCTCGGCGGGCGCATCATCCGCTCCGACCCGCTGACCATTCTCGACAAGCGCATTGCAGCTGGCGATGAAGTGCGCCCCTTCCTGCCGCGCGACTGGAACGGCGAGCTTTTCCCCGATGACCAGCTGACGGTGACGGCGATTGGCGCGGGCACCACCTATCCCGATTTCAAGCCGGCCCCCTTCATCGTGTCGCAGAAGATCGACGGCGTGGATGCCGTGACGGTAGTCACCGAGGCGATCTTTTCCTATTGCGGCTTGAAGGTGAAGATCGACACTGACCGCCATCTCGGGCCGGAAGCCGCTGCCGTGCGTGCGCAGGGCGAGGTGATCGGCCATGTGATGACATCCGAATATGGCAGCCAGATGCTGTCGCTGGGCGGCGTGCATCATCTGACCGGAGGTTCCAAGGCCGAAGGCCGCATTACCTGCGAAGCCATGCTGGCGCTTGCCAACCGGCAAGCGGTGGAACTGGTGATTGACGGCGGATCGCGCGTGATCGTGGAAGCAGGCAAGGCCCCTATCGTCGACGGCAAGCCGGAGGAGCGCATGCGGGTTGGCTGCGGGTCGGCCACCATCGGCATGTTCGCCTCGCAATGGCAGGGGCTGGTGGACGAGGTGGTGGTGGTGGATGACCACATCACCGGCGTCGTATCAGAGCATCAGGCGGGGAAAGTGATCGGCTGGCCCGATACCGGCATCCGCATCAAGGGCCGCCGGTCCACGCCCGGACGCTATTTCAAGGTGGCTGAACCGGGCCTCGGCTGGGGCGGAACCAACATCGAGGATCCGCTCATCATCCTTGACAAATGGAAGCCTGAGAAAGGCGCGCGGCCCGGCCTGACGCTGATGATGGTGTCCACCACCGGCGAGCAATATGCCTATTTCGAACTCGACGAGAACCTAGTGCCGCGCGAAAAGCCCCTGCCCTTGGCGCTGCGCCCTTCGGTCGACTTGATTGCGGAGAACTGCGAACCGGCGCTTTGCTCCGTGCTGTTCATGGGTGGTGCGGGGGGCAGCTTGCGATCCGGCGTCACGCGCAACCCGGTGCGCCTCACGCGCTCTGTCCATGCGGGCCGCACGAAAGTGACCGTCGGTGGCATCGACACTTATCTCTGGCCGGGCGGCGGCATCACCATCATGGCGGATGTCTTGACCATGCCGGCAAATGCCTTTGGCTATGTGCCGACGCCGGCCCTCGTCGCGCCGCTGGAATTCACCATGACACGCGATGAATACCGCGCGCTGGGCGGCCATGACGAGGCGGTGCGCACCGTCGAGGACATCGCGCGCCATGGCGGCGAATATGGCGATGACACGCTGGGCGCAGGCCGCCGCACCCGGTTTCTGCCGTCATGAGCGGCGCGCAAAGCTCCCTGCTGCCGGATGGCCGCCTGCATCTGCACCATGGGCCGATAGACCTGATTGTCACGGCGGAAGGATCAGGCCGTGAGAGAGCCTATCGCGCTGCCATCAACCGGTTTTCCGGCATCCTCGATGAACTGGTGGCGGAACTGCCCGAACTGCGCCGCCCGTGGCGTGAGGACCGTGCCTTTGCAGGGCCGGTTGCGCGTGCCATGGGGGCGGCGACTCGGCCCTTCCAGCCGGATTTCATCACGCCGATGGCGGCTGTGGCCGGTGCGGTGGCCGAAGAAATCCTTGCTGTCATGGTCAACGCCGCACCGCTGAGGCGGGCCATCGTCAACAATGGCGGCGACATCGCCTTTCATTTGAAGGCTGGCGAAAGCGCGACCTTCGCCATTGCCGGGCTGCCGGGCAGCCGCATCACGATCTGTCATGGTGATCCCTGGCGCGGGCTGGCGACATCCGGCTGGCGCGGTCGCAGCCATTCGCTCGGCATTGCCGACCATGTGAGCGTGCTGGCGCGGACGGCAGCGCAAGCGGACGCGGCAGCAACCATGATCGCCAATTCGGTGGACCTGCC
>JBGSQC010000166.1:0-3174 GCA_041738295.1 Zhengella sp. | reverse complement strand
CGTCAACGGCTCGACGCCGGCGACTGACAGCTTTGCAGGGCCATCGACCTCCGAGACCACCTGTCCCGGTGCATAGACCTGGGCGGCGGTGCGCAGCGCGCCGGCCTCTATCGCCAGGCCCTGCTTCGGGTCGGTCCAGGCCACGCGATCGCAGAAGAGACCGATGCGGAAGGGATCGCCGCGGGCCTCCTGCCCGTCACATGCGGCGATCCGGCCCGAGGCTTTGAGTTTTTCAATGCGGGCAAGGGTTTGCGCTTCCAGCTGGCCGCCGATATAGAACCAGCCTGCCGAGTAGGCGGCAAACAAGGCGACAATGCCGATTGCCAGCCAGACGAAGCGTCGGGTTCCGGAGCTGCTTTCCTTGGTGGCATCGGACATGGCGAACCTCAGCAATGATGTATCCGGGGGATTGACCAAGGCATATGGGCGATTTTTGGGTCTTTGGCTACGGGTCACTGATGTGGCGGCCGGGTTTCGAGCATCAGGGAACGGTGCGCGCCCATCTGCACGGCTATCACCGGGCGCTGTGCGTTCGCTCCTTCGTTCATCGCGGCACCGAGCAGCGGCCGGGCCTCGTGCTGGGGCTGGACAAGGGCGGCTCCTGCGTCGGGCTGGCCTTCCGGGTCGATCCGGCCTTGAGGCAGGCGACCATCGACTATCTGCGCGAGCGCGAACTCGTCACCCATGTCTACAAGGAGCGGATGCTGCGCGTGGCGCTCGAAGACGGGCGAAGCGTCGAGGCACTGACCTATGTGATCGACCAGGGCCATCACCAATATGCCGGACGGCTCGGCGTGGAAGAGGCAGCGCGCACCGTGTGCGGCGCCAAGGGCGTATCCGGGCCGAACGAGGATTATGTGCTGAACACCGTCGAGCACATGAAGACGCTGCGCATCCGCGATCGCTGGATGGAAGGCGTGGCACATGCCATCCATGCGCACCGTCCGGGAAAACCGGTTTGATCTGTTTCAGCGGCGCGGCAGGCCGGTGACGTCTACGCCCAACTGGGTCAGCCGCTCAATGGCGGTGTCTGGCATGGGCGGCGGGTTCGGCCCTGTTGCCGCTTCCACCAGATAGGCATCGCAGGCGGCCTCGGTCTCCTCCACCAGACGGCGCAGGAATTCCTCGCGCGGCAGGCCGGCCGGGATCGGCGGCAGGAAGCGGCCCTTGATGGTGCCGGGATAGCGCAGGAACTTGCGGCGCGGCCAGTAGAGGCCGGCCATATGGGCAATCGGCACCACCGGCACGTCGAGCTGTGCATAGAGTTCGACGATGCCGTACTTGTATTCCGGCGGCGCACCGGCCGAGCGGCGCGTTCCCTCGGGATAGATGGTCAGCTGGCGGCCTTCCTTCATGCGCTCGCGCGTGAGAATCACCGCTTTCTTGAGCGCGACCGAGCGCGCGCCGCGATTGATCGGGATCATCTTCATCTTGGCGACGTACCAGCCGAACAGCGGGATCCACATCAGCTCGCGCTTGAGGATGTAGAGCGCATCGGGGATCCACGGCAGGAAGGCGAAGGTGTCATAGGCCGACTGGTGCTTCGGCGCGACAATGTAGGAACCCTCGGGCAGGTTTTCCTGGCCGGTGATCTCGCTCTTTACCCCGGCGATCTTGTCCAGCAGCCAGACATTGGCGCGCGCCCAGAATTTCGGCACGAACCAGGCCTTGCGGCGCGGTGCCAGAAAATAGAAGGGCGTGAAGACAATCATCTCGATCAGCGTGGTGATGTAGAAGGCCGCGTTGAAGGCGAGCGAGCGGATGATGAGCATGGACGTTCGGTTCCCCCTCAAGGCGCAGGACCCTGCCAGCGCCACAATTTATGAACCCGCATACACGATGCGCCGGAAAAGGCCAATCTGTCAGGAAGCATGTGGGGCAGGCTGGTGGTCAGCGCGAGGCGATGGCCTGCTTCGGCGAGTCGATGTCGGCAACGCCCCTGGCCACAGACGCCAGATACTTCACATACTCGATGAAGATCACGCGCACCGCCTCCGGCTTGGCCATCCAGCTGCCATCTTCGAGCGGGGTGTTGACCACCGGCCAGGCGATGATCGCAACGTCACTGGACTTGCGCTTCAATTCCATGATCGAGCGCGGTATGTGATAATTGTTGGTGACGAGGATGACGCTGGAAAAATGGTTGCGCGTTACCCATTTGGCGCTCTCGTCGGCATTGCCGATGGTATCGAGCGCGGCAATATCGATGTCGACACAGCAGTTGAAAAGCGGGCTTTCGGCACCTGTTGCCTTGCGCAGCAGGTCGCGGCTGGTTTGCGGATTGACCCCTGAAATCAGCAGGCGCTTGCCCTTGCCGTCCTCCAGCAGGTCGATGGCTGCCTGGATGCGCTGGCTGCCGCCGGTCAGCACGATGATGCCCTCGGCCTTTGTGTCCGGGGCAGGGGGAGCAAGGCGGCTGACATGATCGGCAAAAAAGGCGAAGCCGACAATCAGGGCGCCACTCGCCAGCATGAGTGACAAGAGGCCATAGCGAACCGCCCGGCGGGCATGGGCCAGCCAGGCAAAGGGTTTTGTGCCGGCCTCAACCGGGCATTCCGGTTGCGGCGCTGTCTGGTGCCCCTGTTCCATGATTCTGGATAGCGCCGAAATGTGGCGTTGAACAGGCCAAGCACACGCTCATATGAGCGATTTCTTGGCCATTTCCCCCGAACCTTGCGTCAGCTGTCGCGGCCGGTCGCATCAAGGTCGGACAAATGCGAGATGACCGTCACATGGGAGGTCAGCGCGGTCAGCAGCGCGATGAGGATGATGACAGCCACCATGCCGAGCCAGCTTGCCAGCCCCAACGAGAAAGTGCCGAAAAGGGCCGCAGCCTGATCGGCCTCCGGCGTTGCCATGTTGCGCGATGCCCACCAGCTGAAGAGTGCAAAGACAAGGGTGGCGCTGGCCCCGCCAGCCAGCGTGCCTTTCAGCCCGATGGTGAGGAAGTGGCGGCGGAATTCCACCGCAATGAAGCGCGCTTCTGCCCCGACAAAATGCAGCACCTCGATGATGTGGCCATTGCCGGCCATGGCTCCGCGCGTGGCAAAGACAACGGTCAGCACGGTGGCGGCCAGCATGAGGCCAAGCACGATGACGCCGATGGTCACCGTGGTGCGCGCCATGGAAACGAGGCGATCCACCCAGGTGCGGTGATCATCCAGCGACAGGTTC
>JBGSQC010000140.1:0-1884 GCA_041738295.1 Zhengella sp. | reverse complement strand
GCAAGCGCGGCCAGCTCATCTGCCGAAAACCCGAGCGCAAACAGTGTATTCAGCCCACGCAGCGCCGCCGCCGCATCCGACGAGCCGCCGCCAATGCCGGATGACACCGGCAGGTTCTTTTCCAGCCGGATCGCCACCGGGCCGAAGGAAACATGGCTGCGCAGCAGGTCGCGCGCCTCAGTCACCAGATTGGGGAGATCGGGATCAAGGCCATGAGCCATCGGGCCGGAAATGGAAAAACTGTCGTCCTGTGCCGCGTGCAAGTTGAGGATGTCACCAAACCCGGTGAAAACAGCCAGCGTGTCGAGCAGATGATAGCCGTCGGCGCGCTTTCCAGTCACATGCAGCGCAAGGTTCACCTTGGCCGGGGCCTGCGCCACCACGCCGCCCTTCTCATGCCGGACCAGCGACACCAGGCTCAGTCTTTCTTCACGTGGTATTCGCCGGTTTCGGGGTCCTGCACCAGCGTGCCTTGCGCGCGGTTCTGAATCTCGGCTTCCTCGCGGCGCACCTTGGCAGAAACCCTCTCGGCTTCCTTCAGCAGGGACTTGTAGCCGAACCAGGCAACGGCACCGACAGCAGCAAGCAGCAGCAATTGTGGCATGTCACTCCTCCAGCGCCATGTGGCAGCTCATCTCGGTCAAGGATAAACCCTTGTCGTCCATCTTTCAAAGGCCGAAACGCGCCCACAGCGCGCGCTCTTCCGCCACATCCATCAGGCCGGCAGCGGCATTGGCTCCAAAGGCGGCCCCGTCAATGCCGAACAGGCCGGCGCCGCGCCCAAAAAGGCCGCGGGACTGGGTGATCAGCCGCATCTTTGTCTTCTCGCCAAATCGGGCTTTCAGGAAGGAGCGCATGTCGCCGATGCCGTCCACCAGCCCGAGCTTCAGGCCTGCCTCACCGGTCCAGAAGGCCCCGGTGAACAGGTCTTCATGGTCGGACAGCCGGTCGCCACGCCGCTGCTTCACCAAGTCGATGAAGGTCTTGTGCACTTCCAGCTGCAGGGCCTTGAGGCGCTCCACGTCTTCCTCTTTTTCCGGCTGGAAGGGGTCGAGCACCGCCTTGTTGCGGCCAGCCGTGTAGACGCGGCGCTCCACCCCGATCTTCTTCAGCAGTTCCGGAAAGCCGAACGAGGCCGAGACCACGCCGATGGAGCCGACAATGGAGGAAGGGTCGGCGATGATCTCGTCGCCCGCCACCGCAATCATGTAGCCGCCGGACGCTGCCACATCCTCGACAAAGACAAAGACCTTTTTGTTCTTCTCGGTTGCGAGATCGCGGATGCGCCGGAAGATCAGGCGCGATTGGACGGGCGAGCCACCCGGCGAATTGATGGAGATCGCCACAGCAGGCGCTTCCTTGTCGGCAAAAGCCTTCTCCAGCAGCCCTGCCACCGAGGCGAGGTTGAGGTTTGGCCGGAGCGCACTGCCACCCGACATGATGGCGCCGCTGAGCCGCACCACCGGGATGACCTTGGTATCGGGCCGCATCGATTTCGGCAGCATGCGACGCAGGAAACCCAACATCAGAAAGCCTCTCTCGTTCAAGTGTTACCCTTCATCTAGGAAGCATAGGCCGCCGCTTCAATCGCCAAACAGCCCGGCGCGGCCATTGTTGATGGCATCGGCTTGTCCGTTGAAGAGGTCGGAACCCGCATCATGCAGGAAAAGCGGCGGGCGGATCACCATCTGCGCCTTCGAAGCGCGAACGGCGCGCAACACGAAACGGATGGCCGGCTGGTCGGCGCGCGGATGGATGAACATGATCTCTGCCCCGCCAAACCGCCCTTCAAGGGCATCCAGCACCGGTGCCAGTGATTGCGGCCGTGCAATCAGCGCCAGCAGGCCGCGTGCGCGCGTGATGGCGGCTGCCGTGCGCAGCCAG
>JBGSQC010000093.1:0-11020 GCA_041738295.1 Zhengella sp. | reverse complement strand
GTCACGAGGCCGATTTGATCTTGCGCGATTGCCAGATCATGGCGCTTGACGCCTTGAACGAAGCGCACCGGCAAGGCGGGATCACGCCAGGCGGAATCGCGCCCTTGGCCGACACATCCTGACTGCACAGGTCTGCCGCCTGCCAGGGATTTGATGCGCTCTCGTATTGACGTTAACGTAAAAGTCAATAAACTTCTTGCTTGGCATCGCATCCATCAAGGATGTCGGTGTTTGCAAGCGCGCCCGAGTTTGGCTAAGGCAGGGTATCTGTTTGGGCAGGGCGCCGACCCCGCTGTCGTGGAGGAAATGATGAGCGAAGTTGAACGCGAGAGCATGGAATTTGATGTCGTGATCGTGGGCGCCGGGCCGGCCGGCCTGTCCGCAGCCATCCGCCTCAAGCAGATCAACCCGGAACTCTCGGTCGTCGTGGTGGAAAAGGGCGGCGAGGTCGGTGCGCACATCCTGTCGGGCGCGGTCGTTGATCCGATCGCGGTCGATCGCCTGATCCCCGACTGGAAATCCGAAGCCGATCATCCGTTCAAGACGCCGGTCACCGACGACCATTTCATGCTGCTCGGACCGGCAGGCTCCATCCGCCTGCCGAACTTCGCCATGCCGCCGCTGATGAACAATCACGGCAATTACATCGTGTCGCTCGGCAATGTCTGCCGCTGGCTGGCTGGTCATGCCGAAGCCTTGGGCGTGGAAATCTATCCGGGCTTTGCCGCCACCGAAGTGCTTTACGACGACAATGGCGCGGTAACCGGCATTGCCACCGGCGACATGGGCATTGGCCGCGATGGCGAGCCGACCGGCAGCTACGCTCCCGGCATGGCGCTGCTCGGCAAATACACGCTGATCGGCGAGGGCGTGCGCGGTTCGCTCGCCAAGCAGCTGATCGCGAAGTTTGCCCTCGACAAGGACAGCGACCCGGCGAAATTCGGCATCGGCCTGAAGGAACTCTGGGAGGTCAAGCCCGAGAACCACAAGCCCGGCCTCGTGCAGCATTCCTTCGGCTGGCCGCTGAAATCCGACACCGGCGGCGGCTCCTTCCTCTATCATCTGGAAGGCAATCTGGTGGCGGTCGGCTTCGTGCTGCATCTGAACTACAAGAACCCTTATCTGTCGCCCTTTGACGAATTCCAGCGCTTCAAGACGCATCCGTCCATCCGCGGCACCTTCGAGGGCGCCAAGCGGCTCTCCTATGGCGCGCGCGCCATCACCGAGGGCGGCTGGCAGTCCGTTCCGAAGCTGACCTTCCCCGGCGGCGCGCTGATCGGCTGCTCTGCCGGCTTCGTCAATGTCCCGCGCATCAAGGGGTCGCACAACGCCATGCTGTCGGGCATGCTGGCAGCTGAAAAGCTGGCAACAGCCATCGCCGCTGGCCGCGCACAGGACGAGATTTCCGAATACGAGGCCGAATGGCGGTCGTCCGACATCGGCAAGGACCTGAAGCGCGTGCGCAACGTCAAGCCGCTCTGGTCTAAGTTCGGCACCTATCTCGGCATTGCGCTGGGCGGCCTCGACATGTGGACCAACACGCTCGGCTTCTCGCTGTTCGGCACGCTGAAGCACGGCAAGTCCGACGCCAAATCGCTCAACCCTGCCGAGGGCTACAAGCCCATCGCCTATCCCAAGGCCGATGGCGTGCTGACCTTTGACCGCCTGTCCTCGGTGTTCCTGTCGAACACCAACCATGAGGAAGACCAGCCCTGCCACCTTCAGCTGAAGGACCCGGCCTTGCAGCGTTCATCCGAACTGGCGGTTTTCGCCGGTCCGTCGTCGCGCTATTGCCCGGCTGGCGTCTATGAATGGGTAGATGCCACCGGCACCGCAATTCCGGCAGCAGAGATGATCCCGGCGCCTGCCGATGCGCGCTTTGTCATCAACGCGCAGAACTGCGTGCACTGCAAGACCTGCGACATCAAGGACCCGAACCAGAACATCAACTGGGTTCCCCCGCAGGGCGGAGAGGGTCCGGTCTACCCGAACATGTGATCCGGTCCATTCCAGGTTCGCAACAACGAGCGGCGGCCATCGGGCCGCCGTTTTGCATTTGCGGGTTCCAATCCCTGCATCTTTCCTTATTCTTTTCCGATGAGGGGCAGCCACGGAGGGCAAATTCATGATGCAGAACAGGATGATCCGCCGCGCGCTTCTGTCTTTTGGTCTGGTGCTTTTCCTCTCCGCAACCCATGGCGCAACGGCTGCCGAAATCATTCCTTATGAAAACAAGGCGTTCAACTGCGCCGTCAAGCTGTCGGGCGTGATTGAAGCCGGGGATGCTGACAAGCTGGCAAGTGTCGTCAAGGGGATGGCCAGCGACAATCCCGAGGGACCGGTCGTGCGGATGGAAGGCGGCTTCTACAAACGCTCCAGCCTCACGGTGAATTTCGTTCAAAAGAGCCGCATCTGCCTGGATTCGCCGGGTGGCAACCTGGCCGAGGGCATCCGCCTGGCCGACATGATCTACGAGGTGCTCGGCACTGCCATCGAGCCGG
The DNA here is from genome assembly GCA_041738295.1 of Zhengella sp. Lineage (GTDB taxonomy): Bacteria > Pseudomonadota > Alphaproteobacteria > Rhizobiales > Rhizobiaceae > Zhengella. Next base: position 8,519 of record JBGSQC010000093.1, on the reverse strand, counting down.
GGGCGCAGTGCTTGTCTGCCTGTTCGGTCGCCTTCATGGCCGGATCGATCCAAACTGAATCGGACGCCGGTGTTGTGGCCGACCGTTTGATGGACGCCACCGCAAAACTTGGCTTCCATGCGCCGGACCTGACCGTGCCGCAAGGCAATTACAACAATGCGACTGTGCAGCAGGCATTCTATGTCGCGGTCAATTCGGTCGGTGAAATCCTCAAGCGTTCCGGCGAGTTGAAATTCCCCTACACGCTGGTCGGCGAGATGCTGCGCACCAGACCTGACCAGTTTTTCTACATCGACACTGTCAACAAGGCAGCGCGCTGGCATATAAGTGTGGCCAACACGGTCGGCCCGTCCTCCATCACGCCTGATGCCGTCTCGAACGCCTGCAACAATTGGTACCGCTTCCACGCCGACCAGGTGGCGACCAACGGCCTTGGCGATGGCTCAACCACCGAGAAATGGGGCTGGTTGGACGATTTCGCGCCAAAGAATGGGTCGTTCTCGATGGCCGTGGAAGGGTTCGGGCAGGAAGGAGCCACGAAGTGCCATTTGAATGGCGAACTGGCAGCCGATGGCTCGCTGACAGGAAGCGTTCGCATCGGCGAGGACGAAATTGGCACCGACCTTTCCAAATGGATTGTCTATGATCAGGCCACGCGGCTGGAAGACCTCGCCCTGTCACGCAATTCCTCGCGCATCCGTGCCGTTGGCAAGGAAGCTGTTGCTGCGGCATCGCCTGCCGCGCCGACGGTCAGTTCCTCGGACAACCTGCGCGGTGCCTGCATGGTGCTGAACAATGGAACCCTGGAAGACTTTGATCCCTGCACCCGTATTTCCGAGATCCGCACATCTGCGGATCAGTCGAGCAGCAAGGTGCGCGCCCATGTCTGGCCCTCAGGCGGAAAGACCGTCATCGTTGAAACCGGAAGCGAACTGACCATCAACGGAGTGAGGGCGAGCGCGGTTTCACTTGATGGCAATGAGCGCGCCATGTGCATGACGCCGGGTGATCGGCTTGGCGTTGATTGCCTCACGGTCAATGCCGAATGTCTGAGAAACAGTGGTACTGGCAAGCTCTTTTGCTTCCTGCCGCCCAAAGGGTGAAACGGCATTGATTTTTTGAATTGCGCGCGCGCCCTGCCTGTGGCTTCATCCGTTGGAAGGTACAATTCGGATCATGACCATGCTGAAGACGGTTACCCTTGCATTGGCCGCGGTTGCCATGACCCTCACCGCAATGGCTCCCGCCGTTGCGGCACCCCGGGTCAAGGTGAAAACCAGCTACTATTCCATCTCCGGCAGCACCGGCATGGAGCTGTTCCGCGACATGAACAGGAAAGGCCCGCGCCACGCCTTCATGAAAAAGGCCATGGCCCAGACCCAGTATCGCTCCACGCCAAGCGGCAAGGTGACATGGGAGAACGGTGTCTGTTCCGTGAAGAACGGCGGCTACACGCTTGATCTCACCTATGTCTATCCGAAGCCCGACCGGAAGCTGAGCGGTCGCCTCGCCGTCAACTGGAACCGTTTCATGGCTGACACCTACCGTCATGAAAAGGTTCACGGCCAGATCGCCATGGAAATGGCCGGCAAGCTCGACGCCACGTTGCGCAGCTTCCGCATGAAGGACAAGAACAATTGCGCCCGCGCCATGAACGCGCTTTCTGCCCGGATCAACGGCATCTACGACACCTACAAGAAGAAGCAGGTGGCGTTCGATGTTCTGGAACACCGCAAGGGCGGCAAGGTGGAAAAAAGCGTGCTGGTGCTGGTCAAGGAGTGACGGCCATCTGGCTGGTCAGCGTTTCGCGCAAAGAGAAAAGGCGGCCACCGGGTCGCCTTTCGCTTCTCTTGGGCCGTGCCTACTGGAACGCCGTCTCTGTGAAGCTTCTGAGCTTTCTGGAATGCAGGCGCTCGCGCGGCATGGCGGCAAGCTTTTCCATCGTGCGGATGCCGATGTCGAGGTGCTGGGCCACCTGCCGCTTGTAGAAGTCGGTCGCCATGCCGGGCAGTTTCAGCTCGCCATGCAGCGGCTTGTCCGACACGCAGAGCAGCGTTCCATAGGGCACGCGGAAGCGGAACCCGTTGGCGGCAATGGTGGCCGATTCCATGTCGAGCGCGATGGCGCGGCTGATCGACAGGCGCTGCACCGGGCCTTTCTGCTCGCGCAGTTCCCAGTTGCGGTTGTCGATGGTGGCAACGGTGCCCGTGCGCATGATGCGCTTCAGCTCATAGCCGGAGAGGCCGGTCACTTCCGCCACCGCCTCCTGAAGCGCCACCTGCACTTCCGCCAGCGCCGGGATCGGAACCCAGACAGGCAGGTCATCGTCCAGCACGTGGTCCTCGCGCACATAGGCATGCGCCAGCACGTAGTCGCCAAGGTTCTGGCTGTTCCGGAGGCCCGCGCAATGGCCGAGCATCAGCCAGACGTGAGGACGCAGCACGGCAATGTGGTCGGTGATGGTCTTGGCATTGGAAGGGCCGACGCCGATATTGACCATGGTGATGCCGCCATGGCCGGGCTTCTTCAAATGATAGGCCGGCATTTGCGGCAGGCGCGCGAGTGCCGCACCTGAGGACGGTTCGCGATCGCCGGCCAGCGTCACCGAGTTGCCGGGTTCGACGAAGGCTTCGTATCCGCCGCCGCCTTCCGCCATCAGGCGGCGTGCCATCATCGCGAACTCGTCGATGTAGAATTGGTAGTTGGTGAAGAGCACGAAGTTCTGGAAATGGCTGGGGCTGGTGGCCGTGTAGTGTGCCAGGCGATGCAGCGAATAGTCGATGCGCTGCGCGGTGAAGGGAGCCAGCGGCATCGGGTCGCCATTGGCCACCTCATGCGTGCCATTGACGATGTGGTCATCGGTGGAATTGAGGTCCGGCACGTCAAACAGGTCGCGCAAAGGTCGCTTGATGCGGTCGGCCACACTGGCCTCCACATGCGCCCCTTCCTCAAAGGCAAAGTGCAGCGGGATCGGGGTCGAGGAATCGGTCACCGTCACCGGTGCGCCGTGATTGGCGATGATGAGGCGGATCTGCTGTGTCAGATAAGAGCGGAAGAGATCAGGCCGGGTGATGGTCGTGGCATAGTCGCCCGGCATCGCCATGTGGCCGTAGGCAAGGCGGCTGTCGACCTGCGCAAAGGAGGAGGTCGAGACGCGCAGCTCCGGATAGAAGGCGCGGTAGCGCCGGTCGGCCGCGCCCTTGCTGGACACCGCCTCAAAGGCGTCCCGCAAGAAGCCGGTGTTGCGCCGGTAGAGGATTTCGAGCGCTTCCACAGCTCCTTCGGCATCATGGAAGGAGAGGGGCTGGGCCCGTTCGGGGCTTTCGACATTGTCGATGGGGGTGGGGTAGATTCGCTTTTCCATGGCCCACTATAATCCGTCCCTATGACAAATCGAGAGGGATGTCGCTGACCGGAAAGGGAAAAGCAGATTCGATCAGCGGGTGGTGCAGGGAGAGGCTGGCGCTCCGATGCAGGGAAGGCCCGAAGAGACATCCCAGGACCGCGCAGGCCGCGATGTTTCGGCTACCAGAATGGACAGGGCGCTGCCCATGATGAAGGTCAGCAGGCAAACGATGGAAAAGCGGCGTGCAAGCATGATGGAACTGTCCCCCTATTCTGGAAGGATGATACCTTTTCCGCTCTGAACCCGCCCTGATGACCGCGTTCATCTCCGGTTCAAAATGATTGACGCGGGAAAGGAAAAAGCCGCGCTTTGGCCAGCCGTCTTTTTGTGCTTTCTGGAGCGGACCTTTGCCGGAGGACCCCATGACGAAACAGAATGCCCCCATCGCGCTCTACTATTGGCCGACGCCCAATGGCTGGAAAATCACCATCATGCTGGAGGAGCTTGGCGTTCCCTACGAGCTGCATTTCGTCGACATCCTGAAGGGCGAGCAGTTCAAGCCGGAGTTTCTCGCGATCTCTCCCAACAACCGCATGCCGTCCATCATCGATCCGGAAGGGCCGGGCGGCGCGCCGATCTCGGTCTTTGAGAGCGGGGCGATCCTGCAATATTTGGGACGCAAGTTCGCCCGCTTCTATCCGGCTGACGAGCGCGTGCGTGTGGCGGTGGACGAGTGGCTGTTCTGGCAGGTCGGCGGCCTTGGCCCCATGTGCGGGCAAGCTCACCATTTTCGCGGCTATGCGCCGGAGCCGATCCCCTACGCGATCGACCGCTACACCAATGAGGTCAACCGCCTCTACGGCGTGATGAACCGGCAGCTTGCCGATCATGAGTTCCTGGCCGGCACCTATTCCATCGCCGACATGGCGGCCATTGGCTGGGTGAAGCCTTTCAAGCGCCAAGGCCAGGACCTTGACGACTTCCCCCATGTGAAGCGCTGGTTCGAGACCCTGATGGCGCGGCCCGCCGTGCAGGCCGGCATGGCGGCGGGCGCGGAGAAGCGCCTCTCCATCAACGAGATGACCAAGGACCGCGAGGCCTGGAACCTGCTGTTCAAGCAAAAGGCCCGCGAGTGACCCCGCGCGCCTTGCGTACCGCCGAAGCAGGGAAAAGGCTTATTGGAGAACGAGGGTCTCGCTCTTGCAGACAAGGCCGCCAAGCGCGCAGCCCGAAAGCGTCATCTTGGAACCGCTCACCGTCGCCTTGCCGGAATAGGTCTTGCCTTCGTCGAGCTTGTTGACCGTTCCCTTGTACTTGCCGTTCGAGCCGTTCATGCAGCCGATCGACTTGCCCTTGTACTCGCCGGTCATCACCGTGCCGCAGTACTTGCCGCCGGTGCCGGAATATTTGATCAATGTGCCGTTGCTGCGCTTCCAGGTGCTGCTGGCAAGCGGGTCGTTGTCGGCCATTGCAGCGCCGGTGAAAAGGCCAAGGCAGGCAAGGGCGAGTGTCATTTTGCGGATCATGTATTCCTCCCGTGGAAATCCGGACAATGGACGTGATCATATCTTGACGTAAACGTAAGGCAAGCCCGTTGTGAGTGACGATACGGCATGTAACGGTGACATGGCATTGTGGCCGCCACGGTCATGATTCCGGCATGGTTTCGCCAAACCGTTTCTGTGGCGTGGTCAACAAACCCTTGCAGCGGTTTGGATGTATTTTAGCAGTTTAATTCCTGCTTTTCAGGGAATCCAAGGGGTCCATTGGTTACCGCTTCCTTGGGTTTACCTCTTGTTTCAACTTTGTTTGTTTCAAATTAAGCACAAGTTTTTACACGGGATTCAAGGCTCACGGGCATTCTCTGGTCATGGAAGGCGCCACCCGGCAGGAAAGAAAACGGGGCGCCAAACGAACAGGGGACTTAAGTAAAATGGCACGTTTTGACATTCACGAAGCAGGCGCCGGCGCCATCGATGCAACCGCCCAGGCCGACATCATGTTCGAGATGGGAATGATGTACGCCACCGGCCGCGACTGCGAGATGGACATCGTTGCCGCCCACAAGTGGTTCAACATCGCCGCGATCAAGGGCTCGGCCCGCGCCGCAGCGCTTCGCACCGAGATGGCCCAGCAGATGACCAAGGCGGAACTCGCCCAGGCGCTGCGCGAGGCCCGTGAATGGATGACGATGCATTGATCATCGCAAGAGTTTTCAAGGGGCCGGCCAAGAGCGCTTAAGCGCCGACAAGGCCCTTCGAATTCCGGAAACAGGGTGGGAAGCTTCACAGGGAGGCGTCACCAGCCGCTATCAAACCGGGATCATCAGCCAGTTTCGATTATCCGGGTGTGGGGACATCCAGGGGACGGGACCGGCAAACTAGACCAAGACCGCGACCGGGGGGAACGTCCGGCGCGGCCTTTTGTTTTTCATGCGGCCTTGACCGGAGTAATGGTCGCCAGCATGCCTGCCAGACCCTGATCTTCCAACTGCTCGAGGTCGTGCCGGTTCTGCAAGTTCAGCCAGAATTGTGCACTCGTTCCAAACAGCTTGCCCAACCGTGAGGCCGTATCAGCAGTGATCGACCGGTTGCCATGCACAATGCCCGCGATCCGGCTGACCGGGACGTCGATGCGTCGAGCCAGTTCGTTCTGCGAAAGACCGAGCGGCAGCATGAATTCTTCCAGCAGGATCTCGCCGGGGGAAACCGGGGGCAGGTTTTTGTTCATGACTTCCTCTCAGTGATAGTCAACTATTTCAACACTCTCCGCCGCACCATCCACCCAGCGAAAACAGATCCGCCATTGGTCATTGATCCTGATGCTGTGCTGGCCAGACCGGTCACCGGATAGTGATTCCAGCCTGTTGCCGGGCGGTGATCGCAGATCGTTCAGATCAAGTGCTGCATCAAGCATGGCCAATTTTCGCCGGGCCTGCTGCTCGAACCCGGAATAAGCCTTCACGAAACGCCGATTGAACAGCTGTTCAGTGTCCTTGTTTCGAAAGGTGCGGATCATAAGGTAAAAGGATAATCCCAGTCACTCATTCCGTCAATCGGAATGGCCTCTAGACCGCTTCCTCTTCAAACCGCACCAGCACTGTCCCGTCGGTCACCTGCGCGCCTTGCGTGGCGATCTCGGCCACCACGCCATCATGGGGGGCGGAGATGGTGTGTTCCATCTTCATGGCTTCTAGGATCAGCAGCGGCTGGCCTTTTGTCACCTTGGCACCCGTCTCGACATGGACGATCTTGACGAGGCCCGGCATCGGCGCGGTCAGCCTGTCGGCACCCGCCGCATCATCGGCGCCGGCAAAGGGATCGCGCAGCGCAAAATCGATGGCGTGGCCCTTGGCAAACACGGTGACATGGCCAGTCCAATGGACCGCACTGTCACTGACGAGGGGCAGGGTGATGGGCGGATGCCCGGCAACCGAGACCTTCGCGCTGCGCCCATCCACCGGGATCACCTTGGCCGGAAGCGCCTCGTCACCGCGTGTCAGCTCCAGCGCAATGGCCAGCGGGTGGAAATGGCTGTAGCCGGCCACGCTGTCCCATGGATCATTGCCGGATGCAGGCTTCAGGCCTGATGCAGAAAGCGCTGCTTCCGCCATCTGCCGCGCACCCGGCGCGGGGGCTGCCGTGAGCGCTGGCTGATTGCGCTCGATCAGCCCGGTGTCCACATCGCCAGCCGCAAAGCCCTCATGGCGGGCAAGGGCTGCCAGGAAACCGGTATTGGCGGTGGAGCCTGCCACGCGGGTGGCCTCAAGCGCCGTCGCCAGCCCTTTGAGCGCGGTGGCGCGGTTGGCACCCTTGACGATCAGCTTGGCGATCATCGGATCATAGAAGGGGCTGATCGCATCGCCCTGTTCTACGCCGGTATCGACGCGCACCAGCGCGCCATTGCCTGCAGTTTCCGGGAAGGAGAGGTGGTGCAGGGTGCCGATGGCGGGCAGGAAGCCCTTGGCCGGATCCTCGGCATAGAGGCGTGCCTCAAAGGCATGGCCCGAAAGCGTGATCTGCTCCTGGGTCAGCGGCAGCGGCTCGCCTGCGGCCACCCGCAACTGCCATTCCACCAGATCAACATTGGTGACGGATTCGGTCACCGGATGCTCCACCTGCAGGCGCGTGTTCATTTCCATGAACCAGAACCCGTCGGCGCGAAGTCCCTTGGAGCCGTCAACGATGAACTCGATCGTGCCCGCACCGCGATAGGAAATCGCCTGTGCCGCCTTCACCGCTGCACCCGTCATCGCCGCGCGCATCTCGGCCGTCATGCCCGGCGCCGGTGCTTCCTCGATCACCTTCTGGTGGCGGCGCTGCAGCGAGCAATCGCGCTCATAGAGATGCACCACATTGCCATGGGCATCGCCGAACACCTGCACCTCGATGTGGCGCGGCTTCTCGATGTATTTTTCCACCAGCACCCGGTCATCGCCAAACGCGGCCTTGGCCTCGCGGCGCGCCGAGGTCAGCGCATCCTTGAAATCCTCTGCCCGCTCCACCTTGCGCATACCCTTGCCGCCGCCACCGGCAGACGCCTTGATCAGCACCGGATAGCCGATTTCGCTCGCCTTGGAGGCCAGCAGCACCAGCTCCTGTGCATCGCCGTGATAGCCCGGAACCACAGGCACGCCGGCCTTTTCCATCAGCCGCTTGGCGGCATCCTTCAGGCCCATGGCGCGGATGGAATCCGATTTCGGCCCGATGAAGGTCAGCCCTGCGGCCTCCACCTTGTCCACGAAGCCGGGGTTCTCTGACAGGAAGCCGTAACCCGGATGGATGGCCTCAGCCCCGGTGGCAAGCGCCGCCGCGATGATCTTTTCGGCCACCAGATAGCTTTCGGCCGCTGGCGCGGGTCCGATATCCACAGCCTCGTCAGCCATGCGAACATGAAGCGCGTTTCGGTCAGCATCGGAATAGACCGCGACCGTCGCAATGCCCATGCGCCGGGCCGTCTTGATGACGCGGCAGGCGATCTCGCCACGATTGGCAATGAGGATTTTCGTGAACATGCTTTTTGCCTCACATCCTGAACACGCCGAACTTCGTTTCTTCCACCGGCGCGTTGAGCGCGGCAGATAGCGAAAGTCCGATCACGTCACGGGTTTTTGCCGGGTCGATGATGCCGTCATCCCAGAGCCTTGCCGAGGAATAGAGCGGATGGCCCTCGC
>JBGSQC010000362.1:0-29521 GCA_041738295.1 Zhengella sp. | reverse complement strand
GCGCTTCCTCGTCTCGCGCTTGGCAGCCTGAGCGGTCCGGCGTCAGCCAGCGCCTTTGGAGGCCAGGCGGGTGAGAGCATCGGGAACCCGGACGGCTACCGCGCCACGCCGGCTCTCGACGTAGCCCTCCCGCTGCCATTCCCGCAGCGTCTTGTTGACCGATTCGCGCGTTGCACCCAGAAGCTCGGCCAGATCGGCTTGCGAAATGCGGATCCAGCCATCAGGACCTGCCATGGTCATGGTCAGGCCAAGCAGGCGCTTTGCCAGCCGTGCCTCGATGTTGAGCAGGGCCTGGTCGCCTAACTCGTCGCTGATCCGCCGGATGCGCTTGCACAAGAGGTCGATCATGGTTAGCGCAATGTCCGGATGGTCGCGCATCCGGTCCATCATCTGGCGCCGTGAAATCGAAACAACCTCGCAGTCGGAAATGCAGGTGGCCGTGGCCGTTCGCTTGCCTCCGTCCAACGTGGCGATCTCGCCGATCAGCCCGCCATGCTGGATATTGGCCACCAGTTTTCGGCCCGTGCGGGCATAAATGCTGATCTCGACCGACCCCTTGAGCACCATGTAGAGCCGCTCGGCAGGATCGTCCTGCAGGAACAGGTCGCTGCCGGCGCGATGGATTTCCGGCGCGCACCCGGCAAACAGCGGTTTCTGCACGGAATCCGGCAGGCGGGTTGGCAGCAGACTGTTGGTTTCCTGATCGGTCATGAGGGGAAGATAGCTGATTTTGCCGAACTGTCAGCCATCGATTGTGCCCACGGCTGCCCGGAAAAGTGAGTCCGAAATGACACGTCTTGGCTGCAAGTCCCCGTCATGCATCAATTAATTGACTGTTAAGGGATTCACCTTCCGGCCTTCCTGTGATTCTATTCCCCAAGTGATTCGCGAGGGTTACCATGGCGGCGCGCCCTCGAAGAATGCCGGTGAAAGCCGGGCAGGGGCAGGTGGGCCGTGAAAAACACGGTGGCGGGACGGATAAAGGCCTTGATGGCCGCAGCGGGGTTGAGCGTGGCTGTCGCCGCGACCGGCTGCGCATTTCCGTCGGCTGCTGCAGCGTCTTCCAGCTCACCAGAAGTCGAACGCGCCTCCCAGGGTCCGCGTCTTGTCTTTGTCGATCCGGGTGTTCGTGATGCGGGTGCCTTCGATCGGCAGTCGCTTCCGGGTGACATGGTTCATGTCCTTACCCAGGGTGAGGACCCGTTCCGGCAAATGGCGCGGATCGCTGCTGCCCATCGCAATCTTTCCGCTATCGCCATTATATCCCATGCTTCGTCGGGGCGGCTGGAGCTTCTTGGCGGCGAACAGGATGCTGATGCCCTTCGACAAAGCGGTGCGGACCTTGCAGCCCTTGGTGCCAGTCTCGCGCCGGGCGGGGACATCCTTTTGTTCGGCTGCGATCTGGCCCATGGCTCAAAAGGCCGGGATTTCGTCGAACTGCTTGGCCGCCTGACCGGACGCGATATTGCGGCTTCTGTTGACGGCACGGGTCATGCGTCGCTCGGCGGCAACTGGGATCTGGAATATACCGTTGGCAATGTCGAAGCCCGGCCAATAACGTCGGCTGCTGTGATGCAGTCATGGATCGATCTTCTGACGATCACCATCACCACATCCGCATCTGCAACCAACATGCGCAATGCAATGGGCGCACCCGGCACCAACGGCGTCACCTACACGGGTACTCCGTCTCTCAATGTGGGGTCGCCAACAAGCGCGTTCGGTACCTTCACGACCACAGGGTCAAATCTCGGCTTAACTTCCGGAGCGGTGCTTGGGACCGGAAACCTTGCCCAGGTCCCCGGAGTATCGAGCTTCTTTTGGGATGGAGCAGGCACCGGCGTAAGCGGGACGGGCAGCGAGCGGGATATCGCCCAGCTCAATTTCCAGTTCCAGCCCAACCCCGGGGTCACGAAAATTGTCTTCCGGATCGTGATGGGATCGGAAGAATACAACGAATATGTCGGACAGGGCTTTTCCGACAACATCCGAATCCTCCTGAGCGGCGGGGCTTATTCCAACACCAACTTTGCTCTCGTGCCCGGAATCAGCACCGGCATTGACATTGATACGATCAACACGTCGCTGAACTCGGCCTACTATCGCAACAATGAGCCCTCTCCTGGCGTTGTGACCGATTCGGTGCTGGATGGGCATACGACAGTTATCAGCTCCGTAGCGGCGGTCGTTCCTGGTACGACCTATACTGCGAACTTCGCAGTCGCTGATTTTGTAGACAATCAATACAATACGGCGGCGTTCCTTGGCTATTTCGGAACCTCGATCAATCTTGATCTCGACCTGAACAACTCGACGGCGACCGGCACATCTTATGTGACGACATTTACCGAAGGCGGTGCAGCTGTTCCTGTGGCTGATACCGACCGCACGATCGTCAACTATGATGCGACGACGATCCAGTCGGCAACGATCGTCCTGACCAATGCGCAAGCCGGTGACGTTCTGGCTATCGGTGCGCTGCCGGGCGGCATCACAGGAACGGTAAACACCGGCACTCCGGGCCAGGTCACGGTCACGCTGACGGGTGCTTCAAGCATAGCGAATTACCAGAACGCAATCCGTGCGGTCACTTTCTCGAACCCGAACGCCAATATGAGCACGACGGCGCGCAATGTCACGGTTCTGGTCAATGACGGCACCACCAATTCCAACACTGCCGTCGCCACCATCAACATTTCGCTGCCAAATGCCAATCTGGTCACGGTCAAGACACTGACTTCTGGCGATGCAACGCCGTCTATCGGCTCGACTGTGACCTATCAGATTACGGTCACCAACAATGGCCCCGGCAATGCCGGCAATGTCACGCTCACTGATGCGCTGCCCGCCGGCCTGACGGCCACCGCTACAAATGGAACCGTGACGGCTGGAACCTATGCAGCTCCCACATGGACCATCCCGGCGCACGCCAATGGCGCATCCGCAACGCTGACGCTGGAGGGAACGGTCAACACCGGTCAAGCAGGCAGCACGATCACCAACACCACGACGGCCGCCAGCAGCAACCGCGTGGATCCGACGACAACCGGCGATGACCTGACGGAGGTGGTGAACGTAGTGGCACCATTGGTGTTGATAGCCCAGGATGACGTTTCATATGGCATACATGACGGTTCTGTGGGGCAGTCAGCCATCCTCAATGTGCTGTCAGACAACGGAAGCGGAACCGATACCGTTGACGGCTCCCCTGCCGCGACGCCGCTTGTTTCCGTTGCGGCAGTCGGGCCTTTGCCATCCGGCATCACGTTGAATCCAGACGGCTCCATTGATGTTGCTCCCGGTACGCCGGAAGGCATCAAGACATTCGACTACGAGATTTGTGAAGCGGCAATACCCGCCAATTGCGCCACCGCCAGTGTGACATTCACGGTTGTCAATTTGTCCGGCACCGGGCTCCCGCCCAATCCGCAGGTCTGTACATCGCCATTGGGCACGTTCACTGGTGCCGATTCAGGCACGGTGGCTGCCGGGCCCTACAACGCCAACTATTCGCTGGTCATCAATTCAGCGACGGGCTTTGCCGGCACAAGTATCGCTGCCGGCAGTTCGCTGCTGACCACCTTCAACACCAACAACACCACAAGCCCGGACAGTTTCTCTGTTACCTATTCGCTGTCTTCGATCACTAGCCCTTCGCAGGTTATTCGCATCTATGGCGGACGCGGACTTCCGAACAGCGGTGCCGCAGGTGACAACCAAGCATCGGAAATCACCCTGTCCTGGACCGGCGGCACCGGCAACGCCACCTATTACGACCCGGTGGCACCATCCACATCGATCTATCGCTATGCGCCGGCTGCCGGCTTCGACATCAACCAGCGCGAAATCTTTGGCACCGATACGACGGGCGGCATCCTGAATGGCGGCTCGTTCCGCGTTTTCAACACCTATAACAGCACACGTGCGTGGTATGTCGATCTGCCGCGCGGTGCGACGTCCGTTACGATAACGAGTAATTTTTTCGCAGGCGGCACTGTCGGCGGTCAAGGCGTCGACGCCATCCTGCCAAGCCTCGGTGTTTCACCGGGCCCACCGCCCTTCGGACCCGGCGAAGCCTTCAATGAATGGCTTACGCTCTCGACATTGCTGTGTGAGGGCACGGAAGATTATTCGGACGCGCCGCTTTCCGGAACCAGTTACGGCGGGGCGCGCCATACAGTCGTTTCGGGCATTCATCTTGGCGCGGCCGTCACAACGGATGCTGCCGACTATGACGATGCCAATGCGGCAGCCGATGCCGATGATGGCGTCTCAGCCTTCCCTGTCCTGGCAGTCGGCCAGACCAGCTATACCATCCCGGCAGCCAACATCACGGCGGCGGGAACCGGCACGCTCTATGCCTGGATTGACTTTGACGGCAACGGTGCTTTCGATGCGTCCGAGTTTGCATCAACTGCTGTCACTGGCGGCACGCTGGCCGGCGATCTGACCTTCTCGGGTTTCACTGCCCCATCAGCAGCGGGTACAACCTTCGCCCGCTTCCGCCTGACCTCCGATGCATTGTCATCGGCAAACTTCTCTTCCAGTGCGACCGATGGCGAGGTGGAAGATTATGCGGTTCCGATCCTTGCAAAACCAACCATCACGCTGACCAAGGTTTCGGTTGGCGGAACCGGCACTTTCACGTTCACCGGCGACAATGGCTGGGCCAGCGAGAATATCACCACGGTTTCCGATGGTGTGGGAGTTGTCGGTACGACACAGACTCTGACTGCGGCATCAACCGCAACGACACTGACCGAAGTGGCTCCTCCTGGCTGGACAATGGACGGCGCGACCTGCACCGGCACGGCGGACTCCACGCAGCCGACAGTCGATACCATCGCCGGCACGATTGCCTTTACCGCTGATCAGACCGCGGCCGGGGCTGCCATAGAATGTACGGTCACGAACACCCGGCCTGCTGCCGTGACCCCAGCCACTCCTGCAGCCATCTGTTCGCTCGTCGCGCAGAAGGCACTGTTCAATTTCACCCCGTCAGGCTCAGGCGAAGGCACCTACACGCTCGTTTCCAATTCGCCCTTTGTCTATGACATCAATGGCAAGCCCCAGCTTTTTGCAAATGTGACGGCGACGGAGACAGTCGCGACCTCTCCGGGCGTCCAGACCAAGGTGACGGAGATCACGACAGCACCACTCGCCAGCGGTGAGGGCGAAGCCGTGATTGTGACATCCCGCGTGGAGGGCACTCCCGGACTGTCACGGACGGTCGAATTCCGCGATGCGGCAGGCGTCGATCACGAGGTGATGACCATCGAGGACAGCGCCGGAACCATCCTGGCGCGTTTCCCCGTGACCGGATCAGACAGCGCTGACCAGCCCTCCGGGTCCCCGGCGTTCCTCACCTTCACTATGCCGGCCAGCGGCTTCGTCTACCAGCGCTATTACATTGTCGATTACAACGTTTCCTACGGCCAATTGCTTGATGGCGGCTGCATTCGCTCGGACCTCGTGACGGTGAAGACGCTCGCTTCGGCAACCAACCGACCGGATGTGGGCGGCACGGTGGAATTCCAGATCATGGTCACCAACAATGGCCCGAGTGCCGCGCCCAATGCCACACTGACCGATCTCCTGCCCGCCGGGCTGACTTATGTCGCCTCCACTCCTTCGCAAGGCACTTACAACTCCGCCACCGGCGCTTGGACCATCGGTGATATTGCCAACAGTGCCACTGCGACCCTGACCATCGAGGCCACTGTCGACGCTGTTCCGCCAGGGACCGCCATCACGAACACCACCGCAGCAGCCACCAGCGATGCGCCGGATCCCGGAACGACCGGCGATGACCTGTTGGAAGTCATCGAAACGGCAAATCCCGTGCTGACCTTCGACAAGACAGCCATCATCCTCACTGATCTCAACAGCGATGGCCAGGCAGGCGCAGGCGATGTCGTGCGCTACACTTTCGCCGTCCGCAACAGTGGCAATGTAACCATATCCGCGGTCTCGGTCGCCGAAACCGCCTTCAACGGCGCTGCCGCGCTGCCTGCACCGTCAGGAGAAACATTGAGCAATGATGCACTGCCGGCCGCTGATTCCACGGATTCGGGGCCAGATGGCACCTGGGACACGCTCGCCCCCGGCGACACAGTGGAGTTTACAACCGACTACACGGTGCAGCAGCAAGATGTGGATGTGCTCCAATGACCATGATTGCAAACAGTCTCGCCGCAGCAGGGTTTGCTTCACATTCCCTAGTAGAAAAAGCAGGGGATAACCGGTTCTTGCAATCCGGTTGTCCTTCCCCATATATCATCGTCTTTGACGCAGGGGCAGCTGATTCGTCGCAATCTAGGTTGTGTGTTATTTTGTTTGACGAAAACACAATTCTGTTGGCCGGTTTCGGGAAGGCGGCATTGCCGTCTGCCCTTTCGCTGGTCGCCGCGCTTGTGCTGCTCTCATTCCGCCATCGCTGGGCAGCCCGCCCGTTTGTCTTGCTCGCTTGCAGGCTTGGTGCGACCAGTCTCCTGGTTGCAGTTGCTGCCGGTGAGGCTCAGGCTGGAAACAATTTTCCTGGCACGACGATCACCGGAACCAGCGGAAGCCTGGTCGGAACCAATGTTGGCGCCACGGGCCAGACCGGCGAGCCGACGACATTTGGCGGCGGCAGCCTCAACACAATGTGGTATTCGTGGACGGCGCCGGCCAATGGCACGCTGACCGTCGAAACCTGTTCCAACACCCAGACCGATTTCGACACCACGCTGAAGACCTACACGGGCGCAGCAGTCAATGCGCTGACGACAATCGCATCCAACGATGATGCCTGTGCCACGACCTTCAACACAACTTTTGCCAGCCGCAACACCCTGACCGTCACCTCCGGTACGGTTTATCGGATCCAGGTGGACGGCTACGGAAGCGCGACCGGCAACTTCCTGCTGTCCTGGGATTTTGCTGCCAATGTCGCCCAGTTTGCGCTGACAAAGACTGCAAGCGTTTCTTCCATCTCAGCGCCCGGCACCATCACTTACACGATCAGGGTGGAGAACACCGGCAACACCACGCTGAACGGCCTTACGATCAGCGATGCGCTGACGCTCAACGGATCGGCGAAGACGCTGACCAGCGGGCCGACCTACACGTCGGGCGATACCAATTCCAACGGCCAGATCAACACGACCGAAACCTGGTTTTACACGGCGACCTATGCCGTGACCCAGGCAGACATCGACACCGGCGGTTCGTTCTCCAACACTGCCACATTTGACACAGCGCAGACCGCTCCCTCGACATCGGCAGCTGCCGTTACATCCATCACGCAGTCGCCATCGCTTTCGATCAACAAGACGGCTGTCCTGCTGACCGATCTCAACAGCGATGGCCAGGCCGGTGCCGGTGATGTGGTGCGCTATACCTATGCCGTCACCAACACTGGCAATGTCACCGTCGCCAACGTCGCAGTCGCGGAAACCTCCTTCAACGGATCAAACGGAACGCCTTCTCCCGGATCAGAAACACTGACCGGCGATGTGGCTCCGCTTGCCGATTCAACCGACGCAGCCGGCCCAGGCATCTGGGGATCGCTTCGTCCGGGCGACACGGTTTCGTTCACCGCCGATTACTCGGTGAACCAGCAAGACGTGGATCAACTGCAATGACGCGAAATCACAGAAAGCGATGTTGCACGTCTCCACCAGGAATGAAGGGCGCTCGCGATGGCGTCCGTGAACAGCAGGCATCGCGGAGTGAAAACAAGGCAACAGGGTATCTTTCAGGGGTTGGCACAATGGAACCGAACACACGTTTGAACAGCATCACAGGATCACAGCGGCTGACGCGGCCGATTTCGATCTGGACAAGGGCGGCAAGTTTGGCAGCTGCATTTTCAATTCTGCTGGCCGGTCCAGCAAGTGCAGCCAATCTCCTGTCGAACACGGCCACTGCCAACGGTACGCCGGCAGGCGGCACGCTGACCCCGCCGACCGACTCGGTTGACGTCGACGTGGTCAACAAATCCAACTCGATGACGCTGACCAAGACAGTGACGAGCGTGACGACGGCCAATGGCGCCAATGCCTCCGCCATCGATGCGCTGGACGTGATCAGCTACCAGTATGTGATCACCAACACCGGCAACCAGACACTGACCGCTGTTGCGCCGACGGATACCGGACCGACTTTTGATGGCACGGCAGGCACGAACAGCTTGTCGGCTTTCTCCCCGGCTTCCACGACATTGGCTCCCGGCGCCAGCCAGACTTTTACCGCCACTTACACGTTGAGCCAGACCGACGTGGACAATGCAGTGGGCGTGACGGATGGCGTGTCGAACACGGCTTCGGCAACCGGCACGGATCCGCAAGCAGTCACCGTCAACCCGGTTTGCGGTGCTTCTTGTACGGCAACGACGACCATTCCGAACGTCTCCTCAATGACGATTGCCAAGTCCATCACCTCGACAACGGTTGCCAATGGCGGCAGCGCGACGGAAACCGATGGCGGCGACATCATCACCTACCAGTACATCGTCACCAACACCGGCAACACCACGCTGACCGCAGTGGCTCCGACAGATGGCGGCCCGACCTTCGACAGCAATGCTGCAACAAACGCGCTGTCAGCATTCTCGCCCGCTCCGGTTTCGCTTGCACCGGGTGCCAGCCAGACCTTCACCGCGACCTACACCTTGGCCCAGGCTGATGTGAACAATGCCGCCGGTGTTACCAACGGCGTGTCAAACACCGCTTCGGCGACCGGTACGGACCCGCAGACGAACACAGTCACTCCGGCTGCCACCTCAACCGTAACGTCAACGATTGCCGCCAGCCCGACGATGACCATCGCCAAGGCAGGCGTGATCACCACGGACAACGGCGCGACGGGCGAAGCTGATGTCAACGACGTGATTACCTACACCTATACGGTGACCAACACCGGCAACGTGTCGATCACCAACGTGACGGTCGGCGACGTTCACAACGGTTACGGCACGGCACCGGTTCCCGGTGGCGAAGCCCCCGGCACCGTCACCAACGGCTCGACGGATGCCGCGGCAAACGGAAGCTGGGATGTGCTGAACCCGGGTGACTCGATCACCTTCACAGCCACCTACACCGTGGTCCAGGGCGACGTCGACAACCTGCAATAACCAACAGCGGACCGGGCGCTCTTGCGTCCGGTCCCGACCAATCAACGGTGCTTCAGGCATCCGGATACAGGGGCAGGCGACTGCCGGAAAAAGGAAGAAAACGATGAAAACGAACACAGCTAAGAACAGTGTGGCTTTTCCGAACCGGACACTCCTCCGGTCCGGCGTGGCAAGTCTGGCAATGCTTGCACTCGGCACAGCCTCAACGGTGCCAGCCTATGCCGACATCACCAACGATGCGACCGCCAACGGTACCTACAATGCGGCACCCGTCGCATCCAACACCGACAGTGTGGCGGTGACGGTCACCCCGTCAGCTCCCGACCTGGCAATTACCAAGTCTGCTGCCGCACCCGATGTGACCGGCGGCGCAGATGCTGCCAATGCCGATGCGGGCGATACCATCACCTACACCTACACGGTGACCAACAACGGCAACGTGTCGATGTCGAACGTGACGCCGATCGACACTGGGCCGACGTTTGATGGCGAAAACGGCACCGGTACGCTCGGGGCCTTCACCTTGGCCTCTGGCACTCTGCCGCTGGCTCCCGGCGCTACGGCCACCTTTGAAGCCGTCTACACGCTTTCGGCCGAGGATGTATTCAATGCCGCAGGCGTAACCTCCGCAGTATCGAACGTGGCGACAGTTTCCGGCGACACGCCGGCCGGCACACCGTTCACAGATCCCGATCCGTCAAATACGGCCACGACCACTATCCCGGCCTATCCTGAGCTGACCATCGCCAAGACGTCCAGCACACCAGGTCCGGTTAATGTGGGCGATACCGTCACCTATACCTACACGGTCACCAACTCCGGCAACGTGGCGATCACCGATGTGTCCATCAACGATACACATGAAGGCACACCCATCGGTGCAGGCCTGATCATAGGCGAAGCCCTGACGTCTGACGGGCCGCTGGCAAGCCAGACCAATCCGATCACCTCGTCTGACGCAGCCGCAAACAACGGCACTTACAGCCTGCTCCAGCCGGGTGCCGTCGTCACCTTCACCTATGCACACACGGTCACCCAGACCGAATTTGATGCCCAGTAAGGCATTCAACTGAAAAAGGACGGGGCCAGCACAGTGAAACCGGTCAGCACACTTGGCAGAAAAATGGGACGCGCTCTTCGCAGCGCCACCCATTATGCTGCCGCCTTCGTGCTGCTGACCGGCCAGCTTGGCCCCGCCTATGCCGCCATCGACAACACGGCAGTGGCAACCGGCATCTATGTCGGCACCGGGACGGTCACATCAGCGCCGTCAACCTTGGCGGTGAGCGTTCTTCCGTCCACACCGGAATTGCTGCTGGTCAAGCAGGCTGGAACCATTGCCGATACCAATGGCAACGGGGTTACGGACGCGGGTGATACCATCAACTGGTCCTTTGTCCTGACAAACACAGGCAATGTGTCGCTCACCGGTTTGACCGTCTCGGATCCGGGCGCAATCGTTTCGGGCGGACCGCTTGCTTTGCTTGCGCCGGGAGCGAGCGACGCAACAACTTTCAGTGCGTCCCGCCTCCTGACGCTGGGCGACCTTAATGCTGGCGGCGTCCAGAACAGTGCGACGGCAACTGCATCGTCTTCCGGCTTCACAAACAATGTTTCGGTGGTGTCCGACGCTGGCGACCCGCTGGTTGAAACCCCCGATATCAATGGCGTGACTGATGGCGATCCAGCCAACGATCCGACTGTCACCCTGATCGGCCAGACGCCGTCTTTCTCGGTGGCAAAGGCACCCATATCGACCACATTCTCCGCCGTTGGCGATGTTGTGGAATTCGCAGTCACCGTCACCAATACCGGTACTGTCACGCTTTCTTCAGTGACACCGGTTGATGCGCTGGCAGATACACTCACCTGCGCCGCTGGTCTGCCAATTCCGGCAATCGCGCCCGGCGCGAGCGAAAGCTGCACGGCAACCCACATCATTGATTTGACCCATCTGCAGACAGGTACTGTCTCGGACACGGTATCGGTCACTGCAGTCACCCCGGCAGGCGCCACATTGCCCGCTCAGACAGCCACCGCCACCATCTCGCTGACAGGCACCGACATTTCGACAGTCAAGACCATCCTTTCGGGAGGGACGACTGTTGCCGAAGATGAAACAGTCACCTACCAAATCGTGGTCACGAACCATGGTCCCAACGCTGCCGACAACCTTTCCCTGAACGATCTCCTGCCGGCGGGGCTAAATCCGACCCCGGCCAATGGCACTGCCACCCAGGGCACCTATGCGCCCGGCACAGGATTGTGGGATATCGGTACGCTCGCCAATGGCCAGACCGCGACATTGACCCTCGAAGGTGCCGTAGTCGCCGGGACCGCTTCTCAAACGATCACCAACACTACGACGCCCGCGACCAGCCCGACGACACCGGATACCGGCATCACGCCGGACACCCTGACCATCGGCGTGACCGTGGATACGCATGCAATCATTGCCACCGATGACCCGCTGGGCGATGTCTCGTCGGCTGTCTACCTGGATCCGATTGTTTCGGGCATGCCCCTGCCTGCGAGGATCAATCTCGGTTCGGTACTTGGCAATGACTCCATCGGCGGAAGCACATCCTTCCTGCCCGGAACATTCCTGATCTCTGTCCCGAGCCCGGTTCCCGGAAGTCCGATCAGTATCGCTGCGGATGGCACCATATCCGTGCTGACCAATACGCCGGCCGGAACCTACACACAGAACTATACGCTGTGCGAAGCCGCCAATCCGGGGAACTGCGCCACAGCCGTCGTGAGCCTGGAACTGGTTGCGCTCGGCGTCACAGCCGCCGACGATACGGTGACTGTCAACCAGAATGGCACAACCGGCGTAACCGGTGTCATCAACGTCCTCGACAATGACACGCTGGCCGGCATCCGTCCGGTCGCAACTAATGTCACGCTAACGGCAACCGGGGGAACAGGCAGTTCCTATCTGACGATCAACCCGGACGGCACCGTTGATCTGGCTCCGGGTACGCCGGCCGGCACCTACACGCTGACCTATGACATCTGCGATGCGATCAATCCTGCCAATTGTGCCAGTGCGACCATCACCGTTCCGGTCGACGTTCCGGCGTCGATTGCCGGTACGGTCTACCAGGACAGCAACGGAAACGGTCTCCTTGATGGCGGGGAACCCACGGTTGGGGGTTACACCGTTGAAATAGTCCGGAACGGCGTCGTGGTTGGTTCCACAGTCAGCAATCCGGATGGCACCTATGAAGTGATCGGCCTTTCGGCAGCAACCGATTATCAGGTCGTGTTCCGCGATCCGTCCGGCCTGCGCGTTGGCGGAATCCCGAACATCACCCTAGAAGCCGGACAAAACTTGGCGGACCAGAACCTGGCGATCGATCCGTCCGGGGTCATATACAATTCGGTTACCGGACTGCCGATTGCCGGAGCGCGTGTGACATTGACTGATGCGTCCGGAACGCCTTTGCCGACGGTATGCCTGATCAGTGCCGATCAGCAGAACCAGATCACTGGGCCAGACGGTTTCTACCGCTTCGACATTGTTCCCGATGCAGCGCCCGCCTGCCCGTCTGGTCGCACCGAGTACCGGATAGCTGTGACTGCACCCGGCGGCTATCTGCCGGCGCCCTCGACCAACCTTGCTCCGGTGCCCGGTGCTGGCGACGTAGGGTCCTGCAGCTTTGACGCGATGCCCGGCGGCTCGTGCCAGCTTGCTACGGAAACCACGCCGCCTGCCGGTCCCGCCAGTTTGCCGTACATGCTCGCCTTCCTGATTGCTGCCGGCGACCCGCATGTCGTGAACAACCATCTTCCGCTCGATCCAGTTGGTTCCACGGCAGGTGTTACCATCACCAAGATTGCCGATACCAGGATGATCCGGCGCGGTGAAACGGTTGGCTGGACCATCCGGGTTGAGAACAGCTCGGCTGCTGCCGCTGGCAATGTGACGATCACCGACCGCATGCCGGATGGCTTCGTCTATGTAGCAAACAGCGCCCGCGTTGACGGGACGCCTGTTGCGCCGGTGCAGACTGGCAAGACGCTGGACTTCGGCAGCCGTCCGCTTGCCGCCAACAGTGCAATCGTGGTGACGCTTACCCTGCGGGCATCGGCTGCCGCTGAACCGGGCGAACACGTGAACCTCGCCTTCGTCAATGATGCCACCGGTACGCCGCTTGCGCCTCGCGCCCGTGCAGTGGTGACGATCCTGCCTGAGGCCGTTTTTGATTGCTCCGATGTCATCGGCAAGGTGTTCGACGACAAGAATGGCAATGGATACCAGGATCAGGGTGAGCCCGGTCTAGCCGGGGTTCGCGTGGCAACTGTGCGCGGTCTCCTGATCACCACGGACCAGTTCGGGCGCTTCCATGTTCCCTGCGCTGAACTGCCCGATCAGGAAACAGGCTCGAACTTCATTCTGAAGCTCGATACCCGCACCCTGCCCACGGGCTATCGCCTGACCACGGAAAATCCCCGCGTGATGCGCCTGACGGCCGGCAAGATGGTCGAGATGAACTTCGGCGCATCGCTTGGCCGTGAAGTGCGCCTCGACCTCAAGGATGCCGCCTTCGTGCCCGGAAGCACCGAACTGGCTCCAACCTGGAAGGAAGGGCTCGGCAAGCTCGTCGGCATCCTGGAGGAGCGCTGGTCGCATCTCCTCGTTGTCTATGTGAGCGCCGAGGACCGCGCCTTGATGGGAGAACGCCTTGAAGGCGTCGAGGCCGAAATCCGCAAGATGTGGAAGGAGCGTGGCGAACCCTATGAACTTCATATCGAAATTCGCACCAAGCGAGGCCAATAAATCGGCGCCGTTAACCGGCGATTAACCAAGAAAATTAATAACTCATTCACAAGGCAGGGGTTGGACCTGACTCAGGAACGGGAATTGAGCACACCAGAAATGACGATGAAAGGATGGAGAAAGCGGTTGGTTTCAACTGCTGCCATGATGCTCGTCATGGGTGCGGCAGCCCTGCAGGCAGACAAGGCCCGGGCCGAAGATCCGTTCGTCATTTCCGTCGATGACGGGGAAGCTGGCAAGCAGGACCGGGCTTCTGCAAAGCAGGACCCGAATCGGAAGGCAGACCGCCTACTGGCTGAGGTTGATGTCCGGCTGACATTCGACGGGCTGAATACCAGGCCGCTTCTCAATGTTTCGACAGCGCCCGTCAGGGCGACCTACCAAGCCGGGGAAAATGTCGATTTTCTTGCCACCACCAACTATCCGGCTTTCATCGAGCGCGCCGAAATCATCGTATCTGCAACGGATGAGACGGGGTATGACCTTCCGGATATTGTCATTCCGGTCGAGCCAAACGGTGCAGCACGCTGGACCATGCCCGATGAAGGGGCAAAGGATTTCAGCTACCGGCTTCGTGTCTATGATGACAAGGGGCGCTTTGACGAGACCGTGGCCCTGCCGCTGACGCGCAGCGCCCGCAATTTTTCTGCCCAAGCACGTGAGGCCGTAGCGCCGGGCATGGGTGAAGACCGCACGGCAACCCGCAACATCAAGGTCTATGGCGGCGCAGTCACTGTTCATGGCGCAAACGCCATGCCGGGAACGACAGTTGACGTCATGGGTGAAGCCATCCCCGTGGACGACAATGGCCGCTTCGTCGCCCAACGCATCATCGCGCCGGGCGATCATCGCATTTCCATTGCAGCACCGGGAATGGACAGCCGGATTGTTGAAGTCGAGCGCGACATCAACATCCGGCAGAACGACTGGTTTTATGTCGGTCTGGCTGATTTCACCGTCGGAAAGCGCTTTGGTGACAAGGCACTCAAGGCAGCCAGTCCGGGCGAGTATGACGACGTTTACACCCGCGGACGCATGGCCTTCTATCTCAAGGGAAAAATCAAGGGTGAGTATCTGCTGACGGCCGCCGCCGACACCGGTGACAAGCCGATCGGTTCGCTGTTCCGGAACTTTGATGAAAAGGACGCCCGTTCCATCCTCAGGCGTCTTGATCCCGATGACTACTATCCGATCTATGGCGACGATTCGACCATTGTCGAGGATGCACCCACGCAAGGCCGCTTCTATGTGCGCCTCGACAAGGGCGATAGCCATGTCATGTGGGGAAACTACAAGACCCGCGTCACCGGCACCACATTCCTGGCGTCAAGCCGCGCGCTCTATGGTGCCAAGGCCCACTACAAATCACCGCAGGTGACATCCTTCGGAGAGCGCCGGACCGACATCATGGTCCATGCTTCGCAGCCGGGCACGCTCCCCCAGCGTGAAGTGTTTCGTGGCACCGGTGGATCCTCCTTTTTCCTGAAGCAGCAGGACATCACGACCGGATCTGAAAGCATCGTCGCCGAGATCCGTGATCCGGTGACCGGAATCGTTATCGAGCGCCATGTCCTCGTCGAAGGGACGGATTACGACATTGACTACATGCAGGGTGTTCTCATCCTGCGCCACTCGCTGCCATCGGCCACCGGCAGTTCTGGTCCGGTTCGCAGCGGAGCGCTCGGCGGCTCCGAAGTCTATCTGGTCGTCCAGTATGAATACACACCCGCCGGCGGCGATGTCTCCGGCTATTCCTATGGCGGCCGAGCCGAGCAATGGATCAATGACCGCATCCGAGTGGCTTTGACCGGCATGAGCGAGAAGACCGCCGGTGCCGACCAGCAGGCACTCGCTGCCGACATCAAGCTTCGATATTCCGAAAAGACCTGGGTCGAAGCAGAAGTTGCCGGCTCACGCGGGCCCGGCTTCGCCACCTCCTTTTCCAATGATGGCGGCATCACCAGCGTTACCGGGACAAACAACGGATTGAATGGGCGCTCGGCACTTTCCTGGCGCATCAAGGCCCAGGCCGACTTGGCCGAAGTCACCGGCGACCGGGTCAAAGGCCATTTCGGTGCCTATGTCGAGCAACGCCAGAGGGGCTTCCAGACGCTGTCGGAAAATGTCAGCGCCGATCAGTTGATCTGGGGCGTGGATGCGCGCATCGCAGCCAGTGACACTGTCAGCTTCGGCGCGCGTTATGATGATTATTCTGACCGTGACGGCAAATCCAAGCGCGATGGCAAGGCCGATATCGCCTGGCAACTCGATGAGCGCTGGAAGGTCTCCGCGGGCCTCGGCTACATGGAACTGCGGACGCCGGCCACCATTCGGCGCGGTTACAATGGCGACCGTCTCGATGCCGGTGTCAGGGTTGAGTATCGCTGGGACGAAGATCGCATGGCCTATGCCTTTGGCCAGGGAACCCTGGCAAAGGACGGCGATATCCGCCGCAATGACCGCCTTGGCGCAGGCATTGAGTACCGGCTGAGCGACCGGTTGAAGCTTGGCGCTGAACTCTCCTACGGCACCACCGGCTGGGGCGGCCTGGCCTCGATCGGCTATGATCCGACAGCCGATGATCATTGCTACATCGGTTACCGGCTGGACCCCGATCGCATCTGGAGCGACACCGGTTCGGTCCTGTCCGGGCGCGACATGGGAACGGTGGTTGCCGGTGCCAAACGCCGCCTGACGGACGAACTCTCGGTCTTCACCGAAAGCGATCTCGATCTTTTTGGCAAGAAGAGAACGCTGGGCCAGACCTATGGCGTCTCCTACCAGCCGACCAAAGCCTGGAGCCTGACCGCAGGCTTTGAGGCCGGAACCATCACGGACGATTCGGTCTCCGGGACGACCAACGGTTCCGATTTCGACCGCAAGGCCATCTCCGCCACCCTGTCCTACAAGGATGAGGAAAGCGGTTGGAACGCTCGCTGGAGAGGCGAATACCGCCGCGAACGGTCCGATGACAGCACCCGCGACATGGACACCTGGCTCGGCGGGGTTGCCGTGGCCTGGAAGCCAAACGAGGACTGGCGCCTGCAGGCCGCCGGTGACCTGCTGTTCTCGAAATCGCCCGGCCAGAATATCCGGGACGGCAAATATGCCGAAGCCTCCCTTGCTGCGGCCTATCGCCCGGTCGAGCACGACCGCTTCAACATGCTCATGAAATACACCTTCCTGCACGATCTTCCGAGCGGCGATCAGGTCAATGTCAACGGGGAAACACGCGGTCCTGCACAGCGCAGCCACATCTTCAGCATTGACGGCAACTATGATGTCAATCGCTGGCTGACTGTCGGTGCAAAATACGGCATGCGCATCGGCGAACGCCGCGAACGCACCGCTCAGATCTGGACACCAAGCTCCGCTCATCTCGGCATTCTGCGGGCCGACATCCATATTGTGAAGAAGTGGGATTTCCTGGCTGAAGCCCGCGTGCTGCATCTGGTGGAAACCGGCACCACCCAATATGGCTTCCTCGCTGCGCTCTATCGCCATTTCGGTGACAACATGAAACTGGGCGTCGGTTACAATTTCGGTCGCTTCTCCGATGATCTGCGCGACCTGACGCTGAACGACCAGGGCGTCTTCATCAACGCCGTCGGCAAGTTCTGACTTGACCCGATTGCCGGGCGTGACAAGATCAGGACGGAGCCACTATTCCTTGTAACATGAAGTCCGGCGGCAGACCGGCAGCGGAGGATACCTCATGAGCAGCAGCCCAGTGCTGGTGGAGCGCCAAGGCGCCGTGACGATTGTCACCCTGAACCGCCCGGAAAAGCTGAACTCGTTCAATGTCGAGCAGCATCTGGCCCTGCGGGCTGCACTCGACAATTGCCGCGACGATGAGGGATGCCGCGCCGTGCTGCTGACAGGTTCAGGCCGTGGATTTTGCGCAGGGCAGGACCTCTCAGACCGTGACCCGAAGATGCTGGGTGACAATCCGGACCTCGGAATGACCATCGAGACCTATTACAATCCGCTGGTGCGCCAGATCCGCGCGCTGGAAAAGCCGGTCATCTGTGCGGTCAATGGCGTGGCCGCCGGTGCCGGTGCCAACATTGCTCTGGCCTGTGACATCGTGCTGGCTGCCCGGTCAGCTCGCTTCATCCAGGCATTTTCCAAGATCGCCCTGGTGCCTGATTCCGGCGGCACCTTCTGGCTGGCCAAGCTCATCGGCGAGGCGCGCGCCAAGGCGCTGGCTCTGACCGCAGAACCGGTGTCAGCAGAGATCGCTGAAAAATGGGGCATGATCTGGAAGGTCGTCGATGACGAAAACCTGATGAAAGAAGCCTTGGCATTGGCCGAAAGCCTGGCCAAGGGGCCGACCTTCACCCTGGCACTGACCAAGAAAGCGATCCAGGCCGCTGCAACCAACTCGCTGGATGAGCAACTTGACCTTGAGCGGGAACTACAGCGCGAGGCCGGCCGGTCCAACGACTACAAGGAAGGCGTCTCCGCCTTCCTGGAAAAGCGGCCAGCACAATTTTCCGGCAGTGCCAAATAAGGCGCTGACGGTCAGGCTGCTCCGGTAATCTTTGCGTTGAGGCTGGAAAAGAACTCTCCAGCCAGCTTCTTCGAGGTCGAAACGATAAGCCGGCTGCCCAACATGGCGATCTTGCCGCCGACATCAGCCTTGGCCACATAGGTCAGGATGGTTCCGCCTTCGCCGTCCTCGGCAAGTTTCACATCAGCTCCACCTTTGGCAAAGCCGGCAATGCCGCCCTTTCCTTCGCCCTGGATGGTGTAGGAATGGGGCGGGTTCAGGTTGAGCAATTCGACCGCGCCATTGAAGCGCGCCTTGATCGGCCCGATCTTGAGCGCAACGACGGCCTCCATGTTGGTGCCGTCCTTCATGTCGAGCGACTCGCAACCGGGAATGCACGATTTGAGGATTTCCGGATTGTTCAGTGCCTGCCAGACGGTTTCCACCGATGCTGGAATGCGCTCCTCACCTTCCATTTCGACAGCCATGTCCATTGCCTCCCTTGGATTTGCCTTTCATTGGGAGTAGCCAAGGGACAGGCGATTGTCCATGGCACCAAAGTCCGCCCCCGCCTTTCGGAGGAGGTGGCCATTCCTGCCGCCACTTTTTGCTTTGGCGCCGGATGGGGTCGGTGTATAGGGAATTAAATCGATTGAATTGGTCGAAGTTTGGCAAGGCAGAGGTGTTCCGTGGAACGTGAAGACAGGGACAAATGTGTGGCTGATGTTATGGCTGAGGCCACCCGGCTTGCCGGTATTTCCATGCGGCAGGTTTTCGCCAGCGAACCGGCGCGGTTCCTTCGC
Source organism: Zhengella sp. (assembly GCA_041738295.1). Classification (GTDB taxonomy): domain Bacteria; phylum Pseudomonadota; class Alphaproteobacteria; order Rhizobiales; family Rhizobiaceae; genus Zhengella. The sequence goes on along the minus strand of JBGSQC010000362.1, from coordinate 10,325 downwards.
CATTCACGACGGCTGGATGACCTGCTGATCGATTGGTCAAAGACCACACTGGACGAGACGGCGCTGGACAAGCTGATGGCACTGGCTGACGCTTGCGGTGTGGAAGCTCTGCGCGATGCCATGTTCGCCGGAGAACGGATCAACTCCACCGAAAACCGCGCCGTCCTGCATGTCGCGCTTCGCGCCAAGGCGGACGAGACGTATCTCGTTGATGGGATGAATGTCGTTCCGGCTGTCCATGAAGTGCTGGCCGCCATGGGTCACTTTGCTGAAGGGATCCGCTCTGGGGCTATTGCCGGGCATGGCGGAAAGTCTTTCACCGATGTGGTGAATATCGGCATCGGCGGGTCCGATCTCGGACCGGTCATGGTGACAGGCTCACTGGCGCCTTACCATGACGGCCCGCGCCTGCATTATGTTTCCAATGTCGACAGCGCCCATATGGCCGACACGCTGAAGACGCTTGATCCGCAGACGACGCTCTTCATCATTGCCTCCAAGACATTCACCACCATCGAGACCATGACCAATGCCACCACTGCGCGCCGCTGGATTGCCGCTGCGCTCGGCGAGGCGGCGGTGGGTGCGCACTTTGCCGCCGTTTCCACCGCGCTCGACAAGGTGGCCGCCTTCGGCATTGCCGAGTACCGGACCTTCGGCTTCTGGGACTGGGTCGGAGGCCGTTACTCGGTCTGGTCGGCGATCGGCCTGCCGGTGATGATTGCCATCGGACCGGCGCGCTTTGCAGAGTTTCTTGCAGGTGCCAATGCCATGGATCGGCACTTCCGCGAAGCGCCGCTGAAAGACAACATCCCGGTCCTGCTTGGTCTCATCGGCTGGTGGCACCGCGTTGCCTGCGGGTATCCGACCCGTGCGGTCATTCCCTACGACCAGCGGCTTGCCCGCCTTCCGGCCTATCTCCAGCAGCTCGACATGGAATCCAATGGCAAGGGTGTACGCCGTGATGGGGCCTCCGTTGACGGCCCTACCGGCCCCGTGGTCTGGGGCGAACCCGGCACCAACGGGCAGCACGCTTTCTTTCAGTTGCTGCATCAGGGAACGGACGTGATTCCGGTCGAATTCATCGTCGGTGCGCAATCGCACGAACCGGATCTTCGGGTTCATCAGGATCTGCTCCTTGCCAATTGCCTGGCGCAGTCGGAAGCCCTGATGCGCGGGCGGACGTATGAAGAGGCGCTGGCTCAATCCCATGCGAAGGGCTTGCAGGGCGAGGCGGCCGAGCATCTCGCCCGTCACCGGACATTCCCCGGCAACAGGCCTTCGGTCACCATCCTGCACCGCTTGCTGACGCCCTTTGCGCTTGGCCGGCTGATTGCGCTCTACGAACACCGGGTGTTTGTGGAAGCGGCCCTCTTCGGCATCAATGCCTATGACCAGTGGGGCGTGGAACTGGGCAAGGAATTGGCCACCAATCTCCAGCCGGTGATCGAGGGCAGACAGGATGCCTCCGGGCGTGATGCCTCGACAGCTGGTCTCGTTGCTGCCATCAGGGACATGCGGCCATCATGAAGCATCCGGTCAGCGCCATCCTGTTTGACAAGGACGGCACACTTATTGACTTCGAAGGAACCTGGACACCGTTTGCCCGCGCAGAAGCGCTTCGTGCTGCAAACGGAGACGGGCAGAAGGCTGAAAGCCTGCTGGCACTGCTCGGTCTTGATCCCACGGGTACACGCTTCCTGCCGGATTCCATCGTTGCCGCCGGAACCAATGCCGAGGTTGCGGCGGTCCTGTGGGCTGGCGTTGATCCCGGTGAACTTGTTTCCCGAACTCATGCGTTCGACGAGCGTGCCGCTCTCCATGCCGTCAAGGGTACTGTCTTGTTGCCGGGCATGGGTGAAGCGCTGCGTGCCTTGCGCAAAGCCGGCTTCAAGCTGGGCATTGCCACCAATGATGTGCGCCAGGGCGCAGTGACCGCGATGGAGGCCCATGGTCTTCTCTCGCTGTTTGATCAGGTGATCGGCTATGACAGCGTGGCACGCCCGAAGCCTGCGCCGGATATGGTGCTGTCCTTTGCTGAAGCCATGGATATAGCCCCGTCTGCCGTTGCCATGGTGGGCGACAATGCCCATGACATGCACTGCGCCAGGGCCGCTGGTGCAGGCCTTGCCATCGGTGTCCTTTCCGGCACCGGAACACGCCAGACCCTTGAAGCCCTTGCCGATTTGGTGATCGGCAGCGCCACGGAACTTCCCGGCATTCTCACGGTGCAATCAGCCTGATCGGTCGAAAAGTGCTCTAGCACCGGGCAAAAGAAAAGGCGGCCAAAGCCGCCTTTCCATAGCTCACTATCAGAAGATTTCTTAGCTGCGCAATTCGCGCCGCAGGATCTTGCCGACATTGCTCTTCGGCAGTTCGTCGCGGAACTCGATGGTCTTCGGGCGCTTGTAGCCGGTCAGGTTTTCCTTGGCATAGGCCATCAGGTCCTCAACCGTCAGGGCAGGGTCCTTGCGCACCACGAAGAGCTTCGGCACTTCTCCCGAATGCTCGTCCGGCACGCCGATGGCTGCCGATTCCAGGACGCCCGGATGCGCCGCCATCACGTCCTCGATCTCGGTCGGATAGACGTTGAAGCCGGAAACGAGGATCATGTCCTTCTTGCGGTCAACAATCTTCACATAGCCTCGGTCGTCCATGAAGCCCATGTCGCCGGACTTGAAGAAGCCGTCGGCGGTCATCACCTTGGCTGTCTCGTCATCGCGGTTCCAATAGCCTGCCATCACCTGCGGACCGCGGATGCAGATCTCGCCGACATCGCCGAGTGCAACATCAACGCCTTCATCGTCGCGGATGGCGATTTCCGTGCCGGGGATCGGCAGGCCGATCGTGCCCGAAAACTCCGTAGCGTCAAAGCGGTTGGCGGTTGCAACCGGAGCAGTCTCCGACAGGCCGTAGCCTTCAGAAATCACATTTCCCGTCAGAGCCTTCCAGCGCTCGGCGACCGCGCGCTGCACCGCCATGCCGCCACCCAGCGACAACACAAGGCCGGAGAAGTCGAGCTTGCGGAAATCTTCGTTGTTGAGCAGCGCGTTGAACAGCGTGTTGAGGCCGGGAAACACATTGAACTTGTGATTCTGCAACTCTTTGACAAAGGCCGGAATGTCGCGCGGATTGGGAATGAGCACGTTCATGGCGCCTTCGCGCATTCCCATCAGCGCGTTCACCGTAAGCGCGAAGATGTGGTAGAGGGGCAGAGCGCAGACATAGATCATTGTGTCCGGCCGGGCCTTGTTGATGAAGGCCGCCTGCAGCCATGCGGTGTTCTGCATGACATTGGCAATGACGTTGCGATGCAGCAGCACCGCACCCTTGGAAACACCCGTCGTGCCACCGGTATATTGCAGGAAGGCGACATCATCGCCCGTCACTGCAACCGGCTTGAGACCGGCCTTGGCGCCAGCGGCCAGCGCATCATTGAAGCCGACATGACCCGGTAGTGACCAGGCGGGGACGAGCTTTTTCACCTTGCGCACCACGAAATTGACGATCAGCCCCTTGAAGCCGAGCAGGTCGCCCATCGAAGCGACAATGACATGCTTGACTTTGGTGCGCGCCACCACCTGCTGCAGTGTCGAGGCGAAATTCTCAAGGATGATGATGGCTTCCGCGCCGGAATCGTTCAACTGGTGTTCCAGTTCGCGCGGTGTGTAGAGCGGGTTCACATTGACCACCGCATAGTCGGCGCGAAGCACCCCCATCATCGAGACCGGGTATTGCAGCACATTCGGCATCATCAGAGCCACGCGCGCGCCGCGCACCAGTCCCTTGGACTGGAGGTAGCCGCCGATCTTCTCGCTCATGGCCAGCGTGTCGGCAAAGCTCAGTTCCTTGCCCATGGATGAGAAGGCGGGCTTCGATGCGTGCTGCTTGCAGGATGCCACCAGAAGGTCACCCAACGAGGCATGTTCGGACTTGGGCATGTCCAGCGGTACGCCGGGCGGATAGCTGGCGGCCCAAGGCTTGGCGGTCATGGCTGTGGCGGTCATGGTCTTCCTCCCGTTTGCGCAACGCTCTTGGTTCCATCGTGCACCGGAACAGGGCGTCTGCGAAGTCTCCTCACTCGAAAATCGGCATATATAAAACTTACATTGACGTAAAGGTCAAAATTACTGGCCGTAGCGGTTCGCGGTTTCAAGATAGTCACGCTCGTCCGGCGTCGTCTCCCGGCCAAGGACTTCATTGCGGTGCGGGAACCGGCCGAACTTGGCAATCGTGTCGCGATGCTCTTGCGCGAATTTCAAACTGTTCTCGCTGTCCATCGCTTCAAACTGGCTGACGCAAAGCTCCTGGTCAGACAGGGCCTCCGAATGCATGAGCGGCATGATAAGGAATTGCTTGTGGTCATTGTCCAAAGCCTGGTCAAAGGCCGACCGTAGCGCATTGTGGGTCAGCGCCAGCGCAAGGCCGTCCTGCGCGAAAGCCTTTGCGGAACCGCGGAACATGTTTCGGCTGAACTGGTCGAGCACGATGATGGCTGCAAGAGCAGCCTCGCCATCCAGCAGGGCATCTGCCGGAATTGCCTTGCCCATCTCCTCGTGCAGTCCTGCAAACCGCTCTGCAATCCGCCTGTCCAGCTCTTCGCCGCCGGCAAACCAATCCTGCTGCGTCAGTTCTTCAAACCAGAAATGCAGGACATCTTTGCTCCAAATCTCGGTCATCGCGCTTTCCCTCGTTACACGACGAACATAGGGAGGCTGGTGCCGACACGGAAGACCCTGGCGGAAATCCTCCAAGACCGCGCGCAATTTGATCACCCTGCTGTCCTAGCCGACAATCGCCCGCGAAAACCAATGTTGCGTCCAGGATATCGATAGTGGCCGCACAGGTGACGAGGTGAATTATACCGACCCGGCAGCCGTCCAGCGCGGAACCGATGCTGAAGCCCGTGGAATTCAGCCTGATACGAACGCTGCATCCAAGGCCAGGCAAGACGAACTGAATAGGTCTGGAGAGCCCCGGCGTCCCCATCGCCAAGACAATCCTGGTCCAGAACTTCGCAAGATAGTGATAGGATCGTGGCTTCCTGTTGCTTGGACATCGGAAGCACGCCTTAATCGTCTCCATCCTTCAGACCGGCCGTAATCTGGACCCAACGCAAGACCGTCAACACAAAGACGCCGACCAGTGTGACCATACTGGCGATCGCCCAGTAGCCAAGGCCGACCGCAAGGCCAATGGATGCCGAAATCCAGAGGCTGGCGCCGGTGGTCACGCCACGCACCTCGCCCTTTGAAAAAACGATGATGCCGGCGGCGAGAAAGGCGACCCCATGGGTGACCGCCTCCACCAGCCGAAGAGGGTCAGCGCTGACATCCTCGTCCAGGGAGGTATCGAGCATCGTCAATGTAATCAGCGCAAAGGCTGCCGAGGCGAGGCCAACAAGAATGTTGGTGCGAAGGCCTGCGCTGTTTCTGTGAAGCTCGCGCTCGTAGCCGATCAATCCGCAGAAGATAATGGTGCCGACGATGCGGACGCCGATGATCACGATATTGGGGCCACCTCCGGAACTCAACTCCACCATGACTTGTTGCCACATTCCAAAACCTCGCTGCCACCAAGGGTGAGAGAGGAACCGCGCGGCAGCGGCAAAGGTTCCAGCACCGATTCCGCCTTGTAGATCGACGGCGCGATGGGGGTGACGCCAATGAAGTCGAGATCAGCGGCGACCAGTTGCCTTTCAATCTCCTCGTCAGACGGATTGTCTGTCATCGCATCAATGAACGTAACTGTTTCATAGCGTGCTGTACGAGGTCAGGCGGTCAGATCAGCTGCCCAGGCAGGCGGTCAGTTTACGGCAAGCATCACTCGATCCTGAACGTGCAAGCCTCAGCGCCATGGCCGCAGCATTGGTCTTCGCGGACTGTAGCTGGTGATGACAGCAGGGCGGAAAACAGCCGCGTGAACACCGCCTCGTGCCATACGCAACCAAGTGCAATGGCCACGGGATTGTGCCCGATGGAAACGATTGTGGGTGTCCCCCCGGTGTAGCTGAAGCGGCCTGACCCGGCGAAGGTCCAGGCGTGCTTGCCGATAGCCGCCAGCAGGATGCGCTTGGCCAGCCGTCTCGGCAGAAGCGGCAGGATGAGCCGGGCAGGCGCCGGGATACGGTTGGCAAGGATATAGTCGCCCGTGCGCCGTCCGGCTTCCGTCAGGATGTCGCGCGCCATGGCAGGCGAAAGCTCTTCTATAACCGCCTTGAACAGTCGCGCGACGATGGCCTCGTCCACCATCACCTGTGGAGGATTGCCCAACAGCTGCGGGCAATCGGCCTTGGCATAGATCGCGGCAGCCTCGTCCAGCATCGCGCGCGCGGCAAAGGTCTCGCCAAGCTGGATGATGGCATTCGGCCCGATCCGAGCCGCGTCCTGCACCAGTGCAGCGGAGACCTGCATCAGTGCAGCGGCGCCTTCTCGCAGCTCTCCGTGACCGTTGCCGGCCCGCCGCCGCAAGCCATCACGGTGGGCATGGCGCTGGCTTTTAGCTGCGCCTTCACCGCTTCCTTGCGCTCGCGCGCCTTCAGCTTTTTCTCGCTCAGCGCATTCCAGTCGTCCATCTGGGCCGCAGCAATCTCGCGGGTATCGTCAAAATGGAAATCGACATTCTTCTTCGACTGCGGACCCCAATAGCCGACCTTGCCGAGATCATAGAAGGTGCGTTGCACCCCGGCGCGCAGGAAGGCCTTCAGGCAGCCGAGCAGATAGCGCCGGCGGAAACCGGTGCCCCGCCACGGGTAGTGGAACAGAGCCTTGCGCATGTAGAAGCGGCGGTAATTGTTCATCACTCGGTCCAGCAGTTCGGAGCGCTCCATGGCATCCGGCTTCATGATCGGCGTGACGAAGTTGTACTTCGAGAAGTCGAACACCTCGACCTTGTCACCCAGTTCCTGGAACAGCGGTGTGAACGGCCAGGGGGTATACATGGACCAGTTGGCGAGATCCGGTTGCCAGTCCCAGGCCATGCGGTAGGTTTCTTCCAATGTTTCGGCGGTCTCGTTGTCGAGGCCAACAATGAACTGGGCTTCGGTGAAGATGTCGGCTTCGCGCAGCAGGCGGATCGCCTCCTTGTTTTCGGCCACCTTGGTTTCCTTGTTGAAACGGTCGAGCTTCAGCTGGGCCGCCGCCTCGGTGCCGAGGCTGACATGAACGAGCCCCGCCTTGCGCCAGAAATGCAAATCGTCCTTGTCGCGGTAGATATCGGTCACGCGGGTGTTGATGCCCCACTTCACCTTGTCGGGAAGGCCGCGCGCGATCAGTTCCTCGCAGAACTCGCGGAACTTCTTCTTGTTGATGGTCGGTTCCTCGTCGGCCAGGATGAAGAAACCGACACCATGATCGTTCACCAGCTTCTCGATCTCGTCGACCACCTTCTTCGGATCGCGGACGCGGTAATCGCGCCAGAATTTCCATTGCGAGCAGAAGGAGCAGGTGAAGGGGCAGCCTCGCGCCATGTTCGGAATGGCAACGCGCACGCCAAGAGGAATGTAGATGTAGTTTTCCCACTTGAGGATGTTCCAGTCCGGAACGATCGCATCGAGATCCTTGATGGTCGGGGCAGCTTGCGTGGCGACGATGGTGTCATCTTCGGTGTAGGCAAGGCCCTTGATCGATCCGCGCTCCTGCGGCCACCGGCCTTCGTCGATGCAGCGGATCAGGTTGACGAAAATCTCTTCGCCTTCGCCGCGCACGATCACATCCACCCATGGCGCTTCGCTCAGCACCTGCTTGTACATGAAGGTGGCATGCACACCGCCCAAGACGCGGACCGCCCGGGGCGTCGCGCGACTGGCGATCTCCAGCACCGATTCCGCCTTGTAGATTGATGGCGTGATGGAGGTGACGCCAATGACGTCGGGATCAGCGGCAACCAGCTGCCTTTCGATCTCCTCGTCAGACAGGTTATCGGTCATCGCGTCGATAAAGTGACTTTTTCATAGCCTGCTGTGCGAAGCCCGCCGGCCAGATAGGCAGCCCAGGCAGGCGGCCAGTTTCCGGCAATTTCAGCACCGCCGGAGTGATAGTTGGGGTGGACGAGCACGACATGCATGGCTGTTACTCCCGGTGCCGACATGATCGCCCAAGGTGCTGGGTGGCGTCTTTCCGGGCCTTGATCTGCGTCAAGCAGTGTCAATAAAAATTGACACCTAGGAGAAGCGGCAAGCGATCCTCTTGAATCGAAGCACCTATTCGCATGCAATTGGATCAAATGATGATGCTGAAGGTGTCCATAATAATGGACAAGCGATTGATCTTCCGCTGATGGCAGCATAGCCTGTCGGCAAAACGGGGGAGGACGCCGCGAATGGCAACGGGTGCCGCATCACTGAACGGAAAGCATGGCCGGGCCGGGCCACGACCCGTTTTCCCGTTCTCGGCTGTTGCCGCGCAGGACGAATTGAAGACCAGCCTGATCCTGACCGCCGTTGATCCGCTGATCGGCGGATTGCTGGCGATGGGCGACCGGGGCACGGGAAAGTCCACCACGGTGCGCGCCTTCGCAGCGCTCCTGCCGCCCATCAAGGCGGTGAAGGATTGCCCCTATCATTGTGATCCCGCCGCGCCGCAACAGGCCTGCGAGCACTGCCAGCAGCTGGCGAAGCCGGTGGTGGAAAGCATCCGTGTTCCGGTTGTCGATCTGCCGCTGGGCGCTACAGAGGACCGCGTGGCCGGTGCGCTGGACCTGGAGCGGGCGCTTGCGCGCGGCGAGAAGGTCTTCGAGCCGGGCCTGCTGGCAAAGGCCAATCGCGGCTTCCTCTACATCGACGAGGTCAACCTGCTGGAAGACCATCTGGTCGACCTGCTGCTCGATGTGGCGGCCTCCGGCGAGAACCTGTTCGAGCGCGAAGGCCTCAGCGTGCGCCACCCGGCGAAATTCGTGCTGATCGGCAGCGGCAATCCGGAGGAGGGCGAGTTGCGCCCGCAATTGCTGGATCGTTTCGGCCTGTCGGTCGAGGTCCGCACCCCGCAGGATGTTCCCACCTGGGTCGAGATCGTCAAGCGCCGCGACGCCTATGAGCGCGATCCGCAGGCCTTTTGCGAGCTGTGGCAGGCGCAGGAAAAGGCGCTGCAGGCGCGCATTGTCTCGGGGCGCAAGCGGCTGGCCGAGGTCACCGTTCCCGACGAGGTGCAGGAAAAGGCGGCAACGCTTTGCCTCGCGCTGAAGACTGACGGCCTGCGCGGGCAGTTGACACTGATCCGCGCCTCGCGCGCCCTCGCAGCCTTTGAGAAGCAGAAGACCGTCACGCTGGCGCATGTGAAGCGCATGGCGCTGCCGTCGTTGCGTCACCGGTTGCGGCGCAATCCGCTGGAGGAAAGCGGTTCGGCGGTGCGCATCGAGAGGGCGTTGGGCGAGGTGCTGGTCCAATGACCGAAGCGGCCCACAACGATGCCACCTGGGTCGCGGGACTACTGGCATTGTGCGGGCCTGCATTTGGCGGCGCGCTGATCGATGACGGCGCCGAAGCCGCATTTCTGGCCGCTTTCGCCACGGCAGCGGCTGATCGGTCGCCATTGAAAACTATCCCGTCGAGCGTCCCGCTTGAAACGCTGACCGGCGCGCTGGACCTCGCAACGACGCTGGCATTGGGCGCTCCAAGTTATACGCCGGGCCTGCTGCAAACCTGCGGCGCTTCCGGCCTGATGGTGCGCCGGGCCGAGCGGCTGGATCCGGCCTGCATCTCGGCCTGCGCCGCTGCAATCGATGACAAGGCGCTCCTGGTTCTGGCCACCACCCGCCTTGACGACGAAGATGCTGCCGTCGCGCCAAAGCTTTCCGAACGGCTGGCTTTTCTCGTGGTCGAGCAGGCAGAAGCGGCATGGCTGCCCGAGGACATCGCCATTGCCAGGAAAAACTTGGCCAAGGTCGCCATATCGGATGCCTGGGTGGCCGAGTTCGTTCAGGCGGGCGTCATGCTGGGCGTGGCATCGCCACGCTTTGTCATACAGGCCGTGGCCGTGGCCAAGGCCGTTGCCGCGCTGAGCGGCCTGCGCGCGGGTGATGAACAGGCGGTAGCCGTAGCCTCGCGGCTGGTTTTGGCGCACCGCGCCACGCAACTGCCTTCACCCGAAGAGGAAGAAGAGGAAGCGCCACCGCAGCCCGAGGACAGGCAGGCTGACCAGCCGGACCAGCCCGACGGCGAGGACCGAGACAATCCGGAACGCTCGGAAGTGATCGTCGAAGCCGTCAAGACCGCGCTTCCCTCCCATGTCCTTCAGGAATTGATAGCAGGCATTGGCCGCAAGGGCGCCAGCCGCACCATGAAGGCGAGCGCCGCGCGCCAGTCAAACGGCCAGCGCGGGCGGCGCATC
>JBGSQC010000333.1:0-10073 GCA_041738295.1 Zhengella sp. | reverse complement strand
GCGGCTGGAAGATCATTCCGCTCTGCCCGTTTTTCAAGGCGCAAAGCCTGCGGCACCCGGAGTGGAAGGATTTGATCCGGTAAGGGGGACAACGTCACTTGATGCCAATCAAGGTTGGACGTGAGCGACGGCGCTAGGATTCCTGAACAAGGTTGGACACAGCTGGAGGATCAGGTTCTCATGCTGTCACGGTTCAGGTTCCTCATTTATCCATTGCTCGCTGCATGCGCCTGGGCAAGCCCTTATGTCAGCGGCCCGGTCGGGATGCTTTTTGTTGCGCCCGCCGCGGCGCAGGCAGTGACTGTGCGGGCCGGCCGGCTGGATGAAAGTGGCTTCGGATTTGTCCTCACTGTTCCCGATGACTGGAGTGCCGATATCGAGGCAGAAGACGGGCCGGTGTTGAACTGGCGGCTCAACCACAAGGACTGGCTCGCCGGCGGCACGCCGTCCGGACTTGCATTCCTGTCGGTCAGCGTGCTCGAACCCGATGCCGGGCAAGACACGGAAAAGGCCTTCCGCAGTTTCGTTGCGAAGTATGCGCAAAAGTATCTCGGCAATGGCGAAGTCTTGTCGGTCGAGGCATTCCGGTTCGGGCAATACTCCGGCTTCGACGCCAGAGTGGAGGGCTTTGTCGTGCGGCAGGGTGGCAAGACGCTGCCGGTTTCCGTCCGTCTGTTCCTCTACCTGACCGTGGACCGCGAAGTCATCGTTTCCGCCCTTGCACCAAGAGGCCACGCCCGGCTGCTGGACGGACTGGGCGCGCCGGGAAGCCTGATTGAATCGGCCACCGAAGACCAGGGTGCCGTGACCGCGACCGATCCGGGTGCATCCGCCGGGGAGGCGCCCGCAGCCGATGCCGGCGCGGCGAAACCCGGATCTGAAGCGGCCGGTTTAAAGTCTCCGGCAAGCACCACACGCGAAACCATCATTCCCGATGCGGCTGGACGGTTCCGCCCCTTTGCCTGGGGCGGTGGCGTGCTGGAGGAGTTCGGAACCTTCAATGCCGACGGGCTGACGATCAGGATTCCGGCCGATGCCGCGACCGGCGGGGACGGCGTTGCATCCACCGGAACATTGATCAACCTTGGAGACCTTGATGCGGGTGCGGCGACCGAAATCCAGCTGTCCTTCGACCCGGTCGGGACAGACAATGCGCTGGTGATCCTGTGCCCGGGGCGCTTCGTTCCCTGCCTGTCGGAGCCTTCCTTTCATGCGGTGCTGCAACCGTCGGGGTTCGGGACGAAGCTGTCACTGACCCATGAAGGACAGCCGCTTGGCGAGGCCCTGCTGGACGGGATGCCGGACCATCTGGGGATCCGCGTGGACCGCGACGGGATCTATGTCTTTCCGTCCAATGGCGACGCCATGATGGTCGGGAGGCCTCCTGCCTTCGGGCCTTTTGCCGGGCTTGAAATGCTGGTGGCTTCCGTTCCGCTTCCGGGCGGATCAAAGCTGATGCTGAGGTCAGCGAGCATTCTTTCGACCCATGGAAGCCGCGCTGCCGCACCTTTGCCCGAGCCGGACCAAGGCGCGCAGGTGTTCCCGCCGTCGGGCGGACAAGAGTGGTCGGAATTGGCGGTCAACGGCGGCGATTTCGCATCGATGGCGAGGCTCGAAAACGGGCAGCTCGATGTCCGGGTGCTTCCCGGAAACCTGTGGGGCCATACCGGTCTTGTCTCGGCACAGCCGCTTTTCCGCCTGGCGGAACCGGACGAACCGGGTGGACCGGCCCGCCTGCATGGCGTGGTTGACCCGTCGGTCGCAGCACTTTCCTTTGCGGTGAGCCTGCTTCCGGACGCGGGGTCCGATCTCTGGCTTGGTTCGTTTGTCCATGCGCAGTTCAGCCGCAACGAGGACGGCACCTTCAGGGCCGGCCTGAATGTCTGCGCTTCGTCCACGCGGGCGGTGGAAATGGTGCTCGACCGGGAGTGGCCGGGCGATTTTGATCTGACGGTGACGACGCAGCGTGTGGAACTGGCTGCCGGAGGGCGCCGGGTGGAAACGCTTCTTGCCTGCGGGCTGCCTGAGCTCAAGGGCCATGTCGCGATCTTTGCCGCGCCGCTGCGCCAGCACGATCCGGCTGCGCTGACCTTGCTCGGACTGGCAATCGATCGGCTGCCGGGTGCCGATGACGGCCTGCCGTATGATGGATCGGAGCAGCCGGATGCCGGGTTTGACCCGGCCACGTGGATCGAAGCGGCAAAGGCCGATTTCAAGGAAAGCGCAGGTGCCCCATGACCCGTCTCTCAAAGCTGGTCCTTTTCCTTTCGGCTTCCGTAGCGCTTTCCACTGTGCCGCTCCACGCTGTGCAAGCCGATGCCTATGACGACAAGGTGCAGAGTACCGGGCAAGTGAAAGCGAGCTTCGGTCATGATGTCGATGCGGAAGGAAAGATGGCCGACTTCGTCAAGGCCGGTCTCGGCAGCTTCGCCATTCCCCATGGCGGAGCCGAACAATTGAAGAAGATCATGATCAACGGCTATGACTACTGGAAGGCAGAGCGCGCCAACCAGCAGGCCGGGAATGATCCGACCCTGTCGGGCTTCAACCGCTTTTTCATCAAGTCCATGCTCGACACTGTTTCACCCAAAGAACTTGTACGGGTGAAGAGGATGCTCGGCGACAATGCGGCAGCGGCGAAAATCCTCAAGGAAGCCGGCGTGGATGTTTCCGAGGCGGTGGCGGGTGCCTTGCCGGACGGATCTGCAAGGGATGTGATCGAGGCAGCGGCCATTGCGGCCATTGATGCGCTCTGTCCGAAGTGCGCGGTGGCCCGCACCGCTGCCGTGGTGGCGATCACCGAGGGAAAAAAGCTGCGGGCTGTGTTCGAGGACGATCGGACGCGCGCGCTCTATGAAGCCTGGAAGCAGGGAGACGGCCAGTTGCCGCAAGGACTTCGCGGGGGAGATGCGGTTTATGTGTCCGCCCGGCGGGCAGTGGAGGAGGCGCGGGCAGCGGTGGGCCAGACCGGCGAAATCGACGACAAGGCGCTTGATGACATCATCCTCGCCAAGTTTCGCAGCTGGCAGCGCGGGGAGGCTGTGGCAAAAGTGCGGGCCGCCACCCTGGCTGCGGCAAAACCCCAGTTTGAAGCGCTTGATCCCTTGCAAAAACGCCTTTTCGGCGCGACCGAGAAAGAGCAGGCGGAAGGCTTTGCCTCCGGCTTCCTGGATGCCCATGACCATCTCAAGACCATCATGGGCAACCGGCCGGTGCCGCCATCGCTCATTCGCGATGCGGTGTTCATTGCGGTCAGCAAGGCCGATCCGCATGTCAGCACTGCAGATTGGCGCAACCGCCTGCGCGAGGTGGCGCGCACCAATGGGTGGCCCGATCCCTTTCCCGCTGATCCGACAGGGACTCACCAGCGGGTATCGCAACGGTTGAAAAAGCTCAATCATTTCAAGATGCAGGCAGTCTTTGATGCCATCGGCGTGCCGGATTCCGTCCGCACTGATCTCTACAAATGCCTGTGTGCGCAAGTTCCGCACGGCTCCGGCGTCAGCTACGTCTATGATCCAAAGAACGGCAAGCCGTGTTCGATGGTCGGCGGGTTCGGCGTGGATTTCGTGGCCTTCCCGAAAGTGGAAACGGCCTATGACATTTGCTTCGACAGCACCAGGGTCCCGCTTGCGACCGGAGGGCAAGCACTGCCGTTTGACGAGTATCTGGCGGGCAGGTTGACGGGCAAGCGCTAGGTGTTGCCACAGCAACGCGCGGACGGGCGATGTGATTCCGGGCGCGATCTTCGCCATATCCTTCCCGAGACAAAGCTTGGGAAGGCCAGCGCTGTGGGAGAACGATCAGTGGCCGGGTAGCCCTCACCCGATCATGGAGCGGCGGCTTTCGGTGGCCTCGCGCGATTTCATGTCGCGGTTTTCGAGCAGTTCGGCCTTGCCCAGTTCGGCTTCGGCCTCGGCCAGCGCTGCCTCGGCGCTGTCGCGCTGCACCTTCAGGTCGGCCTGCGAATTGAGCAGGTTCTCGCGCCGCTGGCGCGCCGCCTTGGCGAAGGTCGGATAGGCGAAATGGGACTGGTCGGTGATGCCGGCCTTCTTTTCCTCAGACGCGATCTGGAGCTCGAGCTCTGCGGCCTTGCGGTCGAATTCGGCAATCATCATGTCAAGCTGGGACAGCTGACGTCTCTTTTCGTTCACCTGAAACAGTTTCAGCCGAACAAGGTTGTCGCGCGATTTCATGACTCATTACTCCACACTAAAATCTGCGGCCTTTTCAGGCGTGCCTTTCGCGTCCGGCCCCGGTGATTCGCAAACAATGAAGATTTCATTGCCTTGAACCCTCTCGGTAACCTTTCGTTTACGGGCATTGTTAATCATAGGGGCTGGAAATTAAGGCGCGGTAAAAAAAACGTGTCGTGTTGGTTAAAGCGGCAATTTTGAGTCTTCTGAATCCATTAGGCGGGTTTCTTAAGATTTATGAATGCTGCAAAAGTGAGTGAAAGTGATTGTTTAACAATGGCTTGAGAGTGGATGCTTAACAAAATACCGGTCGCTTGCAATGCAGATTCGGATTTTGTTAACCATTTGGTGTCAGGCTTCGGATCGGGCAATGACTGTTCCGCCAGCCGAGGGGTGCTGCTCCGGACGGGCGCGGAAAAGGGGATTGGAAATGCGAGTTCTGCTGATTGAAGATGATAGCGCGACGGCACAGAGCATCGAATTGATGCTGAAGTCGGAAAGCTTCAACGTTTACACGACGGACCTCGGTGAAGAGGGCGTCGACCTGGGCAAGCTGTATGATTACGACATCATCCTGCTCGACCTGAACCTTCCCGACATGTCCGGCTATGAAGTGCTGCGCACGCTGCGCCTCTCCAAGGTCAAGACGCCGATCCTCATCCTTTCCGGCATGGCCGGCATCGAGGACAAGGTGCGCGGCCTGGGCTTCGGTGCCGACGACTACATGACCAAGCCGTTCCACAAGGATGAGCTGGTTGCCCGCATCCACGCCATCGTCCGCCGTTCCAAGGGCCATGCCCAGTCGGTCATCACCACCGGCGATCTGGTGGTCAATCTCGATGCCAAGACGGTTGAAGTCGGCGGACAGCGCGTCCACCTGACCGGCAAGGAATACCAGATGCTGGAGCTGCTCTCGCTGCGCAAGGGCACCACGCTGACCAAGGATATGTTCCTGAACCATCTTTATGGCGGCATGGACGAGCCGGAACTGAAGATCATCGACGTGTTTATCTGCAAGCTGCGCAAGAAGCTGGACACGGCCTCGGGCGGCCAGAACTTCATCGAAACCGTCTGGGGCCGCGGCTATGTGCTGCGCGAGCCGGAAGACGTGCGCGAGAGCGCCTGACCAGACTTCCCCGGCTGCGCCCCTCAGCCGGCCGCAAACAGCCCGGCCACCGGTTCTTCAAAAACCGGTGCCGGGTTTTTCGTTTGCGCGAAGGGCTTTGAAAACCGTCAGCACGCAATCACAGGCCGCGCAAGCGAGGGCTCGCGCTGGTGATGCAGTGCCTCTAAGAAAACTGAAGTGCCTCAGGCGGCTTCGGCCTGCTTGCGCAGGGCTTTTTCCACCTGGTCGCGGAACTGCCGGTTCAGCGATTCGCGGTCGAAAGGCTTCATCAGATAGCCCGATGCGCCCGCGCGCTTGGCCCGCATGATCGGCACGATGTCGAGCTCGATCACCATGAGAAGAACGATGGGACGGCGGCTGCCGGGAATTTCCCTGAGCGCGCCCAGAAAATCCAGCGTTGTCATGTCCGGCAGCGAGGCATCAAGGATGATGTATTCAGGCATGTCTTCCCGGCAGGCGGCAAGCGCCGCCCCGGCGGACCCGGCTTCCAGAATGCGCAATATCTCGGAATTGAGGACGCGTTTGGCAACCTTGCGGATCACCGCAGAGTCGTCAACGATCAGACAGCGCTTCATCACATGTTCCCTTGGCAGCCGGGCTGCTCTCATGCCTGTCCATCAGACTAGGCTGAATTGGTAAACAGAGGTGAAAGACGCACGTCCCAATTGCAGCTATTTGAAGCCGAATGACAGGTGCGCGTCTGGGTTGATCAGCTGGCGGTCAGCACCACTTCCTCGCCGGTGGCGTGGATGTCGATCTTCATGCCGGATTCGCGTGCCAGAAGCAGCGTGTAGTAGGGCTGGACCGCATGGGCGTCGATCGGCTCGGAGGGCGTGTTGCCGCCATGAAGCTCGAGGAATTTCGGCGGTACGCGGATCATCTTGCCAACCGAGGTCAGGCGGAACAGCGGTGAAGCATCGAGATTTTCCAATTCCACCTTGATGGAGCCGCCGCGCGGAATGGTGGAGAGCGAAATCAGGATCAGGTTGAGCAGCATCTTAACCTTTTTCTTGGGCAGGAGCGCGCGTGCGCAGATCCATTCCAGTTCCGGCTTCTCATTGGCGATGTAGGCGGTGGCAACCGCATGGGCATCGCCAGTGTCGATCAGCATGCCGGCGGAGCCTGCCGCGCCAAAGGAGATGCGGGCAAACTGTAGTCTTGCCGAAGCATTGCGGGCCGAGGCGCGGATCAGGTTCATCGCGTCCTCGTCGGCGCCGCCTTCATCCAGCAGTTCCAGGCCGTTGTTGATGGCGCCGACCGGCGAAATGATGTCATGGCACACGCGGCTGCAAAGCAGTGCGCCGAGATCGGTTGCAGAAAGCGTGAAAATGTCAGCCATGGTGGCAATCCCCTTGAAAATCGACCACCGGGCTGCGCGGCCCCGGCATGGGGCGGCAACCGGGCGAATCATCCCAGCCTGCTTGACCATTGCGATACACGAGGGGCGGGGCAGGGGGCAAGAAAAGGCCTGCGACCTGACGATGTTCCGTCATTGAAAGGCCACGTTTGATGGTGAACTTAAGCAAAGAAAAAGACTTGGACCATAGACTGCACAAGATGAAGGGCTGAACAGCGCCAAGAGAGCGCGGGCGGCCAAGGGCGTCAGGCAGATGTGCTCCCGCACGGAGAATTGGACGCATGTTTGCACATTTTGTCGGGCGCTTGCTGCCCAGAACCCTGATCGTGGCTGCCGTGATGGCACTGGCTTTCCTGAAGGCTGCTCCTGCGCGCGCTGCCGACCAGTACGGTCCCCAGGAAATCGTTGATGCGGGCCACCGCTTTTTCGGCTCCACCACCGGTGGCCTTGCCACGCTGGTGGAAAAGATCTTTGCCCAATACGGCCTGCCCAACGGCTATGTGCTGGGCGAGGAAGGATCCGGGGCCATAGTCGGCGGCCTGACCTATGGCGAAGGCACGCTGTTCACCAAGAATGCCGGTGATCACAAGGTCTTCTGGCAGGGTCCGTCGATCGGCTGGGATTTTGGCGGCCAGGGGTCGCGCACCATGATGCTGGTTTACCAGATGGACCAGGTGGAAGAGCTTTACCGCCGCTTCCTTGGCGTTTCGGGCTCGGCCTATGTCATCGCGGGCCTGGGCTTCCATGTTCTCAAGAACAATGATGTGCTGCTTGTTCCCATCAAGACAGGCCTTGGCGCGCGCCTTGGCCTCAATGTCGGCTATCTGAAACTGACCCAGAAACCGACCTGGAATCCGTTCTGAGACCGTGATTGGCGGTCTGCTGAAGCAGGCCGCCGTTCAAGCTAATGCACAGCCGCTTCGTCCTTAAGGTTAAGGACTGGTAAACCGGGCCGGGGGCTGGATTTGCCATGCCCCGCCATGGCACATTCGCAGGCCAATGGCGTATGACAGCGCCCATGTCCTGTTCAGCGAGCAAAACCAGTGATCCAGTCTGTCCTCCTGTTTGCCCTTGGCTTCCTGTGCGCCGGCTTCCTGGCGCTGATGGTGGCGCCGGCCATCTGGCGCCGCGCCGTGTCGCTGACCCGCCATCGCATTGAGGCCTCCGTCCCGTTGACGCTGACCGAGATATCGGCCGACAAGGACCGCATGCGCGCCGAGTTCGCCATGTCGACGCGGCGACTCGAAATGAGCGTGAAGGACTTCAAGGACCGTGCCAATGCGCAGGTTGCCGAGATCGCCCGCAATGGCGAGCAGTTGAAGCATCTTGGCCTCCAGATTGACGAGAAGAGCGCAGTCATCACCGAGTTGGAAGCCCGCGGTGCCCAGTTGCGGCGCGATCTCGACCAGCGCCAGAACCAGCTCGATGACACCATGGAGCGGCTGCAGGATGCGCAGGCCCGGCTGGAAGCGCGTGCGCTGGAACTGGAGAAGGAGCGCAACCGTGTCGACGAGCTGTCGCTGACATCCTCCAACCGCCAGATCGAGCTGTTGAGCCGCGAGGCCGACATTGAACGGATCTCGTCGGAGATGGAGGCCATCCGCGCGGCACGGCGCGAGAGCGAGGCCATGGCGCATGCCAGCAGCGCGGAAGCCCGCGCGCTGCGTGACCAGCTGGAGAGCGAGCGCAAAAAGCTGGACAAGACCGAGCGCAAGCTTGAGCGCCTGTTGAGCTCGCTGGCTGACCGCGAGGAAAAGCTGGAACGGCGCGAAAAGGAACTGGCGCGCCTGCGCGAGGATGCCAAGCTGACCCGCTCCGCTGTTGACGGGGCAACCAAAGCGGCAACCGCTGCCGAGCAGGAAAAGCTCCGCCTCGAAGGCGATCTGGCCTCCATGGCGCTTCAGATGCAAAAGCTGCTGGAGGGCGCCACAGGTGGTGATGTCGAAAAGGCAATCGCCATGCTCAAGCAGGAAAGCAAGCGCGTGGAGCAGCAGCTGAAGGCCGCCGACCGGGACAACAAGGTGCTGCGCAGGGATCTCAAGGCGCAGGAGCGTGCCCGCTCGGAAGACTGGGACGACCAGAAGCGCCAGAGCGCGCTGCTGCGCGAGCAGATCAATGATCTGGCTGCCGAAGTGGTGCGCATGACGGCGGCACTGGAAGGGCCGCAATCGCCGATCCATTCCATTCTTGCCGGGGCGCCCGAGCGCGGCGCAGCCAATGGCGTTCCGGCTCAGGTGATCAGTCTCGCAGACAGGGTGCGCGCGCTGCAGCAGGCCGCCCGCGAAAAGGTGGAATAGGCCAGTTTACACCCGGCGGAAATGATGGAGCGCGATGGCGCCTGCCGTTGCCACGTTCAGGCTGTCAAAGTCTTCCCGCATGCCGATGCGCACGGTATCAAGGCGCTCCATGAGCGGTTGCGGCAGGCCTTCGCCCTCGGTTCCGAGCAGCAGGGCGGTGCGCGCAGAGCGCGGTGCCTCGCCCAGTTCCATGCTGCCGGACGGTGACAGGGCCAGAACGCGATAGCCTCGGGTGACAAGGGCTTCGACCATGGCTTCAGCGCTGCCCTGGCGGACGAACGGCACCTTCAGCGCTGCGCCCACCGAGACGCGGATTGCCTTGCGGTAGAGCGGATCGCAGCTCGTTTCATCCATCACCACCGCATCGGCGCCGAAGGCTGCGGCATTGCGGAAGATCGCGCCCATATTGTCATGATTGGCGAGGCCAGCGAGTGCCACGACCAGGGAAGGCTGTCCGGTGTCCGGCAGGGCCGAGGCGATTGTTTCGGGCGGGCGGCGCTCACCCAATGCCAGGATGCCGCGATGGACCGGAAAGCCGGCCACCGCATCCATCACAGCGGCGCTAGCCACGAAGACCGGCATGGATGGATCAGCCAGCGCCAGTGTGTCTGCCATGCCGGGCAGGCGGCTTTCGAGAATCAGTGCCGAGCGCGCCTTGAAGCGCCGCGCCGAAAACAGCACCGTCAGAACCACCTTGCCTTCGGCTATGAACAGGCCGTCGCGCCCGGCGAGGTCACGCTCGCGGATGTCGCGGTAGGCGGCAATGCGCGGGTCCGCCGGATCATCAATGCGGATCGGGATCATGGACGGGCGGCCGGCTTCCAGCGGGCAAGAAGTGCGGAATTGGTGACGACCGAGACCGACGAGAAGGCCATCGCAGCACCGGCAAAGGCCGGTGACAGGATGCCGAAGGCGGCAAGCGGAATGCCGATGATGTTATAGAGGAAGGCCCAGACGAGGTTCTGCGTGATGGTGCGCTTGGTGCGCCCGGCAATGTCCAGCGCGGCAGGCACCAGCATGAGGTCAGGCCGCATCAGCGTGATGGCGGCAGCCTCGCGCGCGACATCGGTGCCAGACGACAGCGCGATGCCGAGCGT
>JBGSQC010000304.1:0-10576 GCA_041738295.1 Zhengella sp. | reverse complement strand
CATGCGCGGCGCGCTCGGCCTGCCTGACAGCGCCACGCCGCATGCGCTGCGCCATTCCTTCGCCACCCATCTGCTGGGGCGCGGAGGCGATTTGCGCACCATCCAGGAACTGCTGGGCCATGCCAGCCTTTCGACCACGCAGGTCTATACCGGTGTTGATACTGCCCGGCTGCTGGACATTTACGACGCGGCACACCCGCGCGCCTGACCGGCGAAAATCGGTGGCATCTGCGCGACCGCGTTAACGGTTTGGCTCCGAATTTCTGGCATGCATGGCACCATGAAAACACTTGTCCATGCCGCCGACAGGCTCTCCGTTCCGCTGCTGCGCCTCATCGGTGCAGTTAACATGCTGTTCCTGCTGGCCTTTCTGGCAACGCTGGCTGCTGTTGGCAGCCGCGCACAGGCTGAAGAAATGCCTGCCTGCACCGGCACGGACCTGATCGCTGTCATGGAATGGAGCGAACCTGAAAAGCTCGCCGCGATCCGCAAGAAGGCTGCCGAAACGCTGAATGGCGAGGGCCTGTTGTGGAAGATCGAGAAGGACGGCGTCGAGCCCTCTTTCCTGTTCGGCACCATGCACCTGACCGATCCGCGCGTCATCACACTGCCCGCCAATGCTGAGGCCGCTTTTGACGGCGCCAGCACCGTGGCGCTCGAAGCCCTTGAAGCGCTCGACGAGGCCAAGGCTGCAGCCACATTGATGAGCCGCCTCGACATGATCATGTTTACGGACGGCAGAACCCTGTCCGGCCTCATCCCGGAAGCCGACCGCGCCATGGTGGAAGCCGAGCTGGAAAAGCGCGGCATGCCCATCGTTACCGTGAACGCCATGAAGCCCTGGGTCGTCTCGTCGGCCATTGCGCTGCCCGCTTGCGAAATGGCCCGCAAGAAGGCCAAGGCCCCCTTCCTCGACATGAAGCTGGCACAGGATGCCACCGCGGCCGGAAAAGAGCTGGCGGGGCTGGAAACCATGCTCAGCCAGCTTTCCGCCATGGAATCGCTGCCGCTGGAGCTGCACGTCTCGGGTCTGGTTGACACGCTGGCGCTTGGCGACACGATTGACGACATGATCGAAACCATGATCGTGCTCTACACCAAGGGCGACACCGGCATGATCTGGCCCCTGTTCGAGGCTGTCTCGCCAGGCAAGCCTGGCGCTGCGGAAGACTATGCCGAGTTCGAGAAGGTCATGGTCACCACCCGCAACCAGGGTATGGCCACCAATGCGGCTCCGCTAATCGACAAGGGCAAGGCCTTCATCGCCGTTGGCGCATTGCACCTTCCCGGTGCCGATGGCTTGGTCGAGCTGCTGCGCAAGGCAGGCTACACGGTCACCCGCGCCGACTGACCAATTCTCGCATCTTGTGCCCAATGAAAAAAGCCGGCCCCTCGGGACCGGCTTTTCCATTTGCAGATCTGTTGAACCGGAATCAGAAGCCCAGTTCGATCGCCCGGACAATGCCGATGCGCACACCGAACTGGTCCTTGGAACCCAATTTGGTGATCGGCGATTTTCCGGCAGCCCCGACAAGGCGCGCATAGCTGGCACCGCCCTCAAGCGCCCAATCCTCGTCCATGTCATAGCGGAAGCCCACTTCCGCACCGACCGACTTCACCCCGGCACCGGCGACATGCTGCGCCAGACCGGACGTCGCCGATTGCGCAGGCGTGACGCCGAAATAGGTCTTCATGTAGTCCTTGCTGGCAAAGGAAAGGCGCGGGCCGGCGGTCAGCTTCAGCCCGTCCATCGGGCGGATGATGGCGTCAGCTCCCGCTTCGCCGACAATCCCGTCATGGCCGGTGATGCCGCGCCGCGCCTGCGCAAAGACCGACCAGTATTGAGCGGTGTAGGAAGCGCCAAGGCCGAGCTCGAAGGCAGTATCAACCCGGCCAAGGCCGCGCAGCGCCGGAAAGTCCTTGCCGGTTCGTGCCGACAGCAGACGGAACAACGGCTTGACCGAAAAGCCACCCTCCTTGCCGCCGATGGTGAACCCGCCCGGCAGGGTCAGACGCTTCAGCCGGACAATCGGCCAAGGCGAAAGCACATAGGTGGACGATCCCTCATAGGCCGGATCGACAGAAATGCCGCCGCCGGCTTCGAATTCAATGCCCGGATCCGGCGCATCCTGCGCATCCTGCGCCAGCGCCGGAGCGGCAAGCGCGAGGCTGAACACGCCAATCAAAAGTGCCGTGCGTGTCTGCCGGAGGGGTGATGTCATGCCAGTCATGTTGAAGTCCCGTTTTGTCTGCGGATACCCGCCTTCTCGTCGATGATCCAACCACGATGTGGTGAACAAGCCGTCACCGGAAAGGCTGCTTTTGAATCTTTTTTGATTCGCAAGAAATCGTGATTTGCCAGCAGGCGCTCCATGGGGGACTTTTGCACTGTAAATGCGCGACAAAGGAGTTTCCTGATGAAGACCCTTCTTGCCACGTTTGCCGTTGTGGCCTTTGCCACTGCCTCGGCCAGTGCCTGCCCCTATTCCAACAAGTCAGCCTCTGTTGACTCGACCGTGACGGCGAGCATCAGCGTCCCTCAGACGCCGATTTCCACGCCGGCAGATGCCGTCGAGCCTGCCGATGAAACCGTCAAGGAAGACAAGGAAGGGTGATCCTTTTCTTGTTTTGCTTAAGACGCCTTGGCGGCGGGATCATTTGTAGCAGCGTAGCGTAACCCCCGCCGCCCAAGTTGCCAGCCACTGCCGGTCTCCGTTGCAGGATGAACATGCGACCGCAGTGTCCGTGTCGCGCGATATCGAGCATCCCTGCTTGCCCCGCGAGCAAACCTGGACGATGAAGTCCTTGTTGGATCCGGTCATCGTAAAACAATTGCCCAGCAGCACATTGCGGGCATTCTCGCTCTTTGTCAGGAACGTGTTCCCAAGGCATGCATTGCGTGCGCTTTCATCCTTGATCTGCCAGCAGACATCCTTGGACTTGTCGCGCCGGGCCGACGCTGCCTGCTGGCGCGCGCGTTCCGCCTCCCGTTCGCGCCGGACGGCTTCCGCCTTCTTCTGGCGTTCCTGTTCCTCCGATGCCTGGATGAACAGTTCGGCAGTGGCACGCTGCTTGACGAGCTTGGGGTTCTGCCGGGCAAAATCGGCATAGAGGGATTCCGTGTCGCCCCGCTTGGAGAAGCGGACAAGGCTGCGCGCCTTCAGCACCTCGCCTTCCTTCTCGGCGAAAGCCGCAGCATAGCCGCCGCTGGTGCAGCCGATGAGCGCAACAAAGCGGCAGCCTTTGCCCTTGCCATAGTCAAAGCAGATCTGGTCGTCGGTGACGCTCCAGCTGCCTTCCTTCACGGTGCCGTCGCTGCCGCGCACATAGGCCCGCCAATCGCTTTTGAGGAACTCCTGGAATTGCACGCCGGTCTTGGCATTCACCCCGAAATAGGTGTTGTTGGCGAACATGTTCAGGATGTTCTGCCGCTTGGCCGTCACCAGGCAGGGTTTTGAGGCTCCCAAGACGTCACGACGTTCGGTGTCCTTCTGCGAAGCGGCGGGCTTGCCCGGAACAACAGCAGGCGCAGCAGTCTGCGCCGTCACCGTTCCGCGTTCATGCTTGGCAAGCAGGCTGTGGGCATCGCCCTTGCTCAGGACCGAGATGTGCCCGGTGATGGACGCCTTGCCGTCAATGAGCTTGAGGTAGGAATAGCGGTACTTGCCGGCACTGCATTCCGACATGCCCATCGCCTTGCAATCCCAGTCACCGCCGCCATACCGGAAGCAGATGCCGCGCTCGGCCACCCGCCACTCGCCTTGCTGGACGCGGCCATCGGCGGTTTCCAGATAGGATCGCCCGCTTCCCGAGAGATACTCGCGATAGGTCTTGCCGGATGCCGGGTTGATGCCCGTGACAGAGTTGCCGTTCAGCACGAGATCAATGAAGTTCCCGTCCACCGGTTCGCATCCTTGCGGCAGGCCCTTGATCGCCGCAAAGGCGGAAGGCGGGAGAAAAACGAAGGTCAGCGCTGAAAGAAGGGCAAGGATCGGCAATCGTGAACGCATGGTCGCTCCGGAGGGTCTGCACACACCTTAGATGTGAACCAGCCCCGCTCCGGTTGCAATCATGATTCCGACGGTCCCGCACGCTAACGTGCCGGATTCACGCAGCTTTCAGGATCTGCCGGAGCGTCACCGGCACGATCAGCTTGTGGAACGGCATGACCGCGGCGAGATAGGCCCGGCCGAAACCATTGTTCACCTTCACCAAAGTCGTCGCGCTGACGCGCTGCCCGCCCGTTGAAGCTTCGCGGACCGTGATCACAATGCGGAAATCGAGATGCTTGTCATTGAGGCCGAGCACCACCTTGTCCGACGCGCTCGAGATCACCGGGAACATGCCGATGGCGGCTTGTGGCGGCAGGGTCTCATCCGGCGCAGGCTTCAGGCCGAACGGGGCAACCAGCCTGTTGCGCAGCCGCATGAGCCAGCGTGCCCAGCCGGGGATTCGGTCGAGCGCCAGGCGCGCCGCCCTTTCGGCATCCAGCCCACCTTGCGGCACATCAAGCGTGAATGTGTCAGCCCAGGTCACGCCGGGCAGGTCTGCATCTTCAATCCCGGTCATATGCCTGAACTTTCCCCCGTTTGATCCGGCAGCTTAGCGACGATCTCCAGCATGTTCCCGTCCGGATCATGGGTGAAGATGCCGCGCCAGCCCGCCCACTCGAAATCCTCGACCGTGTAGGCAATGTCGTTGGCCTCATACCATGCAGCCACTTTCGGCAGGTCCGCGTGTTCCACAGAGAGGGCAAGATGATGCAGCCCGTTTTCCGGGCGGGCTGAATTGCCATCGGCCTTGCCGCCGTCAAACAGCGCCAGCACGGCTGTGTGCCCTGCATAGCCTTGCGAGATGCGCAGGAAGACAATGCCCCGCTCGGGATTTTCCCGCAGCACCGGCAAACCGATGATGTCGCGGAAAAAGCCGATCATCTCCTGAAACCGGACGCATCGAAGGGCGATCTCGCCAAGACCGCCAATCACAAAGCTGCGTCCGGTCGGAGCCATGCCGGTCACATGTGGATCGGCCTGGCAAAGGTGGCGAGCGCTGCTTCCTTGACCGCTTCCGACATGGTGGGGTGTGCATGGCAGGTGCGGCCGAGATCCTCCGACGAACCGCCGAATTCCATCAGCACGGCAGCCTCGTGGATCATCTCGCCGGCACCATAGCCGATGATGTGGACACCCAGCACGCGGTCTGTCGTGGCATCGGCCAGCACCTTCACAAGGCCCTCGGTCTGCTGCATGGCGCGCGCGCGGCCATTGGCAGTGAAGGGGAACTTGCCGGCCTTGTAGGCGATGCCGGCTTTCTTCAGCTCTTCCTCGGTCTTGCCGACGGAGGCCACTTCCGGCGAGGTGTAGACCACGCCGGGGATAATGTCGTAGTTCACATGACCATGCTGGCCGGCGATGATTTCGGCGAGCGCCACGCCTTCGTCCTCAGCCTTGTGGGCGAGCATCGGTCCGCGCACCACGTCACCAATGGCATAGATGCCGGGAACGGATGTGCGGAAATGCCCGTCGATCTCGACGCGGCCGCGATCATCGAGCGCCACGCCTGCTTCCTGCAGGCCGAGGCCTTCGGTGAACGGCTTGCGGCCTGTGGCGACCAGCACGACATCCGCCGACAGCGTCTGCGCTTCGCCTCCCTTGACCGGCTCGAAGGTGACATCGGCACCGGCCTTGCCCTTGGCAACACCGGTAACCTTGGCGCCCAGCTTGAACTCCATGCCCTGCTTGGCCAGCATACGCTGGAACTGCTTGGAAATCTCGCCATCCATGCCGCCAAGGATCGTGTCGAGATATTCGATCACGGTCACCTTGGCGCCAAGACGCATCCAGACCGAGCCGAGCTCCAGGCCGATGACGCCGCCGCCAACCACAATCATGGTCTCTGGAACCTTGGCGAGCGCGATGGCACCGGTCGAGGACACGATCACGCTTTCATCCATGTCCACCTTGACGCCCGGAATGCCCGCAACGTCTGATCCGGTGGCGATGATGATGTTTTTCGCCTCGATCTCCTTGACCGAACCGTCTTCGGCAGTCACCGACACCTTGCCGGCGGAAACCACCTTGCCCGTGCCGTGGAAGGCCTCGATCTTGTTCTTCTTGAACAGGAAGGACACGCCGTCGACATTGCCTTTCACCACGGCGTCCTTGTGGCCCATCATCCGGTCTAGGTTGAGCTTCGGCTTGGACACCTCGACGCCCAGCGCCTCAAACGAATGCCCGGCCTCGTGGAACATTTCGGAAGCATGCAACAACGCCTTGGACGGGATGCAGCCGACATTGAGGCAGGTGCCGCCATGCGTGGCGCGCTTTTCGACAACCGCCACCTTCATTCCGAGCTGGGCGGCCTTGATCGCGCAGACATAGCCACCGGGGCCGGTTCCGATCACGACGACATCATAAGACATGGGGTCTCTCCGTACTAACTGTTCATGAGGCCGATCAGCCTCGTTTCGTAAATCATTGACACCACGCTGATGCCATAGAGAAAATAGTCTGGTGCCTCACCGGCTGGCGCGTTGGCCGCACGGTTGAGGAATTCGAAGCGGATCGAACTCACGGCATTGGAAGCGGTCAACCGCAGCCAACCGTCGCTGGCCCGCCCGGTCATTTCGAAAGAGCCGAATTGAGTTGAACCGGCGGCGAAATCGGCAAGGCGAACGAAGGCCTTGATGTCCTGGCCGCCAAATGTGAGCCCGTTGGCGGCCTCGCCAGCCAGCGCCTGCAGAACTGCATCAGCTAAAACATCGCCATCAGCCAAACCGAAATTGACCGCGCCGAGCTTGCCCTTCTCGTCAAACACAAGTTCCAGGTCGCCATTGCGGACGAGTGTCAGCAGGGCGACACCGAGATCATTCGGGATGCGTTCAAGCCCAACCGGTAAGGCGCTGACATCCGTTTCGCCAAATGTCAGCGCGCCGCTCCTACCGTCGGCGAAAAGCGAAAGCAGGTCGATTGGGCCAAGGGCCGAAGGCTGAAGAGTAGCGGCCATCGCCTCACCGCCCGCCCGTGATGTCAATGGTGGTTCCGGTCATGTAGGACGCGCCATCCGACAGCAGGAAGACGATCCCCGCCGCCACCTCGTCGGCGGATCCTTCACGCGCCATCGGCAGGTTGTCGCGGAATTGGGCCACGCGGTCGGGCTCGCCACCCGAGGCATGGATGTCAGTGGCAATGATGCCCGGACGCACGCCGCAAACGCGGATGCCCTCGCGCGCCACTTCCAGCGCCAACCCCTTGGTGAACGTGTCGATGGCGCCCTTGGATGCCGCATAATCCAAATACCAGCCGGGCGAACCAAGCTTTGCCGCAGCCGAGGACAGGTTGACGATGACACCACCCTTGCCGCCATGGGCGCTAGACATGCGGCGCACGGCTTCGCGCGCGCACAGCATCGGCCCGATGGTGTTGATGCGCATCATGCGCTCGATTCGCGCAGCGTCCATCTGGTCGAGGCGTGCCTTCACGTCCACCACGCCGGCATTGTTGACCAGACCGTCGAGCTGGCCGAAGCGCCTGTCGATCTCTGCGAAGACAGACAGGATGTCAGCCTCGGCGCTCATGTCGCCCTTCACCGCAAAAGCTTCACCGCCTGCTGCCGTGATGGCCGAGACAACCGAATGGGCAGCCTGTGAATTGGCGACATAATTGACCGCAACCGCCCAGCGGGTGGCAGCCGCCTGCCGGGCCACGGCTGCACCGATGCCGCGCGATCCGCCGGTGACGAGAAGCACTTTGCGGTCGCTCATTCCTGGCACCCGGATAGTTGGAACAATTCGAAAGGCGGCTTGGCGAGCCCTGTCTCGGCAAAGACCGGATGCTGGCTGAACGACCACGCCAGATCGGAAAGAAGCAGGCGCGGCGCGGCCGGCTCACCCTGCCCCGGCAGCAGTGACACCGTGCCGTCATCACCAACCGCATAGACTGGACCGTGCCAGACGGTGCAGGCGGCGATTTCCTCGCCGGTCACATCGCCTTGCGGGCATTTCTCGGTGAGCATGCCATAGGCGCGTGCCGCCGGTTCGCCGGACCATTGAGCGAAGCCGTCTATCATCTTGCTGCCGGCGACAAGCCTGAACCGGTTGGTCACCGTCACCGCTTCCCCGTCATGCGGCCGGAACTCCAGTGACACCGTCTTGTCCCTGTCGGAATAGACCGCCAGTTCCTGGTTGCAGGCAGCCAGAACCGGCGTGACCGGCAATGTAAGCGACAGGGCAAGACAGAGGGAGCGAACGGTCCTCATTGCGGCGTGGCCACCTCGGAAGCCTTACCGGAACTCCAAAGGCCCGAAAGGCTGCCATCGGAGCGCACCGCGTAGATCACCGGCTGCGTATCACCCCAATTGACCACCATGATGCCATTGGAAAGCACGCCGCGCCCCTTGTAGGCCGACGATCCGATCTTCCAGGAGAAGGCATATTCGGTGCCATCCCCCTCAATCCTGAGCGTGCCCTTGTAGCGCGAGCCGTCCGGATTTTTGCCGTCAACGCGGTAGGTGCCGTTTGCGGGAACAACCTGCGGGTCGGCAGCTTCGATAAGCTCGAGTTTTTCGGTGGCCGAACCATCGGCCCATTCGCCATCGAGCGATCCTTGGCCGGCAAAGGAATAGACGACCGGACTGGTCGAGTTCCAGTCAACCACCAGCATCTTTCCCGCTGGTTCGCCTCGGCCGCGGAACACATCCTTGCCGATCCACCAGGTGAAGTCGGCGCCATTGCCCTCGTCTGATAGCGTCAGCATGCCGACATAGCGCGAACCATTGGGATTGGTTCCGGCGACACGGTAGATGCCGTTGATCGCCTGGCGAGGTGCAGTTGTCCGCAGGTCGGATTGGCCGCCCTTGCTCGCGTCGCTTTCACTGCTCTCGGCAAGCGCGGCCCCCTTGTCACCACGGAACACGAAATCTCCGAAGAAGGAGGATGACAGCCAGGGCGTCTGCTTGCCTTCGGTCTCCTGGTAGACGCCCTTCAGCGTGCGCTTGAAGGTCTCTTCCAGGTTGAGGTCGGGCTGGGCCAGCGCCAGCGTCAGGTGCTTGGTGTAGGGGCTGTTGCGCCCCGATCCGTCCAGCGCCACCGCGCCCGGCGACGTCGAATAGGAGACAAACAGACTGGCGCTGGATTCGATGCGCGTCAGGCCGTTGGCCTTGCCGGTGAAGGGATTGTCGCGGCAGGCGTCCAGGATGACGATGTTGAGCGCATTGCCGGATTTCGACATGGCGTTGACCAGCGCAGTGGCGCTCACCGCCTTGGCCGCCAGATCATCGGTGCCAGTGAGGCCGTCGCCGATCGGGATGAGATAGTTCTCGCCATCAACCTGCAGCCCATGCCCGGCAAAGAAGAACAGGCCGACACCGCCCCGGCTGCGAAGCGTTTCAGACAGCTTGTCGACGGCCTCCTGCATGCGGGCACGGTCGACATTGACCAGCAGTTCGACATCGAAACCGGCATCCGCCAGCGATTTGGCAATGTCATTGGCGTCATTGCCGGGATTGGCCAGCGGCGCGAAGGAATAGGAGCTGTTTCCGATGACCAGCGCCGTACGCGCAACCTGTTGCGCGGCAGCAAGGCCGGGCGCGAGCATGACAATAAATAGGAGGCAGGAAAACAGGCGGGCAAGGACACGCGGCAAGCGGATCATGATCTTCTCCTTGTCAGGCCCCGGCACGACATTACTGCAGGAAGGAAAGATGCGGAACCGGCTTTTCGCCGATCAGGCCCGTGTTTCGCGGGCGGGGAAAACGGGTTGCGGCCCCGCCACTTGGGCAGGGCCGCAAATGCCTTTGTCAGAGATCGAGGACGAGGCGCTCGGGATCTTCCAGGCTTTCCTTGACGCGAACGAGGAAGGTCACGGCTTCCTTGCCGTCGACGATGCGGTGATCGTAGGAGAGCGCGAGATACATCATCGGGCGGATGACGATCTGGCCGTTCACCACCATCGGGCGGTCCTGGATCTTGTGCATGCCGAGAATGCCCGACTGCGGCGCATTCAGGATTGGCGTCGACATCAGCGAGCCATAGACGCCGCCATTCGAGATGGTGAAGGTGCCACCCTGCATGTCGGCCATGGAAAGCGTGCCGTCACGCCCGGCAGCGCCGAGGCGGCCGATCTCCTTCTCGATGTCTGCGATTGACATCTGGTCGGCATCGCGCACCACCGGAACAACAAGACCCTTCGGCGTGCCGACGGCAACACCGATATGGCAGTAGTTCTTGTAGACGATGTCGGTGCCGTCGATCTCGGCATTGACCGCCGGGATTTCCTTGAGCGCGTGGGTCACGGCTTTCGTGAAGAAGCCCATGAAGCCGAGCTTCACGCCGTGCTTCTTCTCGAACACGTCCTTGTACTTGGTACGCAGCGCCATCATTGCGCCCATGTCCACCTCGTTGAAGGTGGTGAGCATGGCAGCGGTGTTCTGCGCATCCTTGAGGCGGCGCGCGATGGTCTGGCGCAGGCGCGTCATCTTCACGCGCTCTTCGCGCGATGCGTCGTCAGCCGATGAGGCAGGGCGGGCGGTGGCGGGAGCCGCAGCAGCCGGGGCAGCGGCAGTGCCCTTGGCAATGGCG
>JBGSQC010000252.1:0-1995 GCA_041738295.1 Zhengella sp. | reverse complement strand
GCCAGGGATCGGCTGCCGGCAGGCGAAGGCGCTCGGGCTCGGCTCCCATCGCCGCGCCGAACATGTCGTGCTGGCCGGAAGAGGCGTTTTCGGCGGCGCGCGCGCCAAGGCCCATCATGCGGTCAATGCCTGCCATCATGGCCTCGCGCGGATGGCCGAACCCGTCCAGCGCACCCGCCGCAATCAGGCTTTCCAGCACGCGCTTGCCGACAATGCGCGGGTCCACCCGCTCGCAGAAATCCTCCAGTGAGGCGAAGGGCTTTTCCTCGCGCTTGGCCACGATGTGGCGCACCGCCGCCTCGCCCACGCCCTTGATGGCCGAGAGCGACCAGAAGATGCGGTTTTCGCCGACCTCAAATAGATGATGCGAGGTCATGACCGAGGGCGGAACGACGGTGATGCCGATGCGCTGCGCATCCTGGCGGAAATCATTCAGCTTGTCGGTGTTGGCCATGTCGTAGGACATGGAGGCGGCGAGGAATTCAACCGGGTAATGCGCCTTCAGCCAGGCCGTCTGGTAGGACACCACGGCATAGGCGGCGGCGTGCGACTTGTTGAAGCCATAGTCGGCGAACTTCGCCAGCAGGTCAAAAATGGTGTTGGCCTGCGCCTTGCCGACGCCTTTTTCCATGGCACCGGTGACAAAGCGCTCGCGCTGTTTGTCCATCTCGGCGCGGATCTTCTTGCCCATGGCGCGGCGCAGCAGGTCGGCTTCGCCGAGTGAATAGCCCGACAGTTCCTGCGCGATCTGCATGACCTGCTCCTGGTAGACGATGACGCCCTGCGTCTCCTTCACCAGATGGTCGATCATGGGGTGGATGGAGGCGACCTCCTCCTCGCCATGCTTGCGCGCGTTGTAGGTGGGGATGTTCTCCATCGGGCCTGGACGATAGAGCGCCACCAGCGCGATAATGTCCTCGATGCAGTCGGGCTTCATGCCGATCAGCGCCTTGCGCATGCCGGCTGATTCCACCTGGAAGATGCCGACCGTATCGCCCCTGGCCAGCATGGTGTAGGTTTCGGCATCATCCAGCGGCACCTTGACCATGTCGATGGCGATGCCCTTGCGGCGCACGAATTTTTCCGCGGTGTCGATGACGGTCAGTGTCTTCAGGCCGAGGAAGTCGAACTTCACAAGTCCCGCCTGCTCCACCCATTTCATGTTGTATTGGGTGACCGGCATGTCGGAGCGCGGATCGCGGTACATCGGCACCAGCTCCGACAAGGGCCTGTCGCCGATGACAATGCCCGCCGCATGGGTGGAGGCGTGGCGATAAAGCCCCTCAAGCTTCTTGGCGATGTCGATCAGCGTGCCGACAATCGGCTCTTTCTCGATTTCCTCGGCAAAGCGGATCTCGTCTTCCACCGCCTTGGCAAGCGGCACCGGGTTGGCCGGGTTTGACGGCACCAGCTTGCACAGGCGATCCACCTGGCCATAGGGCATCTGCAGCACGCGCCCGACATCACGCAGCACGGCGCGCGCCTGCAGCGATCCGAAGGTGATGATCTGGGCCACCTGGTCGCGGCCATATTTGCCCTGCACGTAGCGGATCACCTCTTCGCGGCGTTCCTGGCAGAAGTCGATGTCGAAGTCCGGCATCGACACGCGCTCGGGATTGAGGAAGCGCTCGAACAGCAGGGAGAAGCGCAGCGGATCAATATCGGTGATCGTCAGCACCCAGGCGACCAGCGAACCGGCACCCGAACCGCGGCCCGGACCGACCGGGATATCGTGTTGCTTGGCCCATTTGATGAAATCGGCCACGATGAGGAAGTAGCCAGGAAACTTCATGCGGGCGATGATGCCAAGCTCATAGTCGAGGCGCTGCTCGTAATCGGCAAGCGTATAGCCGGGCGACATGCCGAGATCATCGAGCCGCATGCGCAGACCCTCGACCGCCTGGCGGCGCAATTCGGCCGCTTCGGCCTCGACGGCGGCGTCTCCATCGTCCAGGTCGCCACCGGTGAAGCGCGGCAGGATGGGCGCGCGCGTCT
>JBGSQC010000178.1:0-8972 GCA_041738295.1 Zhengella sp. | reverse complement strand
CCGCAAGGCCCCTGCCAATGATGCCGCAGACCGCCGTCCGCGCCATGGCCGCGACCGTGACCGCGACATGGGACCCGATGTGGTTGGCTTCGGTGACGAAGTCCCGGCCTTCATGAACATCTCCCTGCCCTGATCCATGGCAGGCCAACAAGACCGCTGATATGACAACGGGGCCCGAAAGGCCCCGTTTCTGTTTCCGGTGGTTTCAGTTGCGGCTGGTCAGTTCGTCAGGCGCATCAGCTTCGCGGTTGCCTCATTGGCGATCCGCTCGAAGGCAGCCGTCAACTGGGCGCCGCTGGAAGCCTCGATCAGGTTTCCCGGTGCACTCACGCACTTCTTGTAGATCGGCCGGACCGCCAGCGGCGTCATGAAGGTCACGGCATAGACCTCGATGCCGTTGGCCTTCATGTTCTCGCAGGTCTTTGCCAGTGCGATATCGCCTTCGTCATCATGCTCATAGGTATAATGCTCGTTCTCGCCGTCAGTCATGAGAACCGCAATCTTGGTGGCCTTGTCCCAGGCGAGCGGGGCCGATTCATCGGGCCAATGCGCGTTCCAGGCCGGGCTCAAGGCGCGAAACACCCATTCCGAGGCAACCTGGTTCGCAGTTCCCCAGCCTTCAGCGGCCAGTGAACTGATCAGGCTGGTCAGGGCGGCCGAGTTCTTCGTCAGGGGCTGCATGACAAAATTGGTGCAGCCGTTGCGGATTTCGCCATAGCCGTCGAACTTCCCGTCATCGGGATTGAGGTCGGAACTGTCATAGATGCCGCCGCGCTTCGTGGCGCAGATCGTGGTACCGGTGCTTGTTGCTCCGGCAGGTCCCATCCACGTGGAAGCGTAGCTCGGAAGCGTGACAGCGCGCGAGAACGGAACAACAGCCAGCCGCACTTCGGCGGTATCGGACTGGGCGGCCATCAGGATGTCCGAAAAGCGTGTGAGCGCAGTCTTGAGCGCGGTGATCTTGGTGCCCTTCATCGAGTAGGTCGCATCAGCGGCAACCGCCACTTCCAGCCTGACCAGCGGAATCTTGGCCTTGGCCTTGATGGTAAAGCTCAGATCACCCAGGTTGAAGTTCATGCCCGACGGCGCCTTGTAGGCACCGGTGATCACGACATTGCTGACGAGATCGGGCTCAACCGCAAAGGTCATCGACAAATTGTCGGAAAGCAGGCCGGCGCGAAATTCGGCTATGCCGGCGCTGTAAACCTCGTTGCCTGCCTTGTCGGCTGCAACAGTATCGGGAAGCTTGTTGACCGCTGCCAGCGCAACGGCATCTGCCAGGGTCTGAAGGTTGGACCGGGCGTTCGAAACCGAAGCATAGTCGATCGCAAAATTGACCACCAGGAGAATGGGGATGAGCGCAACAGTGAACATGATGGCGATGTTGCCGCGGCGGTCACCCACGAAATTCCTGAAAGACAGTCTCAAACGACGCATTTGGCACCACACCCAACAGAGTTCATGGTGCTATATTAGCTTAGGGAAATAAATCTGGGCTTAACGGGGTAGTCAAAAAACCGGTTGAGCATTTAACAGTCTCTCAACCAAATCGATGAGGGTCAGGTCCGGCCTTCAGCCATTGCCCCGTGCTTCGGCGAGCGCCTTCAGGTCGGCCGGCTTCAGCTCCACCGATTCGCCGCAGCCACAGGCCGATGACTGGTTGGGATTGTTGAACACGAAGCCTGACCGGAGTTTGGTCACTTCGAAATCCATCTGCGTGCCGAGAAGGAAGAGCGCGGCTTCCGGTGCAATCCAGACACTGGCTCCCTCATGGGCGATGTGATCATCGCCGGCGCGCGGTTCGGTCACCGGATCAATGGTGTATTCCATTCCCGCACATCCGCCCTTCTTCACGGCCAGGCGGATGCCGCGAACGCCCTCGCGGGAGGAAACGATTTCCCTGACGCGGCTGGCTGCGGCGTCGGTCATGGTCATTAGTGCAAAACGGCCCATCGGATTGTCCTGTCTGGCGGGTTCAAGGCCCGCAGAAGAAGTTGCCCTAGAAATGGTGCATTTTTCCTGCCGGTTCAAGGCCGAACCGCAAACGGCTGGTGCAAAGCGCGCATTCCTTGACCGTGCAGCAGCAATTCCGGCATGGCCCCGGCGGCGGAGTGCATGCACGGCTTGCATTCACCGCCAGCCGCGTTACGAAAGCGTACAGGCGGACGTGGTGGAATCGGTAGACACAAGGGACTTAAAATCCCTCGGCCTTGCGCCATGCGGGTTCAAGTCCCGCCGTCCGCACCAGCCTCGCCTTCCACTCCGGTGAAGGCCTTTTGCGCAACCGAGCGGACCATGGCGGCCACTTTCTGGGGCTCGCTGAACTGCACCATGTGGCCGGTCCCCTCGATCATTTCCAGCGACAGCCCCTCTATCCGGCCCACCAGCGCCGTGCCATTGGCCAGCGGATCGAGCACCCGGTCATGCGTCCCGAAGATCACGGCCGCCGGTACCGAAATTTCTCCGACCCTGCGGGCAATGTCCGGCATTTCTGCGTTGATCGCGACGAAATCAGTGGAAGCGGCATCGATATGGCTGGGGCGGACACCGATCAGCGCGCGCCCTGTAATGGCGTAATCTGCCGGCGGCTTCTGCGGGCCGAAGACGAAATCCAGCGTTTTTTCCGCATCCCGAATGGAGGCTGGAACGGCAAAGGTGTTGGCGATGAAGCGCCGCATTCCGGCATTGGGCAGCCATAGCCCCTTGAACTCCGCCGGCACCACCAGTTCAGGCACCGTCAAAGGCGCAATCAGGGCAATGCCCGCCACCTTTTCGGGATGGTTCTCGGCCATGGCAAGCGTTACCGCGCCGCCCAGCGAATGGCCGCAGATGACCGCCTTGTGAATGCCGAGCGCATCGAGGAGCGCCGCCATGTCGCTGGCATGGGTCGTGATGCGCCCGTCATCTCCCCAGCGGTGCTCGGAATAGCCCGAGCCACGCCGGTCCACCGCGATCAGACGGTAGCCGCCGCCCATCGCGTCCCACAGCGGAATGTCGAAATGGTGAAGCGTGCCGCCGAGGCCATGGATGAAGAGGATGGCCGGCCCCTCGCCTTTCTCGACGATGTGGAACTTGCGGCCATTGGCGATGACGAATTTTCCCGCCGGCGGCAGCGTGGCCTCGGCGAAGGCGGCAATCCGCCGCGTTTTCCATGCATTGTAGAGGCTCAGCACCGCCACCAGCAAAAGCCCGGCAAGCGCAAACGCAAACACGATCTGGATCATCCATGGCCTCCGGACTTGTGGTCTGACTTGGAAAGGTAAACGCCCGGACCGCTTGCTGCAAGCGATCCGGGCGTCTTCATTCGTGCCGGCAGGGATCAGGCGGAGAGCTTGGCCGCAATTTTTGCCACGTGGTTGCCCTGGTAGCGCGCGGCCTCCAACTCGATGGCCGAAGGCTGGCGGGAGCCGTCACCGTCAGCAATTGTCGAGGCGCCATAAGGGCTTCCGCCCTTGACTTCCTCCACGCCCATCTGGCCCTGGAAGGCATAGGGCAGGCCGACAATGACCATGCCGAGATGCAGAAGCACGGTGTGGAAGTTGAGAATGGTCGATTCCTGTCCGCCATGCTGCGTCGCCGACGAGGCCATCACCGAGCCGACTTTGCCGACGAGCGCGCCCGATGCCCACAGGCCGCCGGTCTGGTCGAGGAAGTTCTTCATCTGCGCCGCCATCATGCCGTAACGCGTCGGCGTGGAGAAGATGACCGCGTCATAGTCTGCCAGCTCATTGGGTGTGGCAATCGGCGCCTTCTGGTCCAGCTTGTAGTGGAAGCTCTTGGCCACATCCTCGGGAACCAGTTCCGGCACGCGCTTGATCACCACGTCCGCACCGGCTGAGCGCGCGCCTTCTGCGGCAGCCTCAGCCATCGTCTCGTTGTGTCCCCAGCTCGAATAGTAAAGCACCAGTACCTTGGTCATCTCGATCTCCATGTCCGTTGCTTCGCACCTGCGAAGCGATGGACCAGAGATAGGGTCTTCCGATCATTCATTAAAGACGAACAATCCTCGACATATTGTTCAACAATTAATGCGCTTGAACCGGACTTCGCCGCGCCCTAAGCCTTTGGCGGCAGCTTGCAGCAAGGAAAACGGGCATCATGGGCGAACCATCAGACACCATCGTCACGGCAGGCATGCTGGTGATCGGCGATGAAATCCTCTCCGGGCGCACCAAGGACCGCAATGTCGGCCATCTGGCAGAAATCCTCACAGCCGTCGGCATCGACCTGAAGGAAGTGCGCATCGTCTCGGATGACCGTGACGCGATTGCCTCTGCGCTGAACGCCCTCAGGTCGGCATGGACCTATGTCTTCACCACCGGCGGCATTGGCCCTACCCATGATGACATCACGGCGGAATCGGTCGCCTACGCTTTCGGCCTTCCCTGCGACCATGATGCAGATGCGATGCGCCTGCTCGCCGACCACTATGCCGCCCGCGAGTTGGACTTTACCGAGGCCCGCCAGCGCATGGCGCGCATGCCGCAGGGTAGCCGCCATATTGCCAACCCGGTCTCTGTTGCGCCGGGCTTCATCATCGGCAATGTCCATGTGATGGCAGGGGTTCCCTCGATCTTCCAGGCCATGCTCGACAATGTGTTGCCGCAGTTGAAAACCGGCACGAAGCTGCTGTCGGAAAGCGTTCATTGCCCGTTTGGCGAAGGCGTCATCGGCGGCCCGCTTGGCGACATCCAGAAAGCCCACCCCGGCACCATCATCGGCTCCTACCCGAAATATGAGGGCAAGCGCTTCTGGACCGAACTGGTCGTGCGCGCCCGGTCTCGCGAAATCCTCGACCCCGCTGTGGCCGCCGTCCGCGCCATGGTCCAGCAACGCATCGACGCCGGCTCGCCAGCAATGTAGAGTGATCCGTGTTGAGCCAAATCAAGGCTCACCGAAGGATGCACGCGCATCCTGATCAAGGAAAGTCGGCGCTGCCCCATCGCGCCGTCTGCACGGCCCGCTGCCAGTGCCATTGTCAGGAGACAAGCCATGACCTTCAAGACCATCGTTGCCATCATGCCGGATTTCGGCGTTGCCGCCCGTGTCATGGATGCCGCCGCCCCGATTGCCCGAATGTTCGACGCCCACATCATTGGCGTCCACGCCGAGCCGAGCGCCGCGGCCTTTGCCACGCCCATCGGTTTCCCGGAAGCCGGTGTCCTTGAAATCAACATCGAGGAAAACCGCGCCCGCGCCGAGGAGTTGCGCCTCAAGATCACCGAGAAGGCGCGCCAGGAAGGCCTGAGCTTTGACTGGCGCTCCATGGAGAGCTTCATCGGCGACAGCGCCGTGTCTGCCCTGTCGTCAGCCCATTGCGCCGACCTCGTGATCGCCGGCCAGCCGGACCCGGACAACACGGCTTCGATTGCCAATGATGTGGAAGCGCTGATCTTTGACAGCGGCCGCCCGGTGCTCTTCGTGCCCTATGCCGCCACCATCCCGCAGAGCTTCAAGCGTGTCCTCATTGCCTGGAACGGCACAAAGGAATCGGCCCGCGCCACCTTTGATGCCATGCCCTTCCTGAAACTGGCAAAAACCGTGGAGGTGTTCACCGTCGATCCGCCTTCCGGTCCGGACCAGAGCGCACCGATGGCAGGCGCCGAGATTGCCGCAGTGCTCGCCCGTCATGGCATCAATGTCGTGACCGAGACCCAGATTTCGGACGGCGTGAAACCGGCCTCCATCATCGAGAACCGGCTGGCTGACACCCAGGCTGACCTGCTGGTGATGGGTGCCTATTCGCACTCGCGCATCATGGAGCGGCTGTTTGGCGGCGTGACGCGAACGGTCATGCAGTCCATGCCGACGCTGACATTGATGTCGCGCTGAAGCACGCGAGGATTGACAAGGGTCAAGGCGGGCAAATTCCCGCACTGCAATATGAGCAAGACCGGCAGGGTGGTGATTTGCGCTGCCCCGCCAAGCAGGTGCGACAGGAGCATGTCATGACCCTCAAGACCGTCCTCGCCTTTCTCCAGAACCTGGATGATGAAGACCGCGTGCTGGATGCCGCCTTTCCGGTGGCCCGCGCCTTCGGCTCCCATCTGATTGGCTTCCATGCCGAACCCGGCGAGGAAGCCTTCTCCACCCCGGCCTATTATGCCCAGCAGCGAATGCGCGTCGAAAGCGCGTGGAAGCCGCAGGTCCGCATGGCCGAGATGGAAGCCCGTTTCCGCGAGCGCGCGCGCCGCGACGACATCCAGTGCGAATGGCGCTCCGTCGAGACCCGCGATACCGACACTTCGGATGCGGTGATCCCGTCGGCCCGTTGCGCCGATCTGGTGGTCGCGGCACAGCCCGACACCAAGAAGCACCGCAATGCCATGGCAGGCGTGGAAAAGGTGGTCTTCGAAGGTGGCCGTCCGGTTCTCTTCGTTCCCTGGGCGGCCCGCATCCCGGAGCGCTTTGACACCGTGCTCATTGCCTGGAACGGAACCCGCGAAGCCGCCCGCGCCACATTTGACGCCATGCCCTTCATCCTGGCCGCCAAAAAGGTGGAGATCTTCACGGTCGATCCCAAGCAGGGTGATGACCAGACACCGGCCTTTGCCGGAGCCGAGATTGCCGCAACGCTGGCCCGCAATGGTGCGAAAGTGACCGTCGAAACCCAGATTTCCGATGGTATCCCCACCGGTTCGATCATCGAAAACCGGCTGGCCGATATCCAGGCCGACCTTCTGGTCATGGGCGCCTATTCGCGCTCCCGCCTGTCGGAACGCCTCTTCGGCGGCGTCACCCGCACCGTGCTGGAATCCATGCCCTGCATCACCTTGATGTCACGCTGACCCTTCTGCCGCCCTTGCCTTTCGGGGCAAGTGCGGCACATGGTACGGTCATGGGGAGGAGAACCGCGCGCCCTGTTGACTGAGGACGCCGCGTCCCGAAAATCAAACGCCATGCCGGCAGGATCTGCCAATTCCGGGGGGAGTTGTCAGGAAAAGGGTCCAGCCGTCACATGTCATTTCACCGGGATCTTCCCCGGACAATGGCCTCACAGGCCGGAAAAAACAGGACCATGGGACCCAACCAGTTCTCCCCCCTCTTCGATCCCCGCTCGATTGCCGTGTTCGGCGCCTCCGACCGCAGCGAATCGGTCGGCGCCAAGGTCTTCGCCAACATCATCGAAGGCGGCTATGACGGCACGCTGATCGCCATCAATCCCAAGCACAAGAAGGTCCACGGGAAGCCCTGCTTCCCGTCGATCGCCGCTGCCGATCAGGCCATTGATCTCGCGATCATCGCAACGCCCGGCTCCACTGTTGCTGCCATCCTCAAGGAATGCGGCGAGGCCGGCATCCGCAACGCCATCATCCTGTCGGCAGGCTTTGGCGAGACAGGAGAGAAGGGCTTGGCAACCGAAGACCAGCTCAAGACAATCGCGCGCAAATATTCCATGCGCTTCATCGGGCCGAACTGCGTTGGCCTGGTTCGCCCCTGGAACAAGATGAATGCGACCTTCCTGAAGAGCGCACCGCCGCCCGGACGCCTCGCCCTTGTCTCGCAGTCGGGCGCGCTCTGCTCGGCCATTGCCGACTGGGCAGCCCCCCAGCATCTGGGCTTTTCGGCGCTGGTGTCGCTTGGCAATTCCGTCGACATCGACTTTGGCGAAGTGCTGAATTTCTTGGCGACCGATCCCAAGACCGACGCCATCCTGCTTTATGTAGAAGGCGTGCGCCATGCGCCCTCCTTCATCTCCGCGTTGCGCGTGGCAGCAGGCCTCAAGCCCGTCATCGTG
Source organism: Zhengella sp. (assembly GCA_041738295.1). Lineage (GTDB taxonomy): Bacteria > Pseudomonadota > Alphaproteobacteria > Rhizobiales > Rhizobiaceae > Zhengella. The sequence continues at coordinate 1,234 of JBGSQC010000178.1, read as the reverse complement.
CTGAAGGCCGGCCGCCACAACCAGTCTTCCCAGGCGGCCCACACCCACACCGGTGCGCTGATCGGCTCGGACGCGGTGTTTGACGCAGCCCTTGAGCGCTCCGGCGCGGTGCGCGCCCACACCTATGGCCAGCTTTTTGCCGCAGCCGAAATCCTCTCGGCGGGCAAGCGCGCGGCCGGCAACAATCTCGGCATCATCACCAATGGCGGCGGCGCCGGCGTGCTGGCGGCAGACCGCGCAGGCGACTTGCGCATCAACATTCCCGCTCCCTCGCCTGAAACCGTCGAGGCGCTGAACCAGGTGCTGCCACCCTTCTGGTCAAAATCCAACCCGGTCGATGTGCTGGGCGATGCCGGGCCTGCCGCCTATGCCGCGGCACTGACCGCCTGCCTGAAGGACAAGGCCTTTGACGGCGTGCTCGTCATGCTCACCCCGCAGGCCATGACCGACCCGATGGCGGTGGCTGAGGCTGTTGTCGAGGCGATCCCCAAGGGCAATCGCAAACCGGTGCTGGTGTGCTGGATGGGCGAGACTTCGGTCAAGGCTGCCCGCACTTTCCTGTCCTCCCAGGGAATTCCGGATTTTCTCACGCCGGAGCGCGCCATAGAGGGCTTTTTCTATCTGTCGCGCCATGAACTGAACCGCCGCATGGCGCTGGAACTTCCCGGACCGCTTTCCGATCTTGATCCGCCCGATCTCGATGTCGCGCGCATGATCATCCAGCAGGTGCTGTCGGAAGGCCGGTCGATGCTGTCCGATCTGGAATCCAAGGCCGTGCTCTCGGCTTTCCGCATCCCGGTCAACACCACGCTCGAAGCCGCCACGCCCGCCAAGGCGCTGATTGCCGCCGAGACGGTGGGCTTCCCGGTCGCGCTGAAAATCAACTCGCCGCAGATCTCGCACAAATCCGATGTCGGCGGCGTGCGCATGAACATCATGAGCGCGCAGACCCTGCAATCGGCCTTCCGCGAGATCATCGAGGATGCACGGACCGCGCGGCCCGATGCCGAAATCCTCGGCGTCACGGTGGAAGCCATGGCCAAGGTGGAGCATGCGCGCGAACTGATTGCAGGCGCCTCGCGCGATCCGGTCTTCGGGCCGACCATCGTGTTCGGCGCAGGCGGCAAGATGGTGGAAATTTTGGACGACAGCGCTGTCTCGCTGCCGCCGCTGAATGCCGTGCTCGCCCGCCGCCTGATCCGGCGCACCCGTGTGTCGCGGCTGCTGGATGCCT
>JBGSQC010000152.1:0-13141 GCA_041738295.1 Zhengella sp. | reverse complement strand
CGATTGTTTCACCTGCCGCGGAAGAGGGCAATTTGCTGCCCAGTTATGCGTCATTTGCATAGGTGCAATGCACAATGAACATTTGCTCATTAACGGGTTAAGGATCATAAAGGGTCATCTCAAGGACGCATTCCTCCTCCCATTGGCGTCCTCGAGTGTTCCCCTCTGGAGCATGCTTAGCGCTGCTCCTAAGCTTCATGGCCGGTTTTTACCGGCCATTTTTTTGCCCGGATTTTGTGATTCCAACCTTGTGTCCGGGCTTTTCAGCACGGGTTTGCCAGAGATGGACTGAATTTCCCCGTTACATGGCGCGAAAAACGGCCGTTTTGGCCCATGTAACGGCTGACGTGGCGTTACAGGGCGAGCCAGAAAATGGTGGCCGGACGTTCAGCACATGACAAAACCGGAACCGGGTGTGAAATGGTTCACAAATTGACGCTTACGTAACTGTCACGTAACCCCGGGTAACGTGTTTTAGCGTCTCCTGCTGTGTATACCTTTTCCATGGACACGGCGGTGCGGTACCTTCGCGAATGGGGGCATTCAAAAAGGTGCGCATGTGGGGCGTCGTCGTGTCCACAACGTTTACGCAGGCTGGTCCGGTGAAAGCCGGATCCGGTGGGGGCGCAAAAGACCCGGTGCAGGGGGCTGCACCGGGTCTTCTTGCTTTCAGGCCTCCGTCAATGATCCGGAATCGTGCTAGCCGTTCATGAACTGGAGGGGCCATGAACGGCGCGGCAATCCACACCATCTTCGATGTTTTGGCTTGGGTGACCGCGCTCGCGGCCATGATGGCTGTCCGGCGCGCATGGTTTCCGGCAAACCCGGTCGCGCCACAAATGCGCTTCGGCTATCTCGCAGCCGTGCTGATCTGGGCAGGGGCGGGGGCATGGATCCTTAGCACGGCCAATCTCTGGCTGTCCGGACTTCCCGGTTTTGGCCGGTCGATCGAGGGCGCGCTCGCCGGCGCCATCATCGCCATCGAGGGCTACAAGTGGATCAACGGCATTTCAGCGCGCACGGGCGCTGTCTATGCGCTGCCGCTGGCGCTTGGCATCGCAGTCGGGCGCATCGGCTGCCTGCTGTCGGGCCTTGAGGACAACACCCATGGCATCGCGATCGGTGCCGCCTGGGGCCGGGATTTCGGCGACGGCATCCTGCGCCATCCCGTGCAACTCTATGAGAGTCTCGCCATGACCGCCTTTGCGCTCACTTACATCATCATGATGCTGCGCAGATCGGCGTTGTGGCGGGAGAACGGGTTCTATCTGGCGGTGCTGTTTTATGGCGCGCAACGCTTCGTCTGGGAGTTCCTGAAACCCTATGAAGGGGCGATTGCAGGGCTGACGCTTTTCCAGTTACTGTCACTAGCACTGATGGCCTACGGGGTGGAGCGGATATGGCGCAGAACGGGTCCGGACGAAGCTGGGGAACAATCGCGCTGATGATCCTCGGCGTCCTGCTTCTGCTTCCCGGTGCCTGCGGGCTGCTGTTTGCGGGCGGCACCTGGTTGGATCATCTGTCGCGCGGCACGGCGCGCATGGGCGACTATGAGGAAATCGTCTGGATCCTGGCGCAGCCGGGCGTCATGCTCGGCACTCTCGGCCTGTTCGTGATCGCGAAGGCTGGCGGCAAGCCCGGCTTCATCAAGGCAGCGCGTTTTGCCGGCTGGTTTGCGCTCGCCTTCACCATCGCCGTATCGGCGTTCGTCACATGGTCGACCATGCTGCGCGGGCGCGGGCTGGACGAGGGCCTGTCGATAAGCGGCATCTTCCTTGTGGCCTTCCTGATCGGCGGCCTGCCTTCACTGATCTGGCTGCGCAGGAACGAACCTTCGGAGCGTGGTCCACAATGAACGGGATAGTCCGCACCCTGCTCGCTGTCCTTGGCCTGATCCTGCTGCTGCCGGGCCTGTGCAGCGCGGGTTTCGTGGTGCTGGCGGCCTTTGACTGGAACATGATTGAACCCATGCTCATCCTGCTGTGGCTGGTCACTTTCCTGATCGCCTGGGGCGGCTATGTACTGATCCGCAAGGCGTGGAGCGGACAGTGAACGCCATCACCCGCAAGGCCAAGTCCTACATCTTCCACGGACAGACGCAGTCGCTGTGCGCCCATTGCCACAGGCTCGTTCCAGCCAAGATCCTGATCGAGGGAAACGAGGTGTGGTATGAGAAGCGCTGCCGCGAGCATGGGGTGCAGAGCGTGCTGGTGTCGTCCGATGCCGAGTATTGGAAGGCCGAGCTTTCCTGGCTGAAGCCCGGCGACCGGCCGCTGGCCGTGCAGACCAAGACCGACCATGGCTGCCCGCTTGATTGCGGTCTCTGCCCCGACCATGAGCAGCATTCCTGTCTTGCGATCATCGAGGTGAACGAGGCGTGCAACCTGACCTGCCCGGTTTGCTTTGCCGGATCCTCGCAGGCCGCGACCAAGCAGCTCGACCTCGCCACGATCGGGCGGATGATGGATGCACTGGTGGCGTCCGAAGGTGAGCCGGACCTGCTGCAATTGTCGGGCGGCGAGCCGACCATCCATCCCGACATTCTCACCATCATCGACATGGCGCGGGCACGGCCGATCCGTCACCTGATGATCAACACCAACGGGTTGCGCATCGCCTCTGATCCGGCATTCGTGGCCGAACTGGAAAAGCGCAAGAAGGGGCTGGAGATCTATCTCCAGTTCGATTCGCTTGATCCCGCAGCACTTGTCGCGCTGCGCGGCGCGGACCTGACCAAGGTGCGGCGCAAGGCGCTGGATGCGCTCGAAGCCGCCGGTATTTCCACCACGCTGGTCTGCACGGTGAAGAAGGGGCTGAACGACCGTGAGATGGCGGCGATCATCGACCATGCGCTGACGTTTTCCTGCGCGCGCGGCGTCACCTTCCAGCCGATCCAGGATGCGGGCCGCAACGAGGATTTCAACCCGAGGCGCGACCGCGTGCTGCTGTCGGACATCCGGCGCCGCGTGGTGGAGGATTCAGGCGTGTTCGGCGAGGCCGACATGATCCCGCTGCCGTGCAACCCGACCGCCATTTCCATCGGCTACGGGCTTCGCAGCGGCAAGACGGTGGTGCCGGTGACGGCGATGATCCCCAAGGACCAGATCATCGCGGAAGTGCCGAACGCGGTGAACTTCGAGCGCTACCCGTTCCTGAAGGAGCGCATCTTCGACCTGTTCTCGCTGTCAACCATTGAGCCCAATGTCGGCCAGCGCATGGGAGACCTGTTGTGCTGCCTACCGCAGGTGGAGGTGCCCAAGGGGCTGAGCTACGAGAACATTTTCCGCGTGGTGATCGTCAATTTCATGGATGCGCATGATTTCTGCGTCGCCAACGTCAAACGCTCCTGCATCCATTTCGTGACGCCCAACGGCCAGATCATCCCCTTCGAGACCTACAATCTGTTCTACCGCGACGGCTCGGTGGAGCGCTTGCGAAAAGAAAACGGCGCGCCCTTGAGGGACGCGCCGTCCTGATTTTGATAGCGTGCTGTTAACCGCTTAGCGCAGTTCGGCGCAGAATTTCTGGATGCGCTTGCAGGCTTCCTCGAGCTTGTCGTTCGAGGTGGCATAGGACACGCGGATGTTGGGTCCAAGACCGAAGGACGAGCCGTGGACGGTGGCGACGGCTTCGGTCTCCAGCAGTTCCATGACGAAATCCTCGTCGGTCTCGATGATCTTGCCCGACGGGGCCTTTTTGCCGATCAGGGCCGAGACGTCCGGATAGACGTAGAAGGCGCCTTCCGGCTTCGGGCAGCTCATGCCGGAGGCCTGGTTCAGCATGGAGACGACGAGATCGCGGCGCTCCTCGAAGACCTTGCGGCTGACGGGGATGAAATCCTGCGGGCCGTTGAGCGCCTCCACGGCAGCCCACTGGGCAATCGAGCAGGCGCCGGAGGTCTGCTGGCCCTGGATCATGTCCATGGCCTTGATGAGCGCGATGGGACCGGCACCGTAGCCGATGCGCCAGCCGGTCATGGCATAGGCCTTGGAAACGCCGTTCATGGTGAGCGTACGGTCATAAAGGCCGGGCTCGACCTGGGCCGGGGTGAAATATTTGAAATCACCGAAGACGAGGTGCTCGTACATGTCGTCCGTCAGCACCCAGACATGGGGATGGCGCATGAGCACGTCGGTCAGCGCCTTGAGTTCCTCATAGGAATAGGCGGCACCCGAGGGGTTGGACGGCGAGTTGAAGAGGAACCACTTGGTCTTGGGCGTGATCGCCTTCTCCAGCGCCTCGGCAGTCAGCTTGTAGTTGGTGGTAACCGAGGTGGTGACGAAGACCGGCGTGCCGCCGCAAATGGCGACCATTTCCGGGTAGGAGACCCAATATGGCGCGGGGATGATGACCTCGTCGCCGGGATTCACCGTTGCCATGAAGGCATTGAACAGGATCTGCTTGCCTCCGGTGCCGACGATCGTCTGGTTCCACTTGTAGTCCAGGCCGTTCTCACGCTTGAACTTGGCGGCAATCGCCTCGCGCAGCGGCTGGATGCCGGAAACCGGCGTGTACTTGGTTTCGCCGCGGTTGATGGCGGCAATCGCTGCATCCTTGATGTTTTGCGGCGTGTCGAAATCCGGCTCGCCAACGGAGAGCGAGATCACGTCGCGGCCCTTGCCTTTCAGGTCGCGGGCCATCTGGGTCACTGCCATGGTGGCGGAAGGCTTCACGCGGTCAAGCAGGTCGGCAAGAAAGGCCATGATGTCGGGCTCCGGCAAGGGGTTTGAAGGGACGCGTGGGCGCGCGCACGCTCATAGCCCCAAAAGCCGCCTTTCCGCAAGTCAGACGGGGAAAAACCGGGGAACCGGACCAGGGTTAGTCGCCGCGTTAACCGCCTGTGAAACCTTGGCGCGGGAAAACAGGCGTAATTGCTTTTTTCAGACAGGTTTCCTTATGTCGCGCAGCATTGGCTTGGCGCATGTGATCCGCCATACGGACGGCACCTCGCGAGGGGTCTGGGGAAGCTATGTGCTGTGTTCGGCCTTCCAGCCGATCTTCGAGTTTCGCGGCGGAAAGCTGGTCATCGCCGCCTTTGAAGGGCTGATCCGTCCGTTCCGCGAAGGCGAAAGCGTGCCGCCCGGCCGCTTCTTCAAATCCATTCCCGCGCAGGACAGGCTGGAAGTGGAAACGCTGACGCGGACCATTCATCTGCTCAACGCCGGAAAGTTCCTTGATCCGGCAGCCCGGCTTTTCGTCAACTTCGACCCGTCGGTCTTTACCGACACCGCCATTGCCGACCGCGTGCTGCGCGAGATGCGGCTGACGCTGCATGAGGCGGGCATCGACCATCACCGCATCGTCTGCGAGGTGACGGAACACAAGGTGGCCTCGCATGAGGCTTTGATGGGCTTTGTTGCCGCGCTACGCCAGAACGGGTTTAAAATCGCGGTCGATGACTATGGCGCTGATGACAGCGACATGAATCGCATCCGCGAGTTGAAGCCGGAGATCGTCAAGTTCGATGCCGCCTGGATCGTCAAGCTGATGGACAGTGCACCCGGTTATGACCTGCTGCGCACCATGGTCTCGACCTTCAATGACTGGGGCATTGAGACCCTGTTTGAAGGCATCGAGGAGCATTGGCAGCTAGATCTGGCCGAAAAATGCAATGTGCGGATGATTCAGGGCTTTGTGCTGGCCCGGCCGCAGATCGTGCCGACCGAATTTGCCATCTTCTCACAGTCGCACACTCCATCGAAGGACATTGGCCTCACTTTCGCCGACGGTCTGTCGTTTGGTGATGGCACCATGGCTCCGCTTCGCGATGAGGCGCAACCGGAAAGCAGACCGGTCGCATCAACGGCACCTGTGGCAGCGACCGTTGGAACGATACGGCCGGTCCGGGCATTCGGGCGCAAGATTGCTTCAGGCTGACAGGCAGGAAATCACCGGACCTGGCGGCACTGCCGCCACGGACCAGTGCGTAGAGTTGTGGAGTTGTAGGCGTGATGGCGAGTTCAGCCGAGTTGGTGCATGACATGATCGGTCGGGCGCGCATTTGCGCTGACGGCCAGTGGCATGAGACAGCCTTCCGTCCTGTTTTCCAGCTTGAGGATGGTGCCCTGGTGCCTGCCTTTGTCACGGCGGAGCCGATTGGCCCGGCCGGTCAGGCTGTCAGTCATGCATTTGGCCGGCTTGCACGGCAGATGCACCGCGACAACCTGTTTCTCAGGGATCCGGAAGCGCTTGGGTATTGCGAGCAGGTGCCATCGGCCCGCAGTGGCGACCGTGGGCTGCTGGCGCTGCTGTCTGCCGGAGTGCAGGCAGACATGGCAGCCGGCGACCTCTGGTGCGATTTTAGCAGGCAGGTGCTCCAGAAACCGGATGGTATCGCCAGGGCGCGCGGGCTCGGCATGCGCGTCATCACCGGATTGCCGCATGATGACATGGTTCGCACGCTGGACAACACAGCTGACATCATCCGGCTGGGGCCGGAATGGGAGACCGGCAGCCTGACCGCACTTGCCGGCACGGCTGCCCTGCTGAAGGGACTTTGCCAAAGGATCACCGGACAGGGCAGTGCAATCTGGCTCGCCGGCGTGACCTCGCCCCAGACGCTCGATGCCGCGCTTGATGCCGGTGTGACGCATGTTTCAGGCGATTGGCTTGCCCGGCCCGTCGTGGCCGGATGCGTTTCCGGCTGGCGACCGCTCAATGCCGATGTGATGCGCCGGGACACCAGGGATGCGGTGGTTGCGCTGCGCCGTCGCGGCTGAACCTGATCCATCAACAGGATTGATGGTACTCCCGAGAAATCGTCACTGGACGGACCCAGGCCTGACGGGGAAAGTGAAGTTCCGTCTTTCCCGAGGAACTTCCCGCCATGCTGACGCTCTATTCCATGCCCAGTTCCGGCAACAGCTACAAGGTGCGCCTGCTGTTTGCCAAGCTTGCCATTCCCTTCCGCCATGTTGCCGCCGAGTACGGGTCGGGCGTCACCACGTCGGCTGAATTCCGCGCGCTGAACCCGCATGGCAAGGCCCCGCTGGTGGTGTTTGAGGACGGGCGGACGCTGTCGGAATCCAATGCCATCCTCTGCCATTTCGGCGAAGGCACGCGGTTCTGGCCGCTAGACGCCTTCACCCGCGCGAAAATGCTGCAATGGATGTTCTGGGAGCAGAACAGCCATGAGGCCACGATTGCGGTGCGCGCCGCCATTCTTTGTTATCCGCATCGAGCCGCCGAAAAGACACCGGAGGCGCTGGCGAAACTGCTCGACGGCGGTAACCACTGCCTCGGCGTGATGGAAGAGCAGTTGAAGCAGACGCCGTACCTCGCTGGCGAAGCGATCACGCTGGCTGATCTTTGCCTCTATGCCTACACGCACACGGCAGAGTCGCGCGGCGGCTATGACCTTTCCCGCTTTCCTTCAGTCACGGCCTGGCTGGCGCGAGTGGCAGCGGACAAGGGCCATGTGCCGATGGAATGGCTCGGCGAGAACATCACCTGACAGGTGTGATCATTCGCACAGTGCGCAAGGCCCGGGTCTTGCCTCTGCCATGATCACGCCCCATCATCATCATGGCGAAGGGTTTGAAAAGGAGCTTTCCGCCATGATGAAGCGCATCTTGCTTGCCACAGTGCTCGCTGCAACTGCTGCCACCTCTGCCCACGCCATTGGCCGCTACAACGTCAATTCCATGTCCTGCGACAGCGTGCAGGATATTGTTGCCTCCGACGGCGCGGCCATCCTGCGCTACACCTCGCCGCGTTCGGGAATGACGCTTTATGACCGTTATGTGGCCAATGGGAGCTGGTGCGAGCATCCGAAAGTCATCAAGGCGACCTCGGTGCCGACCGCCGATACGCCCTACTGCCCGGTCTATTACTGCAAGGAACCGACCTTCAAGTACAATTGACCCGCAGCCAATTGCCGTGCCTGAACGGGCGCGGCATCAGATGCCGGTGAAGGCCAGATCGAGCGCGGCGATGATGGCGTCGCGCTCGGGGGCGAGACTGGCGACCGGTGCGCCGAGAATGGCCGCCGGGACCGCAGACATGAGATCTGTCATCAGGACATGGCTTTGACCCTCAATTTCGAATGAGGGATTCAAACGTCTGATCTGATGCGGAGCATCGGTCGCCTTGATCAAGGGAATGACGATCCGCGTGGACAGACCATCCAGCAAGCCATGCTGAACGTCGATCAGCCAATTGGCCCCAGCGGCGTTCCAGTACAGGTCAAACTGGGCCAAGCTTGAACATCCTGTATTCAGCCAGTGGAAGGCCGTGCTTCTCCACCCACTCATTGTGGGAGCGGAATGCTGCGGCGTTCTCTTCCTTCCACTGACGCTCGCGCTCGGCTTTCACCGCAGCGGCGATGCCCTGCTCGGCCAGTTCCGACAGGTTGAGGCCAAGCGCGCGGGCTTCCTCGACCAGGCTGGCGTTGATCGTCAGGTTGGTGGCGGTTTTCTTTGAGGGACGCTCATGCTTCATGCGCACAGGATATGCGCATGAAGGAAATCGATCAAGCCGGGATCAGAAATAGCTCTGCAGCGGATGCACTTCGAGGCTGCCGGCCTTCAGCGCGACGATGGCGTGGCTGACGGCCTCGGCGCCTGACATGGTGGTGTAGTAAGGCACCTTCTGCATCAGGGTTGCCCGGCGCAGCGACTTGGAATCCGACACCGCCTTCTGGCTGTCGGTCGTGTTGAAGACCAACTGGACCTGGCGGTTGCGGATGGCATCTTCCACATGCGGGCGGCCTTCCAGTACCTTGTTGACCTTCTCGGCAGCCACGCCATGTTCGGCCAGATAGCGCTGCGTACCGCCGGTGGCGAGCACGCGGAAACCGGCTTCTGCCAGCCGCTTGACCGAGGGCAGCACGGCGGCCTTGTCCTCGTCGCGCACCGAGACAAAGAGCGTGCCGGAGCGCGGCAGGTCGACACCGGCACCCAGCTGGCTCTTGGCAAAGGCCATGTGATAGTCGCGGTCAAGGCCCATGACTTCGCCGGTGGAGCGCATTTCGGGTCCGAGCAGGGTGTCGACGCCGGGGAAGCGGGCGAACGGGAACACCGCTTCCTTGACCGCGATATGGCCCATGTTGTGGACATCGGGCTTGGCGCCGTAATGAGCGAAGGCTGCATCCAGCGTTTCACCGGCCATGATGCGCGCGGCGATCTTGGCGATCGGCATGCCGATGGTCTTGGCAACGAAAGGAACGGTGCGCGATGCACGCGGGTTCACTTCGAGGATGAAGACCGTGCCATCCTTGATGGCGAACTGCACGTTCATCAGGCCGCCGACCTTCAGCGCCCTGGCGAGCGCGACGGTCTGCTTTTCCAGCTCGGCGACGATTTCCTTGGACAGCGAATGGACCGGCAGCGAGCAGGCGCTGTCGCCGGAATGGATGCCCGCTTCCTCGATGTGCTCCATGATGCCGGAGACGAAGGTGTCGGTACCATCACACAGGCAATCGACATCCACTTCGATGGCACCCGACAGATAGGTGTCGAACAGCAGCGGGTTCTGGCCGAGCAGGGTGTTGATCTGGCCGGTCTTGTCGTTGGGATATTTCGCCTTGATGTCCTCGGGAACCAGTTCGGGCACCGTGTCGAGCAGATAGGTCTGCAGCATCCCTTCATTGTGGATGATCTGCATGGCGCGGCCGCCAAGCACATAGGAGGGGCGCACCACCAGCGGGAAGCCGAGCTGGCCGGCGATGAGGCGCGACTGCTCCACCGAATAGGCGATGCCGTTTTTCGGCTGGGTGAGGTCGAGCTTCATCAAAAGCTTCTGGAACCGGTCGCGGTCTTCGGCAAGGTCAATCGCATCGGGCGAGGTGCCGAGGATCGGGATGCCGGCCTTTTCCAGCGCATCGGCGAGCTTCAGCGGGGTCTGGCCGCCAAACTGCACGATGACGCCATGCAGCGTACCCTTCGACTTTTCGACGCGCAGGATTTCCAGCACGTCCTCGGCGGTCAGCGATTCAAAATAGAGGCGGTCGGAGGTGTCGTAATCGGTCGAGACGGTCTCCGGATTGCAGTTGATCATGATCGACTCGTAGCCGGCATCGGCCAGCGCGAAGGCGGCATGGCAGCAGCAATAGTCGAACTCGATGCCCTGACCGATGCGGTTGGGTCCGCCGCCGAGGATGACGACCTTCTTGCGGTCCGACACCTGCGCCTCGTCGGCGAGGCTGCCTGCAAACGGCACCTCATAGGTCGAGTACATGTAGGCGGTGGGCGAGGCGAATTCGGCAGCACACGTGTCAATGCGCTTGAACACCGGGTGCACGTCAAGCTTTTCGCGCACGGCCTTCACCTCGGCCTCGTCCTTGCGCACCAGCGAGGCGAGGCGGGCATCCGAAAAGCCCATCGCCTTGAGCATGCGCAGGTTTTCCGCGTCGCCCGGAATGCCGTGCTCGCGCACGCGGGCTTCCATGTCGATGATCGCCTTGATCTGCTCGAGGAACCACATGTCGATGCGGCAGATTGCGTGGATGTCGGCGAGCGTCATGCCAAGGCGCATGGCCTGGGCAACATGGCGCAGGCGGTCCGGCGTGGGCGTGCCGATGGCAGCGCGGATGGCGTTGCGGTCATCATCGCCGCCAAGGCCGGGGATCTCGATTTCGTCGAGACCGGTGAGGCCGGTTTCGAGGCCGCGCAGCGCCTTTTGCATGGATTCGGCAAAGGTGCGGCCAATCGCCATGACCTCGCCGACCGATTTCATAGCGGTGGTGAGCACGCGGAAATTCGGATCGGTGGAGGGGAATTTCTCAAAGGCAAAGCGCGGGATCTTGGTGACGACATAGTCAATCGACGGCTCGAAGGAGGCCGGTGTCGCGCCGCCGGTGATGTCGTTTTCTAGTTCGTCCAGCGTGTAGCCGACAGCAAGGCGCGCCGCGACCTTGGCGATGGGGAAGCCGGTGGCCTTGGAGGCGAGTGCGGAGGAGCGCGACACGCGCGGGTTCATCTCGATGACGATGAGGCGGCCGTTTTCCGGGTTCACGGCAAACTGCACGTTCGATCCGCCGGTTTCAACGCCGATCTCGCGCAGCACCGCAATCGAGGCGTTGCGCATGATCTGGTATTCCTTGTCGGTCAGCGTCAGCGCCGGGGCCACCGTGATGGAATCGCCCGTGTGCACGCCCATCGGGTCCAGGTTCTCGATGGAGCAGACGATGATGCAATTGTCCGCCTTGTCGCGGACGACCTCCATCTCGTATTCCTTCCAGCCGAGCACGCTTTCCTCGATGAGGACTTCCGTGGTGGGCGAGGCATCGAGGCCGGAATTGACGATCTCGTAGAATTCCGAGCGGTTGTAGGCAATGCCGCCGCCGGTGCCGCCCATGGTGAAGGACGGGCGGATGATGGCAGGCAGGCCGACGAAATCCAGCGCCTGGGCGGCCAGCGCCATGGCATGGCCCATGTATTTCTGCTTGCGGTCGCTTTCGCCGAGGTTCCACTCGGTTTCGAGGCGGTCCAGTTCGCGGTCGAGCTCGTCGCCGGCAAACTGCGCCTTGATTTCGTCGCGGCGTGCCTTGTGGGCCTGCCGGTCCTTGTCCTTCACGTCGGTGGCGTTGGCGAGCATGGATTTCGGCGTATCAAGGCCGATCTTCTTCATGGCCTCGCGGAAGAGGGCGCGGTCCTCGGCCTTGTCGATGGCCTCGGCGTTGGCCCCGATCATCTCGACATTGTAGCGCTCCAGCACGCCCATGCGGCGCAGCGACAGCGCGGTGTTGAGCGCGGTCTGCCCGCCCATGGTGGGCAGCAGCGCATCGGGGCGCTCCTTGGCGATGATCTTGGCGACGACTTCCGGGGTGATCGGCTCGATATAGGTGGCGTCCGCCAGCTCCGGGTCGGTCATGATGGTGGCCGGATTGGAGTTGACCAGGATGATGCGGTAGCCCTCGGCCTTCAGCGCCTTGCAGGCCTGCGTGCCGGAATAGTCGAACTCGCAAGCCTGCCCGATGATGATCGGCCCTGCACCGATGATGAGGATCGACTTGATGTCAGTACGCTTGGGCATGGGTGCTATCCGGCTTTTCAGGTGCGCGCAAAGACCGGCGCGGAAAACCGGCCGGCAGGCGGAAACATTCGTTCGGGCTAAGTGGGCCTTATAGGGAAAAGGGGTGGACGTGGGAACCCCGGAAATGGCGGTTGTGCACGGGGAATTTGGGGGTGGGTTTCTCCAGTCAGCGCGCCGTCCCCCGCGACACTTCCCGTCATGGCCAAGGCACGCGCCATGGGCTAGGCGTTGCCTGACAGAAATCTGGCCGGGTTTCCGGCCCGGCACACAGGAAGCAGGGCGTGAGCACACCAAGCGGGCTGAAATTCTGGAACCGGTTTGCCGACCGCTACGCCGCGCGACCGATCAAGGATGTGGCGGCCTATGAGGCGCTGCTGGCAGATGCCGCCTCGCGCCTGGAGCCGCGCGACCGGGTTCTCGAAATCGGCTGCGGCACCGGTGGCACGGCCATTTGCCTGGCAGCGGGCGTGGCCGAGTATATCGCCACCGATTTCTCGGCGAAGATGATCCGCATTGCGCGGTCCAAGCCTGCACCGGACACTTTGCGCTTTGTGGTGGCTGAAGCAGAGCGCGCGTTCGAGGGCGGGCCGTTTGATGCGATTTGCGCCTTCAATGTGCTGCACCTGACGGACGACATGCCCAAGGTGCTGGACGGGATTTATGCAAACCTTCGCCCCGGCGGTCTGCTGATCAGCAAGACCTGGTGTTTTGCCGGAATGAGCGCCAAGCTGCGGCTGCTGTTCATGGCGCTTCGGCTGGTTCGCATGTTCCCGCCATCCACCGCGCTCTCTGTCGAACAGTTGCGTGTGGCCATCACGCAAGCGGGTTTCGAGATCACCGATGAACGGACTTTCGGCGCCTACGACCAGAACCCTTACATCGTGGCGCGCAAGCCCGGCTGAGGCTTTTGGCAGCGGCGGACCTTTTTCAGTCCACCCACCCCTTCACATCCGCCACATTCCCCCGGCTCACAGGCACCTCCGCGCCGTCGGTGGTGCGCAGAAGTGTGCGGCCGTTCTTGCCGGGTTCGCGGATGACTTGCGCCACGCCAACGCGGGCGATCCAGTGCGAGCGGTGGACCTGCAGCCCGTCGACCGGTTCGGTCTCGCGGATGGCGTCGGCAAGGCGCATCAGCACCATCTCGCGGCCCCTTGAGGTGACGACCAGC
>JBGSQC010000098.1:0-26769 GCA_041738295.1 Zhengella sp. | reverse complement strand
CATCAGCGGTTCGCCGGCAAAGGCAAGCACCGCCATGCCCGACGCCGTGGCATGCAGCGGCAATGTCGACTCATGCATGACGACGCGAGTGGAGTGCATGGTGGATTCATGATGGGCGAGCGTGATCAGCTCGCTACCTTCGAGAAGCGTTGCATGCGCCGTCTCGCCAGTCGCCTCGGCAAGGCCGGGCAGCACGAGGCGGACCCCCGCGCGGCGCGGCATGGTGACTTCGCGCTGGTGGGCAAGGCGCAGCACGGCCGCACCGATCCGGTATTTCTGCGTATCCGGGTGCTTCTCCAGAAGGCCTGCATCCACCAATGCCGAAAGGTGGCGGTAGGTCGTCGCCTTGTCGCGCTTCATCAGGCGCTGGAACTCGGCCAAGCCGATTTCCGGGCGCTCGATGCTGAACTGGTTCAGCAGTTCCATCGCCTTGGCGACTGTCGACACGGGGGCTCCTCCTCCGTCATTTCCAAAAAAGGATTGACAGGGAATGCTTCACAGATCAATCTTTATTTTGCAACAACGGTTCAAATAATGAACCATATCGGAGTCTCCGATGAAGTCCTTTCTGATGGGCGCGGTTGCCGCGCTGGCCCTGACTGCGGCGATGCCGATGACGGCGCATGCCGAATACCCTGAGAAGCCCGTGCAGTTCGTCGTGCCCTGGCCTCCCGGTGACCTGGAAGACGTGCTGACGCGCATGATCGCCGAGAAATTCCAGGAAATGTATGGAGCGCCTGCCGCGGTGGTCAATCGCCCGGGCGGCGGCGCTGTGGTTGGTGCAACCACCGTCGCGACTGCGGCGCCGGACGGCTATACGATCGGTTCCTTCGTGGTCGGAGTGCCCACGGTGAAAACGATGGGCGACAAGGCGCCGTTCAAGCGTGACACGTTCGAGCCGATCGGAATTTTTCTGACTTACCCCTTCTTGATCGCCGCCAAGGGCGATGCGCCATATTCCAATGTCGCGGAACTGGCGGAATATTCGAAGGCAAACCCGGTCCGTCTCGGTCATTTCGGTTATGGTCTTGAACCGACTTTGCTCAGCGTGCTGGCCCTGCAGGAAAAGGGCGGCAAGTTTTCTGCCGAGGCGGCCTTCGACATGGTTGACTGCTCGACGCTGACCAATGGCGATGCCGATGTGATCAACACAACGGCCCAGCTTGTCCTGCCCTGCCTGAAGGACATCAAGGTCCTGGCGACGATCACCGAAACCCGCACTTCGGTGACGCCGGATGTCGCTACCCTTGGCGAACAGACGGGCGTCGATGCATCGCTGTGGAATGGCCCGTTCGTTCCAAAAGGCACCCCGCAGGACGTCAAGGACAAGATCGCGGCGGCAGCAAAGGCAGCTGTCGAGGGCGAGAAGGCACTTGATATCGCCAAGACCACAGGGGCGCTGGTGTACTGGAAGGATGCTGCTGAATCGCAGAAGGTCATTGATGCCGACTATGAGAAGTTGAAGATGACACGCGAAAAGCTCGGCTTTACCGAGTGAGGTCTCCGGACTGCCGGAGGGCGCAAGCCGCGACCCTCCGGTAAGTTCCTCCATGCTGAAGGATCGTGCCATGGCGGGTGACGCCCAGAAGTCCAACCGCGTGGAAAGCCTTGCGCTGAACGGTGTGTTTGCTGCGGTCTCATTCTTCCTGCTCTTTCTCCTGCCGGTGGCCACGGATACCGGACCTGCCAATTCAGGTTGGTGGACCCAACCTTGGCTGATGCCAAGTGCAACCTTGGCCATCCTGTGTCTTGCCAATCTCATCACGCTGGCGCGCGGCTGGATTCAGTTGCGGTCCAGTCCGCCACAGGCGGCAGAAACCGGTGAGGCCTGGGCTGCCATTCGCGGCTGGTTCCGGCCGCTGGAGTTCTTTCTTTATTTCCTCGCCTACATCTGGCTGCTCGGGCGCATCGGATATTTCTTTTCAACGCTTCTCTTCATCCAGTTCCTGTTGGTGAGGACCGGATTGCGTTCACTGCGTTGGATCCTGGCGGGTTTCGGCGCGGCGCTGGTCATGACGGTCGTCTTTCGCTGGGGGCTGGGGATCTGGGTTCCGACTGCCGATATCTACGCACTGCTGCCCGATGCAGCGCGCAAGTTCATGACCAAATGGTTCTGAGGCCCTGATATGGATTTCTTTCTGCTTGGGCTTCAACAACTCAGTGACGTGAGCGTGGCGCTTGCCATGGTCTTCGGTGCGATCATCGGCGTGATCGTTGGTGCCATCCCCGGTGCGGGCGCGGCGGTGACCATCGCAATCCTGCTGCCCACCACCTTCTCGATGGATCCGTTGACCGGCATCACGCTGCTCCTCGGGGTCTATTGCGGATCAGCCTATGGAAGCGCCATACCAGCGGTGCTGATCAATACGCCGGGCTCGCCGGTTGCGGTGCTCACGGCCATGGAAGCCTATCCGATGACGAAGCGCGGGGAGGGGCGCCGGGCCCTTTCGATCGCCTATTCCTCTTCCTTTGTGGGCGGCGTGATCGCGGTGTCGGCGATGATTTTCCTTACCGAGCCTTTGGCAAGGCTTTCCAGCCGCTTTGGCTCGCCTGAATTCGCGATGGTGGCCGTGTTCGCACTGATCCTGGTCATTGTCGGTCATCGCGGGCAACGCCTGGAGGCAACTGCGGCGCTCACCTTCGGCATGTTCCTCGCAACAATCGGGCTCGAAAGGGCCTTCAATACCCAGCGCTACACATTCGACCAGACATTCCTCATGAGCGGCATGCCGCTTGTCCCCATCGTCATCGGATTGTTCGCCATATCCGAGGCTATCGTGCAAATGACCTCCGAACGCGGAGAACAGGCAGCACCGAAGCTTGCAGGCCGGTTCTTTGATGGCTTCCTGGAGATCTTCCGTTACCCGGTGACACTTTTTGGATCGTCGGTGGTCGGTGTGATCATCGGGATCATGCCGGGGGTCGGCGAGTTTCTCGCCCAGCAGGTCAATTACGTCTGGGCCAAGAAACTCTCGAAGTCGCCGGAACTGTTCGGCAAGGGGTCTCCGGAAGGGATCATCGTCTCCGAAGCCACCAACAATGCCGTACCGCCCGCTGCCTTCATTCCAATGCTGGCACTCGGCATTCCCGGCGAGGAACTCACCGCGATGATGCTGGCAGTTTTCCTGGTCCACAACATCGTGCCAGGTCCGCAACTTTTCACCAGCAATCCGCAGTTTGTGGCAGGGCTGTATACGACGCTCTTGTTGATGAACGTGGTCATCATCGTGTTCCTGATGTTTGCAACGCGCTGGATCGCCCTGATCGCCGTGGTGGAAAAGCGCTTTGTTGGGGCACTCATCCTGACGCTGGCGCTGGTCGGCACCTATGCCACCAGCTACCGGCTGTCCGATCCGTTTATCGCCCTCTTCTTTGGCCTGGTTGGCTTTGTCCTGAGGCGCCACAAATGGCCCGTTACCCCGATCCTTCTCGGCCTGGTCATGGGACCGATCGTGGAAGGCCGGTTGCGGCAGGCGCTTGGTACGGCAAATGGCGATTTCACGGTGTTTGTCTCGCGCCCGATCTCGGCGGTGATGGTCGCCGCAATTTTTCTGCTGGTCGCGCTGACGATCCGTGCCGAGTGGAAGAGGAAGAAATCACTGGAGGAGTGGCAAATCAGTGTCGATTGACCAGGACCGTATCAATTCCCTTCGCCACAGTCCCGTTGCGCCGGGGCGGATGCTGATCGGCGGTGCCTTTGCCGATGCAGCCGATGGCGCGGTGATGGATGTTATCTCGCCGATTGACGGCTCGGTGTTGACTTCGCGGGCCGATGGCGGGCGGGAAGACGTCGACCGGGCGGTGAGGGCCGCGCGGGCGAGCTTCGAAAAGGGGACGTGGTCCCGCCTGGCACCTGCCGAGCGCAAAAAGGTGTTGCTGCGCATCGCCGACAGGATCGAGGCCCATGCGCTGGAACTGGCGGTGCTCGGCGTTCGCGACAATGGCACCGAGATTTCCATGGCGTTGAAGGCAGAACCCGGCAGTGCTGCCGTCACCTTCCGCTATTATGCAGAGGCCATCGACAAGATCCCCGGCGAGATCGCGCCGACAGCGGAGAATGTGCTGGGCCTCGTTCACCGCGAGCCGGTCGGCGTGGTGGGTGCCATCGTCCCGTGGAATTTCCCGCTGATGATCGGATCGTGGAAGATTGCTCCGGCGTTGGCGGCGGGCAATTCGGTTGTACTGAAGCCCGCTGAGTCCGCTTCGCTGTCGCTCATCCGCCTTGCCGAACTCTGCCTTGAGGCGGGCCTGCCGGAGGGCGTGCTGAACGTGGTGACGGGCAGGGGGGCTGTCACCGGCGAGGCACTTGGCCTGCACATGGATGTCGATGTGCTGGCTTTTACCGGGTCCGGCCCGGTGGGGCGAAGGCTGCTTGAATATTCCGCGCGCTCGAACCTGAAGCGCGTCTATCTGGAACTTGGCGGCAAGTCGCCCAACATCGTCTTTGCCGATGCGCCGGATCTTGACCAGGCGGCCAAGGTCTCGGCCATGGGCATCTTCCGCAATTCCGGCCAGGTCTGTGTCGCAGGTTCGCGCCTGTTGGTCGAACGCTCGATCCATGATGAGTTTGCCGAGAAGATCGCGGCCCATGCGCGAAAGCTGAAAGTGGGTGATCCGTTGGAGCTTGCGACCGAGATTGGAGCGGTTTCGAGCGCCGACCAACTGGCCAAGGATCTCGGCCATGTGGCGACGGCAAAGTCGCAGGGTGCGACGCTGATTACGGGCGGCAGCCGCATCCATGAGGAAACCGGAGGCTACTACATGGAGCCAACGGTCTTCTCGGGCGTTCAGGAGACAATGACGCTGGCGCAAGAAGAGGTGTTCGGTCCTGTGCTTGGCATTTTGCCCTTTGACACTGAGGAAGAACGCTCAGGATCGCCAACGGGACTGTCTATGGCCTGTCATCAGCGGTCTGGACTGCTAACCTGTCGCGCGCGCACCGCATGGTCCGCCGCATCCATGCCGGCATCGTGCATGTAAACACCTATGGCGGAGCCGACATGACAGTTCCGCTTGGTGGCGTTCGGCAATCGGGCAACGGGCATGACAAGAGCCTGCATGCGCTCGACAAATATGTGGACCTCAAGACCGCATGGATCCAGTTGTGAAAGGAAGAGTGCAGGCACCATGATGAATGCCAAGACGATCCTGGTTGTCGGCACCCACGACACCAAACAAACGGAACTGTCGTTCCTTGCAGAAACCATCCGGCAACAGTGCGGACGTACACTGTCGATGGATGTTTCGGTGCTGGGCGATCCTGCTGCACCGGTTGATTATTCCAAGCATGCGGTGGCCGAAGCGGCCGGATCGACAATCCGCGAGGCAATCGAAGCCGGCGACGAGAATTTTGCCATGCAAATGATGGCGCGCGGGGCTGCTGCACTTTCCGGTTCGCTCGCCGTGGAAGGAGCCATCGACGGTGTGCTGGTCCTTGGTGGGTCCATGGGGACGGATTTGGCACTGGATGTCTGCAACGCGCTGCCGCTCGGCATTCCGAAGTATGTGGTTTCGACGGTCAGCTTCTCGCCGATGATCCCGTCGGGACGTCTGGCGCCTGACATCCAGATGATCCTGTGGGCAGGCGGCCTTTTCGGGCTCAATTCCATCTGCAAGGCCTCGCTCAGCCAGGCGGCGGGCGCAGTGCTGGGCGCGGCACGGGCCTCCGTAAAGCCTTCTTTCGAGAAGCCGCTGATCGGCATGACATCGTTCGGCAAGACGGTGCTGCGCTACATGGTGAGCCTGAAGCCTGCGCTGGAGGACCGCGGCTACGAGTTGGCAGTGTTCCATGCCACCGGCATGGGCGGGCGGGCCTTCGAGGCGCTGGCTGCGCAGGGGGCCTTTGCAGCGGTGATGGATTTTGCCCCGCAGGAAGTTGGCAACCACATGTACGGGTCGGCGATCACGGCCGGTGATGACCGGATGACCAATGCGGGGCGGCACGCTGTTCCCCAGCTTGTCTCGACCGGCTGCTATGATCTGGTGGACCTTGTGGGATGGCTCCCCATGCCGGAGCGTTTCGAAGGGCGTGAAGCGCATGCTCACAACCGCCTGCTGACCTCGGTGATGCTGGATGTCGGCGAGCGCGAGGCGGTGGCGGAGGAAATCTGCCGCAAGCTTGCCAGCGCCAAGGGACCGGTGACATTCCTCCTGCCGCTCAAGGGCGGCAATGAATGGGACCGGCCGGGCGGGCCGCTTTCTGATCCGGCGGCGCTGGCCCGCTTTGCCGCCGCCATCAGGGCCAACCGTCCGGACAATGTCCGGCTGATCGAACTCGACGCCCACATCAATGATCCGGCCTTTTCCGAGGCGGCGCTGGATGTCTTTGACCAATGGGTGGCAGAGGGGCTGATCGCCAGGCCCTGACACGGATTGCCGCCGGTGGGGTTTTCAACAGGCAATGGCAAAAGCCGTTGCCAAGCTGTGGCATGCACGTTATACCATTACGTAATGTCATGGAATAACATGACGTGATGACTCGTGCGACGGAGCTTCCCATGCGCTTTGCGAAATCCCTTCTTCTCGCCTCAACCATCCTTGTTGCAACGTCATTCGCCGCGCGGGCGGAAATCAACGTCGTTGCCTCGTTCAAGCCGGTCCATTCGCTGGTGGCCGCCGTGATGGAAGGGGTTGGCACGCCGGGCATCATTATCGAGGGTGCCGGATCGCCGCACACCTATTCACTGAAGCCTTCGCAGGCGCAGATGCTGGAAAAGGCCGATGTGGTTTTCTGGATCGGCCACGAGCTGGAAGCCTTTCTTGAGAAGCCGCTCGAAACGATTGCATCCAAGGCGACGTCAGTTGAGCTGATCGATGCCCGTGATCTGGTCAAGCTCGGCTACCGCGATGGCGGACCTTTCGAGAAGCACAAGCATGATGAGGACGTCCATGCCGAGGAGGGCCATGCCGAGGAAGCCAAGGCGGGACATGACAATGGTCACGATAAGTTCGACAGCCATATCTGGCTTGACCCGATGAATGCCAAAGCCATGGTGCACGAGATCGAGGAAGCGCTTGCCAAGGCCGATCCTGTCAATGCTGACAAATACGAGGCGAATGCCAAGGCCTTTTCAGCAAAGCTCGACGCGCTGGTTGCCGAGGTTTCGGCTGAGTTGGCGCCGGTCAAGGGCAAGGGCTTCATCGTCTTCCATGATGCCTATCAGTATTTTGAGAACCGCTTCGGAGTGCCGGCTTCCGGGTCCATCACGGTTTCCCCTGAAGTGATGCCGGGTGCCGAGCGCGTCGGCGAAATCCGGGGCAAGGTCAAGGAATTGGGGGCAGCCTGCGTTTTTGCCGAGCCGCAGTTTGAGCCGAAGCTGGTGGCGACTGTCATTGAGGGCACGGACGCCCGGTCGGGCGTGATTGATCCGGTCGGCAGCAGTCTCGACAACGGGCCGGAGCTTTACCCGACGCTCATCCGCGCGATGGCAAAGTCGCTTTCCACCTGCCTGTCGCAGGGAAGCTGACGCGCTTTCAGCGCGGCCGCGAGGCGCAATCCTTCAGCAGGGATGGCAGGGGAGGCCGCAACGAAAAGGGACCTTGCGGGCTCTTCAGTTCCAGCCAGGAGCTGGCGTCGGCGAGGTTGCGCACCAGCACAGTGGCTCCGGCAAAATCATGATCGGCTGTGTAGATCGACGGCGTGACGACCACGCTGTCGATCCCGGCATTCTTGGCCGACGCAAGACCGGCGCGCGAATCCTCGAAGGCGACGCAGTTGCGGGCCGGCAGGCCGAGGCGGTCCAGTGCCAGAAGATAGACCGCCGGATCGGGCTTCTTTTTCTCCACTTCGTCACCGCAACAGATGGCGGCAAACCAGTCAAGCGTTTCGAGGCCGAGCGTATTGGCAAACAGGGCATCCACATTGGGGCGGCTGGTGGTGGTGGCAATGGCAAGGGCCAACCCCTTGGCGCGCGCGCCCTTCAAAACGCATTCGATGCCGGGGCGCAAGCGCACCAGACCGCTTTCGATCAATTCCTTGTAGATCTCGGTCTTGCGGGCATGCATGGCCGGAATGTTGACCGCTCCGGTCTTGCCGGTCTGGTCGATGAAGGCCTTGATGCGTTCCTTGCCGCCGGTCACCAGCAGAAGTTCGCGGTAATCATCGATGGACCAGCGCCAATCCAGCCCGAATTCCTGGAAGGTCCGGTTGAAGGCGACGCGGTGCGCATCCTCGGTTTCGGCCAGCGTGCCGTCCACATCGAAGATCAAGGCCTTAACCGGCATGGTCAGCGCGCCTCCTGGAGCGAAGCGATGGCCCCAGCCAGCGTTTCCAGAGTATCGATCACAAGGTTTGCACCAAGCTCGGTGACCGGCACATTGGTATAGCCGCCATGGACGGCGATCGCTGCCATGGCTGCTGCCTGTGCTGCACCGATATCGGCCGGGCTGTCGCCCACCATCAGCGTCTCCGCCGGGGTCAGGCCAAGCTCGCGACAGGCGTAAAGCAGCATGTCTGGGGCGGGCTTGCGCTCCGGGCCGGTGTCGCCGCCAACGACCACATCCACCAGCGAGGCAAAGCCCATGTCGGCCAGGATGGTGCGGGTGAAGGCCTCCGGCTTGTTGGTGACAACGCCGGTTGCCATGCCGGATGCCTTGCACCATTCCAGCGCGGCAAGCGCGCCGGGCATGAAGCAGGTCTCGCCTGTCAGGTGATCCTTGTAGATGTCCATCATGCGGTCGGTCATGGCGTCCAGCGCTTCGCCTTCCAGCCGGGTTTCGCGTGCCGAAAAGGCCCGCTCCACCAGCTTCTTCACGCCATGGCCGATCATTGAGCGCACTTCGGAGACGGTGAGCGGCTCGTGTGCCTCCTGATCCAGCAGGATGTTGATGGCTATCGCGATGTCGGGCGCGGAGTCGATCAGCGTCCCGTCAAGATCAAAGAATACGGCCTTGGGCCAACCGTTCACCTTGGCGGGCGCTTGCATGCTGACGGTCCGGGCATCCATCATTCAAACTCCATTTCTGCAAAGCACAGATTTCTTTCACGCGGCTTGCTGCACGCCCTCAGCTGCTGCTCGGATGGCGCGGATGTTGTCTCCGTAAACCTGCGGTTTGTCCACCGATCCACCCCGGAAAACAGCTGATCCTGCGACCAGGACATCGGCTCCGGCAGCCACGACGAGCGGGGCCGTTGAGGGATCAACACCGCCGTCGATTTCAATGTGCACCGGACGGTCGCCGATCATGGCGCGCAGGGTTCGGATCTTGTCCGTCATGTCGATGAACTTCTGACCACCAAAGCCGGGATTGACTGTCATCACGCAGATGAGGTCGGCCATATCGAGCAGGTGGGCAACCGATTCAGCCGGTGTGCCCGGATTGAGCGCGATGCCGGCCTTCATACCGGCGCCACGGATGGCCTGCAGCGTGCGGTGAATATGCGGTCCGGCTTCAAGGTGCGCGGTCAAGATGTCGGCACCGGCCTCTGCATAGGCATCGATGTAGGCGTCCACCGGCGAGATCATCAGGTGAACGTCCATGACGGTCTTCACATGGTTGCGGAAGGCTTTGACGGCGGGCGGGCCAAAGGTGAGGTTCGGCACAAAATGACCGTCCATCACGTCAACATGAACCCAGTTGGCGCCCTGATCCTCGATGGCGCGGATCTCGCGGCCGAAATCGGCGAAGTCAGCCGACAGGATGGACGGGGCGATCTTGATGGAACGGTCAAAGCTCATGTCGGTTCTCCAAAAACAGGGGAAAGAGCGGGGAGCAATCCCCCCGCCCGTTGGTGTCGGGATCAGGCGGCCTTGAGGCCGAGCTTGTCGCGCCAACCCGGGAACAGCTTGTCGGCATCGCCGGGGAAGCTCTCGAAGGCGCGGGCAAACTCGCGGTGATCCTTGGCGAACTCCACCGGATCGGCACCGGCCCGCCAGCACTGCTCGGCCTGACGAAGCGAGGTTGCACCGGCAACTCCGCCGTCAATATGGCCGAAGGCTCCGCCGCCTGCGGTCATGATCAGGTTGGAGTGGCCGAGATTGGTGAAAAAGCCCGGCATGCGCAGCGCATTCATGCCGCCCGAGATGATTGGCGTCGTCGGGTTCATGCCCTGCCATTCCTGATGGAAGAACGGGCCGTCGGCGCTGTCGTCGGTGATCATGTAGGCCATCAGCTTGTCGGAGGCTTCGCCTTCCATCTTGCCGAAGCTCATCGTGCCGGTGTGGATGCCTGACGCGCCCTGAAGACGGGACATCTTGGACAGCACAAAGGCCGTGTAGCCGCGCTTGGACTGCGGCGAGGTGACCGCGCCGTGGCCCGCACGGTGGTAATGCAGATACTGCTTGGGGAAGGCGCGGCGTGCCGTGGTGATGGCAGCGGGGCCCGCCACATAGCCGTCCACCAGGAAGGCGACGTGATCGGCATTCTCGCCGAAGGTCTCAAGGATGTATTCGCCGCGAGCCAGCATCTCGTAGTGATCATCAGCGGTGATGTTGAACGAGAACAGCTTGGCCATGCCGGTCTTGTCCTGCGCCCGCACCATGGCGTCACGCACCAGCTGCACGGTTTCCTTGAAGGGCGCGAAGACCTGGTTGCCCTGCGGTTCGTCGTTCTTGATGAAATCGCCGCCGAGCCAGAAATCATAGCAGGCATCAGCAAAGGGCTTGGGACGCAGGCCGAGCTTCGGCTTGATGATGGTGCCGACGATGAAGCCGCCGTCAACGACCGGACGTCCGAGCACGCGCCACAGGTCCTTGATCGTGGTCGACGGGCCGTCAAACAGCCGCATATAGGCCGGCGGCACATAGAAATCGTGCATCTTGCCGTATTCCACGTCGCCCATGCCCTGGTTGTTGCCAATGGTCAGCGTCAGGAACGACGCGATCATGGCGCGGCCATCGATGATGTTGCGGTCGAAAAGCTCGACCGGGTAGGCGATCTTCATCACTTCATTGGCTTCGTCGATCTCATAGACGATGGCATCGACGCCGCGGGTGAAATCGTCGGTGGTGGACACTTCGACATTGGTGCCGGTGGAAGATTCGGCAGCAAAGTGGGCCGCCGTTTCGAGAAAGTTCCCGTAGCCTTTTTTCGGCTTCATGATGTAGGCGCAAAGGACGTGCCTGCCACCTGCAATGAGGTCGGCTTCCTTCAGCGAGAGATTGGCATAGCGATCTGACTGATCCATGGTGGTTCCTCGGTATCTCTTGGGTGATCAAGCGGCCTTGGCGCTTGCGGTTTTCGGATCGAGCGCGCCCTTGGCATAAAGCTTGGCCATTTCGCTCATTGGGATGATCTTGATCTTGGAGGCGTTTCCGGCTGTGCCGAATGCCTCGAAACGGTCGCGGCAGACCTGGGCCATGGCGTCCATCGCCGGCTTCAGGAACTTGCGCGGGTCGAATTCGGACTTCTGGGTGTTGGCGATGCGGCGGAACTCGGCGGTCGCTGCCAGACGCAGGTCAGTATCGATGTTGATCTTGCGCACACCGTGCCTGATGCCGCGCACGATCTCCTCGACCGGAACGCCGTAGGTCTCGCGCATCTGGCCGCCATTGGCATTGAACACTTCCTGCCATTCTTCCGGCACGGAGGACGAGCCGTGCATGACGATGTGGGTGTTCGGCAGCTTCTGGTGGATCGCTTCGATCACGCTCATTGCCAGCACTTCGCCGGTCGGCTTGCGGGTGAACTTGTAGGCGCCATGCGAGGTGCCGATGGCGACGGCCAATGCGTCAACCTTGGTTTCGGCAACAACGCGGGCGGCTTCGTCCGGGTCGGTGACCAGCATCGAGCGGTCAAGCTTGCCCTCGAAACCGTGGCCGTCCTCGGCCTCGCCTTCACCGGTTTCAAGCGAGCCGAGCACGCCGAGCTCGCCCTCGACCGAAGCGCCGACCATGTGGGCCAGGCGGGCAACTTCGCGGGTGATGGAGACGTTGTAGTCGTAGTCGCCCGGCGTCTTGGCGTCTTCCTTGAGCGAGCCGTCCATCATGACGGAGGTGAAGCCGTTCTGGATGGCCGACAGGCAGGTGGCGACATTGTTGCCGTGGTCCTGGTGCATGCAGAGAGGGATTTCGGGATAGATCTCGGCCAGCGCGTCGATCATCTTGGTCAGCATGATGTCATTGGCGTAGGAGCGTGCGCCGCGCGAAGCCTGGATGATGACCGGGCTGTTGGTCGAACGGGCGGCTTCCATGATGGCCAGGCCCTGTTCCATGTTGTTGATGTTGAAGGCCGGCACGCCGTAGGAATGTTCGGCGGCGTGATCGAGCAACTGGCGAAGGGTGATGCGGGCCATGGTCAGGCGTCCTCTTTGGATGTTGGCGTGGCAGTAAGGAAGGGTGGTTGGGGAAGCATGGCTGCCAGGCGGTCCTGCCAGGCTCCGGTGGTGCGGGGCGGTTCGCCCAGGTCAAGGTAGAAATCGCCCAGAACAGAGAGGCGCAAAGCAAAGCTGTGGCTCTTGCGCCGCTCGTCGGGATGGAAGCGCAGGTTTTCCAACAGGCCGACGCTTCCGAAAGGAATGGCAGCCAGTCCGGCCTCGGCTCCGGCACCGATACTCTCGGCGATGAAGGCGACCGGCACACCGATCACTTCTCCCAAGGTTGGCGCCAGCGACCGCAGGCTCATGGCGGGATTGATGTCTCCAGCCGGATTGCCGGCCCCGGCAATCAGGGCCAGCCTTGCGCGCGACTGAAGCATGGCGCGCAGCTTGGTGATCTGGTCTTCCTCCAGCCGGCCGTCGCCCGGAATGCGGACCAGAACGGTCTTTCCGGCAAGCAACAGGGAACGGTCGGTGAAGGACATGATCATCAGGAACGCTTTCCCGTGAGTTCGCGGGCCTTGGCGGCTACAGCTTCGGCCGTGATGCCGAAGTGCTTGTAGAGGTCTCCCGCTGGTGCCGAAGCGCCGAAGCCCGGCATGCCGATGAAGGCACCATTGTCGCCAATCCACCTGTCCCAGCCCATGCGGCCAGCAGCCTCGATGGCGATGCGCGGTGCCGAGCCGAGGGTCGCCTTGCGATAGGCCTCGTCCTGGGCTTCGAACTTTTCCCAGCCGGGCATGGAGACAACGGCAGCCATGATACCTTCAGCGGCGAGCATGCCTGCTGCCTTGACGGCAATCTTGACTTCCGAGCCGGTGGCGATCAGCGTCACGTCACGGGCACCGTCTGTTTCGCGCAGCACGTAGGCTCCGCGCGCCGACAGGTTTTCGCCTGACGCATCCTGGCGCAGCATCGGCAGGCTCTGGCGCGACAGGGCCAGCACGGAAGGCGTGCGGGTCTCGGTAAGCGCGATTTCCCAGCATTCAGCCGTCTCGATGATGTCAGCCGGGCGGAACACGTTCATGTTGGGTGTGGCACGCAGCATGGCCATGTGTTCGACCGGCTGGTGTGTCGGGCCGTCCTCGCCGAGACCGATGGAGTCATGCGTCAGCACATAGACAACCGGCAGTTCCATCAGCGCCGAAAGGCGCATGCCGCCGCGCATATAATCAGAGAAAACAAGGAAGGTGCCGCCATAGGGGAGGAAACCGCCATGCAGGATGATGCCGTTCATCACTGCCGACATGGCATGTTCGCGGATACCGTAATGGATGTAGCGGCCGGCATAATTGCCGGGCGTGATGGAGGCGGTGTCGGGCGTCTGCGTCAGGTTGGAGCCGGTGAGGTCAGCCGAGCCGCCGACCGTAATCGTGTTGGCGGCGTTGATCGCCTCCAGCACCTTCTGTGAGGCCTGGCGGGTGGCGGTTGCTGTTGCGGCTTCGCGGTGAGTCTTGCGGAAATCCGCAAACACATTCTTCATTTCAGCCGGAAGACACTTTGCCACTGCCGCTGTGAAGCTGTCGCGTGCCGGATCGCCAGCCAGACGCTTTTCCCACGCCTTGCGGGTTTCGGCACCGCGCGCGGCCACGGCTTCCCAGGCCTGCTTGATCGGGGCAGGGATGACAAAGGCCTCGTGGGCCCAGCCGATGTGGGCGCGGGTGGCGGCGATCTCGGCTGCACCCAGCGGCGCTCCATGGGTCTTGTGCGAGCCTTCAAGGTTGGGCGCGCCCTTGCCGATGACGGTCTTGCAGGCAATCAGAGACGGCGTGGCGGTCTTGCGGGCAGCCTCGATGGCGCGGGCAACGGCCTCGCGGTCATGCCCGTCGACTTCCTGGACGTCCCATCCGGCGGCACGGAAGCGGGCCGGCTGGTTCATGGAGGTGGAAATCGATGTTTTTCCGTCGATGGAAATCTCGTTGTCGTCCCACAGCACGATCAGGCGGGCGAGCTTCAGGTGGCCTGCCATGTCGATGGCTTCGTGGCTGATGCCTTCCTGCAGGCAGCCGTCACCGGCCACCACATAGGTGAAATGGTCAACCAGACCGTCACCGAAACGGGTGTTCATCATGCGCTCGGCAAGCGCCATGCCGACAGCCGTGGTGATGCCCTGGCCGAGCGGACCGGTGGTGGTCTCGATGCCGAGCGCATGGCCATATTCCGGGTGACCGGCTGTCTTGGCACCCAACTGGCGGAACCGCTCGATCTCGCTCATGGGCATGTCGGCATAGCCGAGCAAATGATGGACGGCATAGAGCAGCATGGAGCCGTGGCCTGCCGACAGAATGAAGCGATCGCGGTCGGCCCAATCAGCCTTTGACGGATCAATGCGAATGAAGCGGTTGAACAGGACGGCGACGGCATCAGCCATGCCCATGGGCATGCCAGGATGGCCGGAATTGGCCTTCTGGACGGCATCCATGGCGAGCACGCGGATGGCGTTGGCCATGTCCTGCTCGGTGGCGCCGGATGCGGTGACGGGCGTGGTCTGGTTCATGATGATTGTCCTCAGCCCATGCGGCGCTTGCGCTCGACCAGCTTGTGGATGAGCGGGGTGAAAATGAGCTGCATGGCAAGATCGAGCTTGTCGCCGGGCACGACGATGGAATTGGCCCGCGACATGAAGCTGTCGTGCAGCATGGAGAGCAAATAGGGGAAGTCGATGCCGCGCGGATTGGAGAAGCGGATGACGAGGATCGATTCAGCCGGGGTCGGGATCCAGCGGGCAACGAAGGGGTTTGACGTGTCGACAATCGGCACGCGCTGGAAGTTGATGTCGGTCAGCGAGAACTGCGGGCAGATGTAGTTCACGTAGTCCGGCATGCGGCGCAGGATGGTGTCGGTCACGGCTTCGGTTGAATAGCCGCGCGAGGCCTTGTCGCGATGTATCTTCTGGATCCATTCGAGGTTGATGACCGGAACGACGCCGATCTTCAGGTCGGCATGCTTGGCAAGGTCAACATCATCGGTCTTCACGCAGCCATGCAGGCCTTCATAGAACAGCAGGTCCGAGCCGGAGAACTCTTCCCAGTCGGTGAACTTGCCGGGATCGACGCCGTACTTGGCTGCTTCGATATCGTCGTGGATGTAGTGGCGGGTGCGACCGACGCCGCGGCGGCCATATTCCTCGAAAACCGATTCCAGGACGGCGAGTTCGTTGGCTTCCGGCGAGAAATGCGTGAAGTCACGGCCTTCCTTCTTCTCGGCTGCGATGCGTTCGCGCATGGAAACACGGTCGAAGCGGTGGAAGGCATCGCCCTCGATGTAGTTGGCGGTCACGCCTTCACGGGCGAAAATCTTCTTGAAGGTCTGCTCGACGGTCGAGGTGCCGGCACCGGAAGAGCCGGTGATCGAGATGATCGGATGCTTGGCTGACATGATTTTTCCTCAGGCGCGAAACAGGCCACGGTTGCCGAACAGCGGGGAACGCTCGCTGAGCATGCCGGGGTCCTGATGATACTTGGCGATACGGGCGACCTTGTCCTTCGAGCCGAAGACAAGCGGGGTGCGCTGGTGCAGGCTGGTCGGAACGAGATCGAGGATGGGATCGACGGTGTCGGTGGCACTGCCGCCGGCCTGCTCGACCAGAAAGGCGATCGGGTTGGCCTCATAGACGAGGCGCAGGCGCCCGTCGGCATAACCCTTGCGCTGGTCGCCCGGGTATAGGAAGACGCCGCCACGCACCATGATCCGGTAGCAATCGGCCACCAGCGACGCGATCCAGCGCATGTTGAATTCCTTCTCGCGCGGACCCTCATTGCCGGCCAGGCAATCATCAATGTAGGAGCGGACGGGCGGGAACCAGTGCCGGTAGTTCGAGGCGTTGATGGCAAATTCGGTCGAGGTACGCGGGATCGAAACCGAATCATAGGCCTCGATGAACTCGCCATATTGCGGCGTCTGGATGAAGATGCGCGTGCCGCCGCCAACTGTCAGCACCAGGGCAAGCTGCGGCCCGTAGATGAAGAAGCCGGCGGCAAGCTGGCTGCGCCCGGATTTCAGGAAGGGGACTTCCGGATCTTCGGCGGCATCGGGACCAATCGGCAGCAGGGAGAAGATGGTGCCGATGGAGACATTGGTCTCGATGTTGGAGGAGCCGTCGAGCGGATCAATGGCGATGGCGAGCGGCTTCGCCGGATCGAGAACCACCGGATGGGCATTCTCTTCGGAGCCATAAATGCCGACGGCCTCGTTCTGCAGAACTTCAAGGAAGATGCCGTCGGCAACGACATCGAGATCCTTCTGGATATCGCCATCGCTGTTGGCAGAACCCCGCGATGAGGCAAAACCGGTTTGCAGAGCGCCTTGCGTGATGAGCTTGCGTACTTTGACCGCGCCATCAGCGAGCGCGTTGATGGTGCCCGTAATCTCCGCACCCAGCGGGGAATTTGGTAAATTGCCTGCCCGCAAAAATGCCTGCAAAGTCTGTCGTGCCATGATGGGGTCCTCCTGAGAGGAAAGAAGCAAAGTTTTGCATGTTTGAAAAATTTATCTTTTTGACTTTAAAAATTAGAAAAATTAACATCTGAAAATGCGCAACATCACACTTCGTCACCTTCGAACACTTCTCTCCGTCCAGCGGTTCGGCAAGATATCGCGCGCGGCACAGCACCTTGGACTCACGTCACCGGCAGTTACCTTGCAATTGCAACAGGTTGAGGCTGAATTGGGCACGCAATTGTTCGAGCGGCGCAAGCAAGGTGTCACTGTTACAGAGGCTGGCGAGATGGTTCTGGAGACGGCCGGGCGCATTGTTTCCGAGCTTCAGGCACTGGAAGCGGCACTGAGTTCCTACAAGGGGCTGGATTCCGGCAGGGTGCGACTTGGTGTCGTATCCACCGGAAAGTACTTTGCGCCGCGCATCCTGGCGGCATTCGGCAAGCTTCATCCCAATCTGGAGGTCAGCCTGCAAGCGTCCAACCGCGAGGAAATCATCCGTCGCCTCAAGGATCACCAGATCGATCTGGCCATGATGGGCCGCCCGCCCAAGGGCATGGATGTCAAGGCGTCGCTGGTCGGCGACCATCCCCATGTGTTCATTGCGCCGCCGGACCACCCCTTGGCCAATCGCATCGACATTGAGAAGTCGGAACTGGTGCGCGAAAAATTCATCATCCGCGAACAGGGATCAGGAACGCGTTCCTTGTTTGAATTCTTCATATCGGACATTTCGGGCGGGCTTCTCAATTCGCCTGCTGAAATGGATTCCAACGAGACCATCAAGCAGGCCGTTGCGGCCGGGCTAGGGATTGCCTTCATATCGGGCCACACCATCGAGCAGGAACTGGCCAACGGCAGTCTTGTGATCCTTGATGTGACCGATACGCCGATCCGCCGGCACTGGTTCCTGATCCGCAATCTCAAGCACAGTGCCACGCCGGCGGTTGAAGCGCTTGAAACCTTCCTGGCAACCAAGGGCATGAGCCTGCTGCCCATCCTCCCCAAGACCTATCGGGAGTAAGGCAGCCCCGGCCTGTCAGGCCACGGGATCAGCTGCAGCCATTGTGCAGCTTCCACTGTTCCTCATGCCCGATCGCTTTTGCGAAGGCGGGGACCATGCAGTCCTTGGTGCCATCAGCAGCGATTACACTCATTCCCGGCATTTGCGGGGAGGGCATGGCGGCAAGGAGCGGAGCGCTGAGAGCAATCACGGCGGCAAGGCCAACCAGAGGAATGAGCTGGCCGAAGGCCAGTTGCTGGATAGGCTCACGGGTGGTCACCTCGCAGGCGCCACCCGGGCACAGCTTTGCCTGACCCGGCCAGATGGTATTGTAGATCTTGCAGCCGACACAAATGCCGAAGGCGGTCTCGAAGAACAGCAGCAGGATGCAGGTGAGGCAGCCGAGTATGGCGACCGGCCCGGCGCGGTTCAGGCCGATCACCCAGACAGTCATGACAATGGCGATGGCGAGGCCCAGTGCCCAGGCGAAGCGCTTCTGCGGTGCGCCGGTGTATTCGGGAACCTGATTTCGGACCATGAAGCGGCCGAGAATGAGGCTTGGGGCATAGCGCGGATTGACGAGGACACGCAGAACGAAATCGATGCCGAAGGCGAGGATGGCGATGCGCGTGAGAAAGAAATCGCCCTTCAGGAAGGCATTGGAAAAGGCGACCAGGCCAAAAAACAGCAGGATACCGGCACCGGCGCGCGCCTCGCGCTCGTTGAGGACCTTCACCTCATAGTCAGGGTGGGTCTCGCCAAATCCAAACAGCGCCATGGGTTTCTCCTGAATTTAAAGGCAGTTCGCATGATGGACTGCACCGTACTGGTTCACGACTGATCTTGCAGTTGAATTCTATGTGGTAGGCATCTCACGGCTTGTAAGCGCCGTTCTCGCGCCAGCCGATGATGCCCGATTGCAGGACAACGACATTGGAGCGCCCAGCGACGCGCAGCGCGAAGGCGGCTTGCGATGACAGGCTGCCGGTGTTGCAGAAAAGGATGGTCATGCGGTCGGCGGGGATTTCATCGATGCGCGACAGCACTTCTCGCCATTCGATGTTGACCGAGCCGGGGATGGTGCCTTCGGTGAACTGCTTTTCATTGCGCGTATCGACAAAAAGGGCCGTCTCGACGACCGATTTGTCGATCTGCTGCGGCAGGATGATGCCGGCCTCGTATTCCGAGAACTCCATGTATTCCTGCATGGCGCCGATGCCTGCCTCGTCGGCACGAAGCGGCAGGGTGGTGATGCTGAGCGCCATAATCGCGAAGGTGGCGAGCAGGGTTCTTGCGGTTTTTGCCATGGGTTCTCCTCCATGCCGCCCCGGTTTGGCGGCACGGCATCATGCCATGGCTCATCCATGCAGAAATTGCAATGTGTTTGGGGCTGAAATGCCGGACTCGTGACCGGAAGGAGACGCCATGCTCAGGCGTCTTCCTCGGCAAACCAGCTGTGGTTCATCGCACGGATCTTGTCGATCTGCTCGCGGATGCGGCCCAGATGGTCGCGCATGGAGGCGGCGGCATCATCGGGATTGCCCCGCCGGAGCGCTTCGAGGATGGCGACATGGTCGCTCCACGCCATGCGCGAGGCAAAGGACAGCGACAGCATGCGGACACGGTCCATGTGGCCCTTGTTCTCGGCGATCAGCTCCCATGCGAAATCCTTGCCGGCGCGTGCGCAGATCTCCCGGTGAAAGCGGTCGTCAAGCCGGTGGAAGAGGGGCTTGTCCTGCGCGGTCACGGCTTTGTCCTGCTCGTCGAGAATGGTCTGAAGCGCGTCGATATCAACGCCTGTGAGCGAAACGGCGGCTGCGCGCACCGTTTCCACTTCCAGGGCGGTGCGGATGAAGCGGGCGCGCATGACCGCTTCTGCCGAGATCAGCGAGACCGTGGTGGCACGCTGCGGGCGGATGACAAGGAAACCCATCTTGGACATGCGGTAGAAGGCATCGCGCACCGGCTGGCGCGAAACGCCGAGAGCCTTGGCGATGTCGACCTCGGAAATCTTGGCGCCGGGCGGCAGCTCCAGCGACAGAACCTGCCGGTGCAATTCGGCAAAGACCTGATCTGCAACCGAGGGCCGGTTTAGGATGTCGAACTGAAGCAGATGCATCGTGTCAGCCATGGCCGGTCCTTGTTGACGCGCCAATTATTCTAGCATATTAGTTTACCAGTCGGGGGGTTGTCCACCGCCCTTTTTGCTTAGCATCGGAGGATTACCGGGACCATGGGGCTGCTGGACGAAGACCGTCTTTTCCCGGTGGATGAGCGCAGCCGCGCTCTGGCGCGCGCGCTTTACGGCAGTGTTGCCGGCCTTCCCATTGTCTCGCCTCACGGCCATACGGATCCGCGCTGGTACGCCGAGAATGAAGCCTTTCCCGATCCTGCGCAGCTTTTCGTGACGCCGGATCATTACGTGTTCCGCATGCTGTGTTCGCAGGGTGTGGCGCTCACCGATCTTGGCGTGCCGCGCGCCGATGGCGGACCGACCGAGACGGATGGCCGGAAAATCTGGCGGCTGTTTGCCTCTAACTTCCATCTCTTCCGGGGCACGCCGTCACGGCTCTGGCTTGATCATGCTTTCGAGACCGTCTTCGGCATTGACGAGCGGCTCGATGCCGCCAATGCCGACCGGATCTATGACCGGATCGCCGAAAGCCTGGCCCGGCCGGAATTCCGGCCACGTGCGCTTTACGAACGCTTCAACATCGAGGTGATCTCGACCACCGACGGGGCGCTCGATGATCTCAAATGGCACAGGATGATCCGCCAGTCCGGCTGGAAGGGCAGGGTCATCCCCGCCTACCGGCCTGATGCTGTAGTTGATCCGGACTTCGCCGGCTTTGCCGCCAATGTCGAGGAGCTGGGCCGTATCACCGGATGCGACACCGGCACATGGGCGGGTTACCTCGACGCGCACCGCAAGCGCCGCGCATACTTCAAGGAGTTTGGCTGCACCTCCACCGATCATGGCCATCCGACAGCCTTGACCGCCAATCTGCCGAACGCCGAAGCGTCGGCGCTCTTCGACCGCGTGCTCAAGGGCGCGTCTGCCGCCGATGCCGAACTTTTCCGCGCGCAAATGCTGACCGAGATGGCGAAGATGAGCCTTGATGACGGACTCGTCATGCAGATCCATCCGGGGTCCAACCGCAACCATTCCGGCCCGGTGATGGCGATGTTCGGCCGTGACAAGGGTTTCGATATTCCCACCCGCACCGATTATGTGCGGGCGCTGAAGCCGCTGCTCGATGCGGTCGGCATGCGGCCCGATCTCACCGTCATTGTCTTCACGCTCGACGAGACGAGCTATGCGCGAGAGCTCGCGCCTCTCGCCGGCGTCTATCCGGCGCTGCGTCTCGGGCCGCCCTGGTGGTTCCACGACAGCCCGGAAGGCATGCGCCGCTTCCGCGAGATGACCACCGAGACGGCGGGCTTCTACAACACCGTCGGCTTCAATGACGACACGCGCGCCTATCTCTCCATTCCGGCCCGCCATGATGTGGCGCGCCGGGTGGACTGCAGCTTGCTTGCATCCCTCGTCACCACCGGCCGCCTGGCCGAGGACGAGGCCTTTGAGCTTGCCCCGGATCTTGCCAATGGTCTGGCGCGGGCTGCCTACCGCCTTTGAACACACAACGGGAGGAGACCCACATGTTCAAGACACTCACTGCCGCTCTTCTGGCATCTGTCATGCTCTCAGGCGCAGCTGCCGCCTGCGAAATCACCTTCAAGTCATCCGACACGCATCCCGACGGCTATCCGACCGTCGATGCGGTGAAGAAGATGGGCGACATGCTCAAGGAAAAATCCGGCGGCCGCCTGTGCATCGAAGTGTTCCATTCCGCCCAGCTTGGCCAGGAGAAGGACACGATCGAGCAGACGAAGTTCGGTGTCATCGACTTCAACCGCGTCTCGATGGGACCGTTCAACAATCTGATCGAGGAAACCAAGGTCGTTTCGCTGCCCTTCATCTTCCGCGACGTGGCGCATATGCACCGCGTGATGGACGGCCCGGTGGGCGATGAAATCCTGGCAGGCTTCGAGCCGCACGGCTATGTCGGCCTTGCCTATTATGACGGCGGCTCGCGCAGTTTCTACAACCGCCAGAAGCCGATCCAGTCGATCGACGATCTCAAGGGCATGAAGATCCGCGTGATGCAGTCCGACGTGTTTGTCGACATGATGTCGGCCATGGGCGCCAATGCCACACCGATGCCCTATGGCGAAGTCTATTCGGGCATCCAGACGGGCGTCATCGACGGTGCCGAGAACAACTGGCCGTCGTTTGAAAGCTCGGGCCATTTCGAGGTTGCCGGCTACTACACGCTGAACCAGCACCTCATCGTTCCCGAGGTGCTCGTCATGTCCAAGATCTCCTGGGACAAGCTCTCCAAGGAAGACCAGGCGCTGGTGCGTGAAGCCGCCAAGGCATCCATTCCGGTCAACCGCGAGCTCTGGGCAGCGCGTGAAAAAGTGTCGGAGGAAAAGGTTCGCGCTGCCGGCGTGAAGGTCATCGACAAAATCGACAAGCAGCCCTTCATCGATGCCATGAAGCCGGTCTACGAGAAGCATGCCAACACGCCAAAACTTCAGGATCTCGTGAAGCGCATCCAGGCGACTGAATAGTCTCCCAAGGCTGGCGCGCGCGGGCTTGATTTCCGCGCGCGCTGCCGCACTCATTGACAATCAGGGACCGTCCACCAGCCGGACGAAGGGGAGTGTGCCATGCAGGCATTGATGCTGCGCGTTGCCGTGGCCATGGGGTGGGTCGCCAAGCTGGCGCTCTGGCTGGCCGGCATCGGGCTTGTGCTGATGACCACCTTTGTCGCCGCGCAGGTGTTCTGGCGCTATGTGCTTAATTCATCGATCATCTGGAGCGAGCCTGCCGCCGTCATCCTGATGGGCTGGTTCATCTTTCTCGGTGCCTCGGTCGGCATCCGCGAGGGCTATCACCTGTCCTTCGACATCCTCCTCTATGTCCTGCCGGAACGGGCAAAACTGTTTCTTTATTCGGTGTCGGACTCCGTGGTCGCGGCCTTCGGGGCAGGCATGGCCTGGTATGGCGGACAGCTGGCACTTTCCTCCATGGGGACGCAGTTGCCATCGCTCGGCATTTCCGGGGCCTTTGACTTCCTGCCGCTCGTCATGGGCGGCGTGCTGATGGTGCTCTTCTCGCTGGAACGGCTGGCGCGGCGTGCCGCAGGCCTTCCGACTGCGCGTTTTGGCGAAATCGAAACGGCGGAGGCGTGAGCCATGGAACTGTGGGTCCTTTTCGGAACTTTCACCCTGCTTCTGGCCATCGGCACGCCGGTTGCCTTCTGCCTTGGCGTGTCCAGCCTCGCAACCGTGCTCTATCTCGGCCTGCCGCCGGTCATCGTTTTCCAGCGGCTGAATTCCGGTGTGTCGGTGTTTGCGCTGATGGCCATTCCCTTCTTCATCTTTGCCGGTGAAATCATGGTGCGCGGCGATATTGCGCGCCGCCTGATCGCGGTGGCGGCGGCTGCCGTCGGCCATGTGCGCGGCGGGCTTGGGCAGGTCAACATCGCCTCATCGGTTCTGTTCGGCGGCATTTCCGGCTCGGCAGCAGCCGATGCGTCGGCCATTGGCGGGCTGACCATTCCGGAAATGAAGGCGCGCGGCTATGGCGTTGACTACGGCGTCAACATCACGGTGGTTTCCTCGATCATCGCGCTCTTGATCCCGCCATCGCACAACATGATCATCTACTCGATCTCGGCGGGAGGGCGGCTGTCGATTGCCGACCTGTTCACCGCCGGTATCCTGCCCGGCCTGCTGCTCGCGCTGTCCCTGATGGTCGCGGCCTATCTGGTTGCCAAGAAACGCAATTATCCGGTCGATGCATTTCCGGGTTTTGCCGAGCTCGGACGCCTCACCATCAATGCCTTCCCCGGACTGCTGCTGATCCTGATCATCTTTGGCGGCGTTCGCTCCGGCGTGTTCACGGCGTCGGAATCTTCCTGCATTGCGGCGGTCTATGCGCTGGCTGTCACCACTTTGGCCTACCGCACCATGAACTGGAGCGGCTTTGTGGCTGCTGTCATGGCTGCGGTGCGCACCACCGCCATGGTGCTGCTGGTGATCGGCTGCGCGGCGTCGTTCGGCTGGCTGCTCGCCTTCCTGAAAGTTCCGACTGCGATGATCCAGGTCATGCAGGGGCTGACCGACAATCCGATCCTGATCCTGTTGCTGATCAACGTGATCCTGCTCATCCTCGGCACCTTCATGGACATGTCGCCGCTGATCGTCATCACCACGCCGATCTTCCTGCCGGTAGCGGCTGCCTTCGGCGTTGATCCGGTGCATTTCGGCGTGATCCTGATCCTCAATCTCGGCATCGGGCTTTGCACGCCGCCGGTCGGCGCGGTGCTGTTTGTCGGCTGCGCGGTCGGGCGCATCACGGTTTGGGAAGCGGTGCGCACCATCTGGCCCTTCTATGGCGCAGCCTTCGTCACGCTGATGCTGGTGACCTATATTCCCGCCCTCTCGCTCTGGCTGCCATCGGTGTTCAAATGAGCGTGTTTCCTGAAGTCTCGACCGGACCGGGCGTGACGCGACAGGTTCTGGCGGAAGACCCTGCCCACATGGTGGTGGCCTTCCGCTTTGCCCATGAGGGTGCGGAAGGCGCGCTGCACAGCCATCCGCATGTGCAGTCCACCTTCTGCCGCTCGGGCCGTTTCCGTTTTTCGGTTGGCGGGCGCGAGTTCGAGATCGGACCGGGTGATTGCTTTGTCATCCCGTCTGGTGTTGTCCATGGCTGCGTCTGCCTTGAGCCGGGCGAACTGATCGACGGGTTCTCGCCCCGGCGCGATGATTTTCTCTGAAAGGTCCTGTTTCCATGTCCAGCACACCCATCACGGTTGAAACCCGCCACGCGATCCATGCCGAGCACGCCCGAACCATGGGAACGGCGGAATTGCGCCGCCATTTCCTGGGCCAAAGGCTGTTTGCCGACGGCGAAATCCGGCTGATCTACACCCATTACGACCGCTTCGTGCTGGGGGGCGCGGTGCCATCTGGTGGTGACCTTGTGCTGGATGCGATTGCAGAAACACGGACACCGCATTTCCTCGACCGGCGCGAAATGGGCATTGTCAACATTGGCGGCGACGGGTCTGTGATGGCCGCTGGCGAGACATTCGCCATGGGGCGCGGCGACGTGCTTTATCTCGGCATGGGCTCAGGTCCGGTGACGTTCTCCGGCAATGGCCGTTTCTACATCACGTCTGCGCCCGCGCACCGCAGCCTGCCCAACCGGCTGGTGCGGCTGGCAGATGCCAAGCGCATCGACCTTGGCGATCCGGCAACCTCCAACAAGCGCGTGATCCACCAGTTCATCCATCCCCTCGTGATGGAGAGCTGCCAGCTGGTGCTGGGCTACACCACTCTGCTCGACGGATCGGTGTGGAACACCATGCCCGCCCATGTGCATGACCGGCGCATGGAGGCCTATCTCTACTGGAACATGGCGCCGGAAGCGCGTGTGATGCACCTGATGGGCGAGCCGCAGGAAACCCGGCATTTGTGGATCGGCAATGAGGAGGCGGCGATTTCGCCCACATGGTCTGTGCATGCAGGGGCCGGCACCGGCGCTTACAGCTTTATCTGGGCGATGGCCGGTGACAATGTGGACTATACAGACATGGACTTCGTACAGCCGGGAGAGCTTCGATGAACGCCTTTTCACTTGAGGGACGCCGCGCACTGGTGACAGGCGCCAACACCGGCATCGGTCAGGCGGTTGCCGTCTCGCTGGCAGGCCAGGGTGCGCGCGTCACCTGTGCCGGGCGCAGTGCCTGCGACGAAACGCTGGCGATGATTGCAGCCTTGGGCGGGCAGGGCGATTTCCTGTCGCTCGATTTTACCGACCCGATGGCGG
Organism: Zhengella sp.; assembly: GCA_041738295.1. Classification (GTDB taxonomy): domain Bacteria; phylum Pseudomonadota; class Alphaproteobacteria; order Rhizobiales; family Rhizobiaceae; genus Zhengella. Next base: position 1,170 of record JBGSQC010000098.1, on the reverse strand, counting down.
CGCGCGGCGTGTTTGACGGCGAGGGCTATTCCATCCTCGTCAACAATGCCGGCATCATCCGCCGTGGTGACAGCCTCGACTTTACCGAGGAGGACTGGGATGCGGTGATGGACGTGAACCTGAAGGCACTGTTCTTCACGGCACAGTCCTTTGCGCGGGCAGCTTTGGAGCAGGGGATCACGCCGGCAGCCATCGTCAACATTGCCTCGATGCTGTCCTTCCAGGGCGGCATCCGCGTGGCATCCTATACGGCCGCCAAGCATGGCGTGGCCGGCATCACCAAGATCCTCGCCAATGAATGGGCCGCCAAGGACATCAATGTGAACGCAGTGGCGCCGGGCTACATCTCGACCAACAACACCGAACTGCTGCGCGCCGACCCGGTTCGCAACAAGGCGATCCTAGAGCGCATCCCGGCCGGGCGCTGGGGCGAAGCAAGCGACATTGGCGGCACGGTTGCCTTCCTGTGTTCGCCTGCGGCGCGCTACGTCCATGGCGCGGTGATCAATGTTGACGGAGGCTGGCTTGCCCGCTGACCGGTTGAAGCGGCTGAAGCCTGCACCCAGGACCGGGATCGTGCATCTGGGGCTAGGCGCCTTCTTCCGTGCGCACGGTGCCATCTATACGCAAGAAGCCATGGATGCATCCGGTGGCGATTGGGGCATCACCGGCGTGTCGCTGCAATCACCCGGCATGCGCGATGCCATGGCCCCGCAGGACTGCGCCTATACCGCGCTGGAGCTGGGACCCGAAGGCGAGACAGCCAGCCGCATCGAGGTGATCGGGGCCGTGCTGGTAGCGCGCGAAGACCCGCAAGCCGTGCTCACCGCGATGGCCGATCCTGATGTGCGCATCGTCAGCCTGACGGTGACCGAGAAGGGCTATTGCCACGAGCCCTCCACCGGGGCGCTGAACCTCACCCATCCCGACATTGTCCACGACGTCGCCAATGCCCTGCCGGTTTCTGCGCCGGGCTTTCTGGTGCGCGCGCTTGACATGCGCCGCAAGGCGGGGCTGCGGCCTTTCACGGTGATGAGTTGCGACAATCTTCCGCACAATGGCACCGTGGTGCGCGGCGTGGTGCTGGCGCTGGCCGGGGTACTTGATCCGGCGCTTGCCCGCTGGATCGAGGCCGAAGTGCGCTTTCCGGCCACCATGGTGGACCGCATC
>JBGSQC010000069.1:0-1839 GCA_041738295.1 Zhengella sp. | reverse complement strand
CGGTCAGGCCATGTCGTCGGGCTGCATCCGCATGGCCAACGAGGACGTGACCGATCTTTACGAGCGGGTCTCGGTGGGCACCAAGGTCGTCGTCAAGCACTGAGCGCTCCCCTTTGCCGAATGAAAAGCCGCCGGAACACCCTTCCGGCGGTTTTGCTTTTTGTGGGAACTTAAAACTTTAGCGATGCCTTGCACGCGGGATTCAGGACTTCGCGCGACCATCTCCCCATGCAAGCGCTGATGAATTTCCTCGTGAACGGAATGAAGCTCGAAAGACCGGCCACTGTGCTGGCCTATTCGCTGTTGTGCACGGCCTTCACCATCACGGTCACCGTGGCAGCCCTGATGGTCGGCATCCGCACCATGGCCCCGGACGCGCCCTTCATGGCGCTCATCGGCAGTGCCGTGATCGGCTCCGGCATTGCCGGAACCATCACCTTTCCCGTCGCCCTCATCCTGCTGTCCATCCTGCACATCCAGGTCAGGACCATCCATGATGTGCGCTCGCTGGTACGCTACGACCATTTGACCGGCGCCCTCAACCGGGCTGCCTTCTTCTCCTGGATGGAGCAGGAAATGCGCCGTGGCGGTGTCTTCCTGATGATCGATGCCGACCACTTCAAGCAGTTGAACGATGAATACGGCCATGGAGCAGGCGACGAGGCGCTTCGCCAGATCGCCTCTGCCATCACCAACACGGTGGGCGGACGCGGCGAAGCCGGACGCCTTGGCGGCGAGGAATTCGGCGTCTTCCTGCCCGGCCTTTCGCTCGAAGGCGGAGAGGCCCTCGCTGGCAAGATCAACCGCCGTGTCGCCCAACTCGACCTTCCCCACCTGAAGGGCGAGCGCCTTGTCACCGTTTCCATCGGCATCGCCCACACGCCGGTTGCCGTGCGCAGCGAAGACCTGATGAGCCTGGCCGACTCGCTGCTCTATGAGGCCAAGCGCCGGGGCCGCAACGGCCATGTCTCGATCCGCACGGCGCGGTTCGAGGACGGTCCCGCATCCGTGACGTCCGCTCCGTTTCTGCCGGCAACCAGCGCCGCCTGATTTCCTGACTTTTCCACTTGCCCCGAAGTCGTGCCCTGTCGCATGGTCTCTCGCGCACATGGGAGGGTTCACGCATGAAACGAGGCATCGCCAAGATGCTGGCCGAAGCCGACGCTGAAATCGTCGCGCTGACGCCTGACGAAGCCGCCGCTGCCGCGGGCGACGAGAACGTCCAGCTGGTCGACATTCGCGACATCCGCGAATTGCAGCGCGACGGCGTGGTCCCCGGCGCCTTCCATGCGCCGCGCGGCATGCTGGAATTCTGGGTTGATCCAGAGAGCCCCTACCACAAGCCGGTCTTTGCCTCGGGCAAGCGCTTCATCTTCTTCTGCGCCGGGGGCCTGCGCTCGGCCCTCACCACCAAGACGCTGCAGGACATGGGGCTGGAGCCGATCGCCCACATCACCGGCGGCTTTGGCGCCTGGAAGGAAGCCGGGCTTCCCGTGGCCGCATGGGAGCCGAAACACAAGTAACACCTCTTCGGCGCAATGGCTCAAATTGCAGCCTTTGTGGTGATCGGCCCGAAAGACCTCTCAGGCATCCTCTCGCCCAAGAGGAAGCCCGATGCTGCGACTTTCAATCCTGATCCCGCTTGGCCTGCTATTGGCAGCGCATCAAGCCGCCGCCGATGACGTGACCTGCCTGCGCGTCGTGCATGTGGCGGCTGGCGATGCGCTGAACCTGCGCCTCGAACCGGAAGCCACCGCGCGCATTGTTGACCGCATGGCGCCGGGCCGCCACGGGCTGATCCGCAAGATGGATGTCTGCACCCCTCAAGCCGAACGCGCC
>JBGSQC010000049.1:0-1677 GCA_041738295.1 Zhengella sp. | reverse complement strand
TTGGTCTCCGGCAGGCGCACGGAAGCCACCAGCAGCGCGATTGCGCCGAGCGCGCCGAGCAGGAGGAAGCTTGCACGCCATGAATAGACATCATCCAACAGGCCGCCAATCGCCGGTCCCAGCATGGGGGAGACCGACATGCCCATGGCGACATAGCCCATCATGGAAGCGGCTTCCTCGCGCTCATAGACATCGCGCACGATGGCGCGCGACAGCACCATTCCGGCGGCGGCAGCGGCCTGAAGTATGCGCCCGGCGAGGAAGGTGGTGATGTCGGTGGCTGACAGCGACAGGGCGACGCCGGCGAGGAACAGCACGAAGCCGCCAAGAATCACCGGACGGCGACCGTAAATATCCGAGAGCGGACCGGCGACCAGCGTCAGCACGGCGGTCATGGCCAGGAACAGCGACATGCCGAGCTGGATCGTCGCATAGGATACGTTGAACTCTCCGGCCATTCCCGGCATGGACGGCACGAAAATGTTGATGGCCAAAGGGTTGACCGCCGCGCATAGCACGAGGATCAGCGGATGGGGCCTGCGAGCCCGAGCCGTTTGCGAAAGGGTGGTCATGACGATCCCCTACGCGCTTTGCATCAAGACGTCACGTGAAGAAAATTCATGAAACCGGACAAGCTCAGTTGATGCGTCGGCTGTCAGTTGCCGGACTTGCGCTCAAAGATCCAGGCCAGCAATCCGGCATAGGCGCGGTTGCGCTCGGAGCGGGCACGGCGGGTGTGAAACTCGACGGGGTTCAATCTTTCCTCGACATGATGATGGCGCACAGGCATGATTTTCTCCTTGGGAGGCGGTTCGGAAAGCAGCTTGGGAGGATGCTTCGCATTTGGTTATGTGAAGTGAATACGCCGTTGAAACGCTGCAAACAAACGGATAGTCTGCCTTTCTCAAATCAATAAATTTGAAGTGAAGCCATGGCCTACAAATTGCCGCCGCTCAATGCCCTGCGCGCCTTCGAGGCGGCCGCGCGCCATATGAGCTTCCAGAAGGCTGCCGATGAACTGCATGTCACGCCGTCCGCGCTGTCCTACCAGATCCGCCAGCTGGAGGATTTTTTGCAGGTGCCGCTGTTCCGCCGGTTGAACAGGGCTGTTGAACTGACGCCCAGCGGCGAGCGCATTGCGCCAGGCATCACCGATGCCTTCGAGCGCCTGCACTCCACCATGGCGCGCCTGCGGCCCGAGACGCCGGCCCATGTGCTCACCGTTTCGACCGGACCTGCGACAGCGGCCAAATGGCTGGCGCCGCGCGTCCACCGCTTCATCGAGAAACACCCGGAAATCGAAATCAGGATCTCGGCTTCGCTCAAGCTGATGGATTTCCGCTCCGACGAGGTGGATGTGGCAATCCGCTTTGGTGGCGGCAATTATCCGGGCCTGCATGTGGAAAGCCTGTGTGACGAGGCGGTGCTGCCGCTGGTCTCGCCGCGCCTGCTGGAGCAGTTCGGCGGCACCATGACGCCGGAAGATCTTGGGCGCATTCCGCTGCTGCATGATGATTCGGCGTCGTTCCTGCCCGGCGCCACCTCCTGGGGGGACTGGCTGAAGAAGATGCGGGTCTATTCGGTGGATGGCGCGCGCGGCCCGCGCTTTTCGCACGCCGACCACGCACTGGAAGCGGCCATTGACGGCGCGGGCGTGGTGCTGGGGCGGCTGTTCCT
>JBGSQC010000021.1:0-14005 GCA_041738295.1 Zhengella sp. | reverse complement strand
GCGCGAGTTCTCCTTCCGGACTGCCGAGAAAATCATAGGCGTCCTTGGCGGCGTTGGCGACGACGAGCGCCTGCGGATCTGCCAGCCCGATATCCTCGACGGCCATGCGCACCAGCCGCCGCCCGATGAAGAGCGGCGCTTCGCCAGCATCAAACATGCGCGCCAGATAATAGAGCGCGGCATCGGGATCAGAACCGCGCACCGCCTTGTGCAGTGCCGAGATCAGATTGTAGTGGCCGTCCTGTCCCTTGTCGTAGAGTGGCGCGCGGCGCTGCACGATTTCCTGAAGGCCCTTGGCGTCAAACACTTCGCCCTCGCCTGCTGCCCGCCAGACCTCTTCTGCCAGCGTCAGCACGGCGCGCCCGTCACCGTCCGCCATGGCCACCAGCATCTCGCGCGCGCCATCATCCAGCGGCAGTGCCTTGCCTTCGGCAGCCTCGGCGCGAGCCATCAGGCGAAGCAGGCTGTCGGCATCATGGGCGCGGAAGGTCAGTACCCGGGCGCGCGACAAAAGCGCGGCGTTGAGCTCAAAGGACGGGTTCTCGGTGGTGGCCCCGACCAGGATCACCGTGCCGTCTTCCATCACCGGCAGGAAACTGTCCTGTTGGGCGCGGTTAAAGCGATGGATCTCATCGACAAAAAGCAGCGTCTGGCGGCCCTGGGTGCGCCGCAGCCGCGCTGCATCAAACACTTTTTTCAGGTCTGCCACGCCGGAAAAGATCGCCGAGATTTGCTCGAAAGCGAGATCAGTATCGCCTGCCAGCAAGCGTGCCACCGTGGTCTTGCCGGTACCAGGAGGCCCCCAGAAGATCATCGACCCGAGCGTACCGGAACGGATCATCCGCGTCAGCACACCATCCGTCCCGGTCAGGTGCTCCTGACCGCTGACTTCTGCCAGCGTGGCAGGCCGCAGCCGGTCTGCCAGCGGGCCTCGCCTGGCCGCGGGTGCCTCCGTAGGATCGGGCGCAAAAAGGTCAGACATCGCGCCTCAATATCTCAGCACCTGGCGCAACAGCCGGCCATCGCGCTCCACCGTGAAGCGCCACCAGCGGGTATTCTCGCTGGCCAGTTCGTTGAGTTGGGATGCCGTCTTCACCGCGCTGCCATTCAGTTCCCGCACAATGTCGCCAGCCCGGAAGCCAAACTGCTCAGCGGGTGAACCAGCTGAGATTTCAGCGATCACCGCGCCCTTGGTGTTTTCTGCCAGACGCAAGCGCTGGGCAAGACGCGGCGTAATGTCCTGCACCCGCGACCCGGCAAAGGGGCTGTTGCCCTGGATGGTCACCGGTTCCAAGCCGGGCTTTTCGGCAGGTGCGCGGGTCAATGCCACTGTCACTGTCAGTTGCGACCCTGCGCGCAGCACGTCGAAGGCAACCTTGTCTCCGGCTGCCAGCGTGGCAAGGCGATAGCCAAGCGCATCGGGGTGCTCGATGGCACGCCCGTTGAGCTTCAGCAGCACGTCGCCCGCCTTGAGCCCGCCTTTGGCAGCTGGGGCATCCTTGGTCACATCCACCACCAGCACACCCGATGGCCGCTCCATGCCGAGCGCCTCGGCGATTTGCGGCGTCACCTGGTCCAGAGTCGCGCCGAAGAACGGCCGCTCAAAATAATCCCCGCCATTGCGCGCGGCATTGACCACCGCCTTGACCATGATCGAGGGAATGGCAAAGCCGATGCCGTTGGACCCGCCGGAGCGCGAAAAGATTGCCGTGTTGATGCCGATCAGCCTGCCCGCCATATCGATCAGCGCACCACCGGAATTTCCCGGATTGATCGCCGCATCGGTCTGGATAAAGAAGCCGAAATCGGTGACGCCGATATGGCTGCGCGCCAGTGCCGACACGATGCCGCTGGTTGTCGTCTGGCCGACGCCGAACGGATTGCCGATCGCCAGCACAAGATCACCCACTTCCAGCCCGTCGGAATCGCCGAAGTCGAGGAAAGGCAACTCCTTGCCGGCGTCAATTTTCAGCACCGCTAGATCAACGGATTCGTCTTTCAGCAGAACCTTGCTCTCGAATTCGCGGCCATCCGACAGCGCCACCTTCACCTCGTCAGCCCCTTTGATCACATGGAAATTCGTCACCACAAGGCCGTCCGCGCCAACAATGACGCCGGAGCCGAGCGAGGACTGGACGCGCGGCTGCTGGCGCTGCCCGCCGAAGAACTGCTCGAAGAACGGATCGCCCATGAAGGGTGAAACGCGCTGGCGCACCTGCGCCGACGCATAGACATTGACGACGGCGGGTGCAGTGGCGCGGACCAGCGGCGCAAACGAAAGCTGCATTTCCTGCCGGCCGAATGGCACGCGTTTCGACACCGTCGGCGGCACGTCGCGCACCTGCCTCTTGTTGCCCGCATCCGCTTGTTCCGTCTTGCCGATGCCGGGCGTGCCATCGCGCAGCAACTCATTCAGGAAACCCTTCAGCCCGCCCGGCTCTTCAGCAAAGCCAGGCGCAAATCCGGACAGCATGAACCCGGCAACAATCACAAACCCGGTGATGATCTTGCGCATCTGCATCGTCGTTTCCCTCGGTTGATTCCGACCTTAGCAAGACTGGCCGCCCAGTTCGACTTTTTCCGGGCAATCCATCACTGCGCTGACAAAACAAAAGGGGCCGCCCTTGCGGGCAGCCCCTGATGTCTTGCCTGAGCGGCAAATGCTTATTCGGCGTCGCCGGCAGCAGCGCGCTCGGCTTCAACGCGGGCGCGGTCGGCTGAGCCCTTGGCGTCGACATCGCGATCAACCAGTTCCAGAACGGCCATCGGCGCATTGTCGCCATAGCGGAAACCGGCCTTCATCACGCGGGTGTAGCCGCCGTTCCGCTCCTTGTAGCGCGGTCCGAGAATGTCGAACAGCTTCTTGACCTGGGCCACGTCGCGAATCTGCGAGATCGCCTGGCGGCGGGCATGCAAGTCACCGCGCTTGCCAAGCGTGATCAGCTTGTCGGCGGTGGAGCGCATTTCCTTGGCCTTGGGCAGCGTCGTCACGATCTGCTCGTGCTCGATCAGCGAAGCAGCCCTGTTGGCAAACATCGCCTTGCGGTGCGAATGGGTGCGGTTCAGCTTGCGGTGTGCGTTACCGTGTCTCATCGTGCCTTCTCCTTCTGGATCATCCGCGCCCTAGGCCTTGAGAGCGCGGTCTTGGTTTCAATGGTTCAATGTAGGAGGCAGGACTTCAGCGCCCTGCCCCTAGTTCGTATCAGCGTCAGTACTGGTCTTCGTAACGCTTGGCGAGGTCTTCGATGTTCTCCGGCGGCCAATCGGCCACTTCCATGCCCAGATGCAGGCCCATGGAGGCGAGAACTTCCTTGATCTCGTTGAGCGACTTGCGGCCGAAGTTCGGCGTGCGCAGCATCTCGGCTTCGGTCTTCTGGATCAGGTCGCCGATGTAGACGATGTTGTCGTTCTTCAGGCAGTTGGCCGAACGCACCGACAATTCCAGTTCGTCGACCTTCTTGAGCAGTGCCGGGTTGAAGGCAAGCTCGGTCACCTGCTCGGCAGGCTGGTCCTTGGTCGGCTCGTCGAAATTGACGAAGATCGACAGCTGGTCCTGCAGGATGCGCGCGGCATAGGCCACGGCATCTTCGCCCGAGATCGAGCCGTCGGTTTCCAGCGTCAGCGTCAGCTTGTCATAGTCAAGCACCTGGCCTTCACGGGTGTTTTCCACCTTGTAGGAGCACTTGCGCACCGGCGAGTAGAGGCTGTCGACCGGAATGAGACCGATCGGGCTGTCTTCCGAACGGTTGCGGTCGGCAGGCACATAGCCCTTGCCATTGTTGACAGTGAATTCCATGCGGATTTCAGCGCCCTGGTCCAGCGTGCAGAGCACGTGGTCGGGGTTCAGGACTTCCACGTCGCCAACCGTCTGGATGTCACCAGCGGTGACGGCACCCGGACCCTGCTTGCGCACGACCATGCGCTTCGGGCCGTCGCCTTCCATGCGAATGGCGATTTCCTTGATGTTGAGGATGATGTCGGTGACATCTTCACGCACACCCGGAATGGAGGAGAACTCGTGGAGCACGCCATCGATCTGCACGGCTGTCACGGCAGCGCCGCGCAGCGACGACAGCAGCACGCGGCGAAGCGCGTTGCCGAGCGTCAGGCCAAAACCGCGTTCCAGCGGCTCGGCGGTGAGCGTGGTGAGATTGCCCTTCTTGCCGGAGAACGTGATGCCGTTCGGCTTGATGAGTTCCTGCCAGTTTTTCTGGATCATGTAATCTTTCCTTCCCGCGTCCCTGCACCATCCAATCGTGCAGGGTTGACTGGAAACCACGCCGGGAAAATCCCGGGCGCGGTCGTTCGAAAAAGCTGGTTCAGACGCGGCGCTTCTTGCGCGGGCGGCAACCATTGTGCGGAATCGGCGTCACGTCACGGATCGAGGTGATCGTGAAACCGGCTGCCTGCAGGGCGCGCAGCGCCGATTCACGGCCCGAATCCGGACCGCAAACTTCCACTTCCAGAAGCTTCATGCCATGTTCTGCGGCCTTCTTGGCGCAATCCTCGGCAGCAACCTGGGCAGCAAACGGGGTCGACTTGCGCGAACCCTTGAAGCCCTGTGCACCAGCCGACGACCAGGCAATGGTGTTGCCTTGTGCATCGGTGATGGTGATCATTGTGTTGTTGAAGGTGGAGTTGACGTGGGCAACACCAGTCGAAATGTTTTTGCGTTCGCGCTTGCGAACGCGTGCGGCTTCCTTGGCCATGGTCTTCCTTTCAGACGATATCAACACCGCCGTAATGCCGGCGGCTACACCGGAGAGCGAATGGCGAATAGCGAGTAGCGAATAAACCGCTCGTCCCTATTCCCTATTCGCTACTCCCAATTCGCTTTTACTTCTTCTTGCCTGCAATGGCCTTCGCCGGGCCCTTGCGGGTGCGGGCGTTGGTATGCGTGCGCTGGCCACGGACCGGCAGGCCGCGGCGATGACGCAGGCCGCGATAGCAGCCAAGGTCCATCAGACGCTTGATGTTCAGCTGGACACCGCGGCGCAGGTCGCCCTCGACCGTGTAGTCGCGGTCGATCGTTTCGCGGATCTGCAGAACTTCGGCATCAGTCAGCTCATGGACGCGACGCTCGGCCGGGATGCCAACCTTTTCGGTGATTTCCTGGGCGAACTTGGCACCAATGCCGTGAATGTACTGAAGCGCAATGATGACGCGCTTGTTGGTCGGAATGTTAACACCGGCAATACGTGCCATTTTTCTCTCACTCCATGTGGGCCGGTTGCCCGGCGTATGAAACAAACCTGCGTCCGGTGGAGGCCGGCCCCTGCAGGCGATGATGCAAGTTAAAACCGCCCTTGACCGGGCGGTTTTCAGACTTGAGTCCCTATGGGACGGGACGCTATCGCATGGGTTGACAAACCAGTCAACCCCTGCATGAAGCGCTTTGCAGACCCCTCAGAGACTAGCCAGCAAGGTTTCGATCTGGGCGGTGACGCCGTCAATCGAATCCATGCCGTCCACCGTCTTCAGCTGACGCTTGGCATAATAGTAGCCGGTCAGCGGGGCGGTCTTCTTGTAGTACTCGCGAAGGCGCTCGTCGAACACCTCAGGCGTGTCGTCCTTGCGCACCGGCTTGCCGGCGGCGGCAGCCTCCTCGGCCCGCTTGACGATACGGCCAACCAGCGCCTTGTCGTCCACCACGAGCTCGATGACGCAGTCGAGACCAAGGCCCTTGGCCTTCAGCATCTCGTCCACGGCATCAGCCTGGGCGAGCGTGCGCGGATAACCGTCAAGGATGAACCCCTTGGCGCAATCCGGCTGCTCGATGCGTTCGGCAACGATGGCGTTGACGATGGCGTCCGACACCAGTTCGCCTGCATCCATCACGGCCTTCGCCTTGCGGCCGACTTCGGTTCCGGCAGCTACGGCGGCGCGAAGCATGTCGCCCGTCGAAAGCTGCGGTATTCCGTGTTTCGCAACCAGGCGCTCGGCCTGGGTCCCCTTGCCCGCTCCCGGCGGTCCAAGCAGAATGAGTTTCATCGACCTTTCCTTCCCCCTCTCAATTTCGACTTCTTGATCAGGCCCTCATACTGGTGCGCAATCAAGTGGCCCTGGATCTGCGCAACGGTGTCAAGCGTGACGCTGACAACGATGAGCAGGGACGTTCCACCCAGATAGAACGGAACGCCGGTCGCCGAAATTAGAAATTCGGGTAAGAGACAGACCATGACGAGATAGATGGCGCCGACAAGCGAGATGCGCGTCAGCACGTAGTCGATGTACTCCGCTGTGCGCTCGCCGGGGCGATGGCCCGGAATGAAGCCGGAATGCTTCTTCAGCTGGTCAGCCGTATCCTTGGGATTGAACACGATGGCCGTGTAGAAGAATGCGAAGAACAGGATCAGGCCCGCATAAAGCGCCATGTAGATGGGCTGGCCATGGCCAAGCGCTGCCAGCAGCGAAGCTGCCCAGGCGGGCATCTCCGTGGTGTTGGCAAAGCCCGCTACCGTGGCCGGCAGCAAGAGCAGCGACGAGGCAAAGATCGGCGGAATGACGCCGGCCGTGTTCAGCTTCAGCGGCAGGTGCGATGTATCGCCCTGGAACATCCGGTTGCCGACCTGGCGCTTGGGATACTGGATCAGAAGGCGCCGCTGGGCACGCTCGAAGAACACGATGACCGCGATGACCACCACTGCGAGGATGATGATGGCAAGCATCAGGCCGGTGGAAAGCGCGCCCGTACGGCCGAGTTCCAGCGTGCCTGTAATGGCAGACGGAAGGCCGGCAACAATGCCCGCGAAGATGATGAGCGAAATGCCGTTGCCAATGCCGCGAGCGGTGATCTGCTCACCCAGCCACATCAGGAACATCGTCCCGCCAACCAGCGTGATGACCGCCGAAACGCGGAAGAACCAACCTGGATCGGAGACAATGCCATTGCCGCCCTCCAGCCCCACGGAAATGCCATAGGCCTGAACCAGCGCCAAAAGCACCGTGCCGTAGCGGGTGTACTGGTTGATGACCTTGCGGCCCTGCTCGCCTTCCTTCTTCAGCTGCTCGAGCGCCGGAACAACCGACGTCATCAGCTGCATGATGATGGAGGCAGAAATATAGGGCATGATGCCGAGCGCGAAGATCGCCATGCGCTCCACTGCACCACCGGCAAACATGTTGAACATGCCCAGAACGCCCCGCGACTGGCTCTCGAAAGCCTGCGCGAAGGCATCGGGATTGATGCCGGGAATGGGGATATAGGTGCCGAGCCGGTAAACCAGCAGCGCGCCAAGCGTGAACCAGATCCTCTTCTTGAGGTCCTCGGCTTTCGCAAAAGCAGAAAAATTGAGATTGGATGCCAGTTGTTCAGCAGCCGACGCCATGAAGCTCTCCGCGGTTAGACGGCCAGGCGGGCATGCTGGGAGCAATATGCCGGGCCACCAGATCAGACAGCGATGCGCTGCCGGAATAAGGCCAAGGCCACGAGATAGGCCCCGGACGGCAAAGATGCAAGCGGCGGCCGGAGCCGCCGCTTGTATAAAAAGTCTTATTCAGCGCTGACAGGTGCCAGCACGGTCACGGAACCGCCAGCCTTCTCGATCTTCTCGACGGCGGGCTTGGAAGCACCGGCCACCTGGAAGGTCAGCTTGGCAGTCACTTCACCGTCGGACAGCACGCGCACGCCATCCTTGGCGCGACGCAGCACGCCAGCGGCAACGAGAGCCTCGGCAGTCACGGCAGCCTTCGCATCGAGCTTGCCGGCGTCCACAGCGGCCTGAATGCGGCCGAGCGACACGACATTGAGCTTTGCCGCGAAGATATTGGTGAAGCCGCGCTTCGGCAGGCGGCGATAGATCGGCATCTGGCCGCCCTCGAAGCCGTTGATGGCGACGCCGGAGCGCGCCTTCTGGCCCTTGACGCCACGTCCGCCGGTCTTGCCGGAGCCCGAGCCGATGCCACGGCCGACGCGCTTGCGTGCCTTGGTGGAACCTTCGGCCGGATTCAGTTCATTGAGTTTCATGGTCTGTCTCCTCGCCTTGCTCAGGCTTCGTCAACGACACGCACAAGGTGCGCGACGGAGGCGATCATGCCGCGCACAGAAGGGGTATCCTCCAGCGTGGACTTGCGATGCATCTTGTTCAGGCCCAAGCCGACGAGCGTAGCACGCTGCACGGCGGGGCGGCGAATGGGGCTACCGATCTGTTCGACGGTGACCGTCTTGCCCTTATTCTTCTCAGCCATAGTTCTATTCCCTGTCATCAGGAGCGCCCGCAGGCGCCATAAATGCCTGGCAAGCAAAGATTACTCTTCGCTGCCGCCGCCAACCGTGTCCACACGGCGAGCCTGGAGCGTTGCGTACTTGACGCCGCGCTGGGCTGCCACATCCTTCGGGTGAAGCTGATGCTTCAGGGCATCGAAGGTGGCGCGAACCATGTTGTAGGGATTGGAGCTGCCGAGCGACTTGGCAACCACGTCCTGGACGCCAAGCGTCTCGAACACGGCGCGCATCGGGCCACCGGCGATGATGCCCGTACCGGGCTTGGCAGCACGCAGCAGAACCTTGCCGGCGCCATGGCGGCCCTGCACATCATGGTGCAGCGTACGGCCGGCGCGCAGCGGCACAAAAATCATGTCGCGCTTGGCAGCTTCGGTCGCCTTGCGGATGGCTTCCGGCACTTCGCGCGCCTTGCCATGACCGAAACCGGCGCGGCCCTTCTGGTCGCCGATGACGACGAGAGCGGCGAAGCCGAAACGACGGCCACCCTTGACCACTTTGGCAACGCGGTTGATGTGTACGAGCTTGTCGACAAATTCGCTGTCGCGCTCTTCGCGATCACGACCACCACGATCGTCCTTGCGATTCTGCTGTGCCATATCCTGATTCCTTTTTATTTTCCGGAAGCACGGTTGAAATTGAACAGCCACGAGCCCGGCCACCCCATACACGGGGTTGAAGCCGGCCTCAAGACCTGTTGGTCAAATAATCAGAAGCTGAGGCCACCCTCACGCGCTGCATCGGCGAGAGCCTTGATGCGGCCGTGGAAGATGTAGGAACCGCGGTCAAACACCACCTGGGTGACGCCGGCATCCTTGGCGCGCGCAGCAACGAGCTTGCCGACTTCGGCAGCCGCGGCAGAATCTGCACCGGTCTTCAGCTTGCCCTTGAGATCCTTGTCCAGCGTCGAGGCGGCAGCCAGCGTGTGGCCTTTCACATCGTCGATGATCTGGACATAGATATTCTTGGACGAACGATGAACCGACAGGCGCGGACGCCCGTTGGACACCGATTTGATCTTGCGGCGGATGCGAAATGCCCGGCGCTGGATCGAGTCTTTCGAAGCCATGGCGGCCGCTCCTTACTTCTTCTTGCCTTCCTTGCGCACAATGCGCTCGGAAGCATACTTGACGCCCTTGCCCTTGTAGGGCTCGGGGCCGCGATACTTGCGGATTTCGGCAGCAACCTGGCCGACAACCTGCTTGTCGATGCCGGTCACGAAGATTTCCGTCGGCTTCGGCACGGTGATCGTCACCTCGTCGGGGGTCTGGTAGACCACCTCGTGGGAGAAACCGAGCGACAGCTGCAGGTTCTTGCCCTGCATGGCCGCGCGGTAGCCGACGCCGTTGATCTCGAGCTTCTTGGAGAAGCCTTCGTTCACACCAGACAGGATGTTGGCGATCATCGTGCGGGACATGCCCCACTTGGACCGCGCATCCTTGGACTGGTTGGCCGGAGTGACGGCAACGGCGCCGTCTTCCATCTTCACCAGCACTTCTTCATTCACGACGAACTTGAGTTCGCCCTTCGGACCCTTCGCAGTAACGGTCTGGCCGTTGACCGAAGCGGTCACGCCTGCCGGAACCTGCACGGGCTTTTTGCCAATACGAGACATTTTTTGGTCCTCGCCTTCTTCGTTTCCGCCCGCCCGATCAGAAAATCTGGCAGAGAACTTCTCCGCCGACATTCTGCTCGCGCGCCTGGTGATCAGCCATCACGCCCTTCGGCGTGGAAAGAATGGCGATACCCAGGCCGTTGGCGACTTGCGGGATCGACTTGACCGACACATAGACGCGGCGGCCAGGCTTGGAGACACGGGAGATCTCACGGATCACCGGTGCACCTTCATATTACTTCAGCTCGATTTCGATTTCAGACTTGCCGTCACCGAAATCAACCGTTGCGAAATCGCGAATGTAACCTTCCGCCTTCAGGACTTCGAGAACGCGGGCGCGAAGCTTCGACGCCGGCGTGGAAACCTTGGACTTCTTGCGGCCGAGCGCATTGCGGATGCGCGTCAGCATATCACCGAGGGGATCACTCAAAGACATGGGAAATACCTACCTTACCAGCTCGACTTGACCAGGCCGGGAATCACGCCTGCAGAACCCAGCTCACGCAGCGCTATACGCGACATCTTGAGCTTGCGGTAATAAGCACGCGGACGGCCGGTGACTTCGCAGCGGTTGCGAAGGCGGATCTTGGAAGAATTGCGCGGCAGCTCGTTGAGCTTGAGCTGGGCACGGAAACGCTCGTCCATCGGCTTGGAGCGATCAGTGGTGATCGCCTTGAGGGCGGCGCGCTTTGCGGCGAAACGGTCGACAAGCGTCTTGCGATGCTTGTTCTTTTCCGTTGAGCTGAGTTTAGCCATTTATCGGGTCCTTTTCGCTAGCCGTTACTGCCGGAAGGGGAAATTGAAGGCCTTGAGCAGAGCCCGGGCTTCGTCATCCGTCTTGGCAGTCGTACAAACGATGATGTCCATGCCCCAGATCTGATCAACCTTGTCGTAGTTGATCTCCGGAAACACGATGTGTTCCTTGATGCCCATGGCGAAGTTGCCACGGCCGTCAAAGCTCTTGCCATTCAGGCCGCGGAAGTCACGAACGCGCGGCAGCGCGATGGTGATCAGGCGGTCCAGGAATTCATACATGCGCTCCTTGCGAAGCGTCACCTTGGCGCCAATCGGCATGCCTTCACGCACCTTGAAGCCTGCAATCGAATTGCGGGCCTTGGTGATGACCGGCTTCTGGCCAGCGATCTGGGCAAGATCCTCGGCAGCAACGGCTGGCTTCTTGGAGTCGCCGGTTGCCTCGCCAACACCCATGTTCAGAACGATCTTGTCCAGACGCGGGATTTCCATGACGTTGGAATAGCCGAACTGCTCGCGCATCGCGTCGCGGATCGTGGCGTTGTACTGCGTCTTGAGACGCGGCTCATACTTGTGGTCAGCCATTGATCACTTCTCCCGAACGCTTAGCCACGCGGACCTTCTTGCCGTCGCGGATATCGAAGCCGACGCGGGTCGCCTTGCCATCCTTGGGATCGGCAACAGCCAGATTCGACAGGTCGATGCCTGCTTCCTTGGCAATGATGCCGCCCTCTGCGGTCTGCGTCTGGCGCTGGTGGCGACGGACGATGTTGATGCCGGCGACGAGCGCCTTGTTATCCTTCGGCATGACCTTCAGGACCTGGCCGGTACGGCCCTTGTCCTTGCCTGCCAGAACGACGACCTTGTCGCCTTTGCGAATCTTGTTCATGGTTCCCTCTCCTCAGAGCACTTCGGGAGCGAGCGAGATGATCTTCATGTGGCTCTTGGCGCGCAGTTCACGCGGCACGGGCCCGAAGATACGGGTGCCGATCGGCTCTTTCTTGTTGTCGATGAGCACGGCCGCATTCTTGTCGAAGCGAATGACCGAACCATCGGGACGACGGATGTCCTTGGCCGTGCGAACCACGACCGCCTTCATCACATCACCCTTCTTCACGCGGCCACGCGGGATTGCTTCCTTGATGGAGACGACGATGATGTCGCCAACGGAAGCATACTTGCGCTTGGAGCCGCCCAGCACCTTGATGCACATGACACGACGGGCGCCGGAATTGTCCGCTACGTCGAGGTTTGTTTGCATCTGAATCATGACTGACCGCCTTTTATTCTTTCAGGGATGGTTCCATCCCCGGCTTGTCTGAAAATTCGATTAAGCCTGATCGCCTGAAATGACGACCCAGCGCTTGTCCTTGGAGATCGGGGCTGATTCCTGGATGGAAACCTGATCGCCTACCTTGCAGGCGTTGTTTTCATCATGGGCCTTGTACTTCTTGGACTGACGCACCGTCTTTTGGAAAAGCGGGTGCGCATAGCGGCGCTCGACGCGGACAACGACAGTCTTGTCATTCTTGTCCGACACGACGGTGCCCTGAAGGATACGCTTCGGCATCTGGAGCTCCTTACGCCTTGTTACCTGCCGCCTTCTGGGCGGCAATGGTCTTGATACGTGCGATGTCGCGACGGACTTCTTTCACCCGTGCGGTCTTCTCAAGCTGGCCGGTAGCCTTCTGGAAGCGCAGGTTGAACTGCTCCTTCTTCAGCTTGGCCAGCTCTTCGTTCAGCTGGTCAGGGCTCATCGCCCGAGTGTCTGCGGCTTTCATGGCCTTGACCTTTCTTATTCAGCGATGCGCTGGATGAAGCGCGTCTTGATCGGCAGCTTTGCAGCGCCGAGACGAAGTGCCTCACGAGCGGTTTCCTCGGTGACGCCGTCGATCTCGAACATGATGCGACCCGGCTTCACGCGGCAGGCCCAGTAATCAACCGAGCCCTTGCCCTTGCCCATACGCACTTCTGTCGGCTTCGACGTAACCGGTACATCCGGGAAAATCCGGATCCACACCCGGCCGGCACGCTTCATATGACGCGTGATGGCGCGGCGTGCAGCCTCGATCTGACGGGCAGTGACGCGCTCCGGCTCCATGGCCTTGAGGCCAAAGGAACCGAAGTTCAGGTCCGTGCCGCCAGAGGCCACGCCGTGGATGCGGCCCTTGAACTGTTTGCGGAACTTTGTGCGCTTGGGCTGCAGCATCGTTCTCTACTCCAAATCCTGTATTTCGCAAGCCTTAAATGAGCTTAAGCGTTTTCGCGGCGGCGGCCGCCCTGGTTGTCACCTTCGGTCGCACGACGCTCCGAGGCCATCGGATCATGCTCAAGGATTTCGCCCTTGAAGACCCAGACCTTGATGCCGCAGATGCCGTAGGCAGTTTTTGCTTCAGCCGTGCCGTAATCAATGTCGGCGCGCAGCGTATGCAGCGGAACGCGGCCTTCACGATACCACTCGGTGCGGGCGATTTCGGCACCGCCGAGACGGCCTGCACAGTTGATGCGGATGCCTTCTGCGCCGAGACGCATGGCAGACTGCACCGACCGCTTCATTGCACGGCGGAACGCTACACGGCGCTCCAGCTGCTGGGCGATCGACTGGGCGACCAGCGTGGCATCGACTTCCGGCTTGCGCACTTCAACGATGTTGAGGTGAACTTCCGAAGCGGTCATCTCACCGAGCTTCTTGCGCAGCTTTTCAATGTCTGCGCCCTTCTTGCCGATGATCAGGCCGGGACGGGCTGCGTGAATGGTCACGCGGCACTTCTTGTGCGGACGCTCAATGACAACCTTGGAAACGGCAGCCTGCTTGAGTTCGTTCTCAAGATACGCGCGGATCTTGATGTCCTCGTGCAGCAGCTTGCCATATTCGCCGGTGTTGGCATACCAGCGGGAATCCCAGGTACGATTGATGCCGAGGCGAAGGCCGATCGGATTGACTTTGTGACCCATCAGGCGGCCTCCCCTTTCTCTTCCACTTCACGCACGACGATCGTCAGGTGCGAAAAGGGCTTTTCGACACGGCTGGCGCGACCGCGGCCACGGGCATGAAAGCGCTTCATCACCATCGACTTGCCGACGAAAGCCTCTGCCACAATGAGCGAGTCCACGTCGAGGTCGTGATTGTTCTCGGCGTTCGCAATAGCCGATTCGAGCGTCTTGCGAACGGTATCGGAAATGCGCTTGCGCGAAAATTCCAGGTCGGAGAGCGCAACCGAAGCCTTCTTGCCGCGGATCATCGCTGCAACAAGATTGAGCTTCTGGGGGCTGACGCGGATCGTGCGGGTAACCGCCTGAGCCTCATTGTCAGCAAGTCGGCGCGGAGCTTTGGCCTTGCCCATGGTTATTTCCTCTTCGACTTCTTGTCGGCACCGTGACCGTAATAGGTCCGGCTGGGAGCGAACTCACCGAAC
>JBGSQC010000015.1:0-1663 GCA_041738295.1 Zhengella sp. | reverse complement strand
GCCCGGCTTCGGCAGCCAACGGATGGGCGGCCACCACCATGGCATTGCGGGCCGTGACAGGATTGGCCGGCGCAACCAGGCTTTGCGGGGCCTTGATTGCCGGTTCCGGCTGAACGGTATCGGTTGCCTGCTGGGCAGATACGGGCAGGGAAAGACTGAGGCTGAGAACCATTCCGGCGATCCAAGATTGTCTCTTTCGCATGGTGGTCTCCCTCTTGTTCAGAGCACCGGTCCGAAAACCTCTTCAAAGGCATCGCGCAGCGCCACGTCCAGATCAGTCATGGTAACCGGAAGCCCGAGATCGACAAGGCTGGTGACGCCGTGCCCCGTGATTCCGCAGGGAACGATGCCGGAAAAATGCTCCAGCTCCGGTTCGACATTGATGGCGATGCCGTGAAAACTGACCCAGCGGCGGATGCGGATGCCGATAGCGGCAATCTTGTCTTCCGCCGGTCTGCCATCGGCAAGGGCAGGGCGGTCAGGCCGCACAACCCAGACGCCGACGCGGTCCTCGCGCCGTTCGCCTTTCACGTTGAAGCGGTCCAGCGTGGCGATGATCCAGTCTTCGAGCGCTGCCACGAAGGCGCGCACATCCTCGCGCCGGCGCTTCAGGTCAAGCATCACATAGGCAACCCGCTGGCCCGGCCCATGATAGGTGTATTCGCCGCCGCGCCCTGCCGGAAACACCGGAAACCGGTCTGGAACCAGCAGGTCTGCGGCATTGGCCGAAGTCCCTGCAGTATAAAGGGGCGGGTGCTCTACCAGCCAGACCAGTTCGTGGGCCATGCCTTCGCGGATCGCGCTGGCGCGGGCCTCCATGAAGGCAAGTGCTTGGCCATAGTCCGTCAGTCCGGGCGCAATCAGCCACTCGACCGGCGGAGAGCCAGGGACAGGCAGGAAACCGGAGGTGATGGCGGCGCGCTCGGTCATTGGAGCTGGCAGGGTCCTTGTGGTCCTCTTCATATTGCGGATCGCATGGGCGACGTCCAGTGCAGGCCCTGGACGACCCATTCCGGCAAATCGTCTTTTTTAAGAAGCATCAGGCTTGTAAGGGCAGGGCCTATTTGCTAGATGCCCGTCTGCCGGTGGCGACACCGGTCCTTTTGTTGCGAGCGGTCGTGGCGGAATTGGTAGACGCGCAGCGTTGAGGTCGCTGTGGGGCAACCCGTGGAAGTTCGAGTCTTCTCGACCGCACCAACTTGAAAAACCCGGCCATCGTGCCGGGTTTTTTCGTTTTGGACCGCAGGTCAAATTTGACTTGGCATTCAACGCCCCTCCGGCTGCACGCCTAGCCGGCTTTCCATTCAAATCACCGCGAAACTGCCGGCAATTGATCGCCAACGATTGATTTCCTTGCAGAAAATGCTGCCGATGGTCGTGCGATCCCAAAACGTCACACCAAAAGATTGATGGCTCACCAGTGACTTCGTCCACCGACGGCAGTCAAAAGACGGAAATTTTCCGTGCAAAGCCTCAGGGACGTTACGTCAGGTTACGCTGCAGTGCAAAAAACATGATTTTTTCAAAAAAGGGAGTTGACGTTTTTGTTGGGTGGGGCCTATAAAGCGCCACAACGAGGGCGGCGGCGCTGCTGGCGACAGAGTGTTGCGCCCTTGAGTTTCCGATCTAGCCGCCTTTGGGCGACTGACTGGACGGCCCGGCG
>JBGSQC010000014.1:0-18028 GCA_041738295.1 Zhengella sp. | reverse complement strand
GGCGAGGCGCACTGGCATGCACTGCTCAGGGCGCGTGCCATCGAGAACGGCGCCTGGGTGCTTTCTGCGGCGCAAGGCGGCACGCATGAGGACGGGCGCGAGACCTTCGGCCACTCGCTGATCATTGATCCGTGGGGCCGCGTCATCGCCGACAAGGGCGACCAGGAACCCGGCGTTATCATTGCCGAAATCGACACGGCGAAATCCGATGAGGCGCGGGCCAAGATTCCGAACCTGAAGAATGCGCGGGAGTTTTCCGTGCGGATGGCCGGAGCGGAGGGCTGAATGGCAATCCGCTTCTCCCTTGTTTGCGAGCACGGCCATGAATTTGAGGGCTGGTTCCGCTCGGGCGAGGATTTCGAGGCGCAGAACGGGCGCGGACTGGTGCAATGCACGGTCTGCGGGTCGCCGTCAGTCTCAAAGGCGTTGATGGCACCTGCGGTCTCGACGGCACGGGCCAGGGAAAAGATGATGGTTGCAGGCGCGGCGGAAACGGCTGCCGCCATGGCAAAACTGCGCGAACTGGCCAAGGAAGCCATTGCAAGCTGCGAGGATGTCGGCGACCGCTTCGCCGAAGAGGCGCGCAAGATCCATTACGGCGAAGCCGACAATCGCGGGATCAAGGGCGAGGCGGACTCTGAAGAGGTGGCCGAGCTTCTGGATGAGGGGATTGCCATCCTGCCGGTTCCGGTGTTCCCGGACGACCGCAATTGATGGCGGTTCCGGTGCAATGAACCGGGTCTGGAAATCGCCGCTGGCGCTTCTGCTCATTTCGGGCATCCTGCTCGGTGCAATCTTTCCGCTGGGCAGGCTCGCAGCCGAAGCCGGTGTCAGTCCGGCAGCCTGGTCCTTCCTGATTGCGGCGGGAACCGGCACCGTTCTCACCATCGCAATGCTGGCCGGCGGGCATCGCATCGGCATGCGGCCGGACATGCTGCGCTTTTATGTGCTGGCCGGCCTCATTTCCAACGTGCTTCCCAACATGCTGGTGTTTTCCGCCATGCCGCATCTGGGATCCGGCTACACCGGCATTTTCTTCACCTTGTCGCCGGTGATCACGCTGGCCTTGTCAGTGCTGTTCAGGATCAAGGGTGCCGGGCTGCTGGCGCTTGCCGGTATCGCCGTCGGCTTTGCCGGAGCGCTGACGGTGGCCCTGACACGCGGCGAGGCAGGAAATCCGGCCAGTCTTGGCTGGGTCTTCATCGGGTTGCTGATCCCGCTGACGCTGGCGTCTGGCAACATCTACCGGACGATTGCCTGGCCGAAAGACGCCGGACCGATTGAACTGGCGGCGGGAAGCCAGCTCGCCTCGGCGCTGCTGCTGCTGGCCTATGGCGCACTGCCGGGTGCAGAGCTCGGCCTTGGCGGATTGGCCGGGGTTCCAGGCCTTGCTGCGCTTCAGGTGGCGGCTTCAGCCGGCATGTTTGTCTTTTTCTTCCGCCTGCAGGCGGTGGGTGGCCCGGTCTATCTCAGCCAGATCGGCTATGTGGCGGCGGCAGTCGGCCTCTTCACCGGCACCGTCTTTCTTGCCGAACGCTATGGCTGGGTCACATGGGCGGGTGCCGGCGTGATCACGGTCGGCGTCGCGCTGACGACAATCGCACAGCTTCGCACCGCACGCTGATCTCCCCGCTATTCAGGGCGGCTCGCCAGCACCATGTAGTTGACGTCCATGTCGCGTGAACGGGCCCAGCGGTCGGCCAGCGGATTGTAGGTGACGCCGGTGCGCTCGATCACCTCCATGCCGGTAGGCGCGAGGGCCGCGTCAATTTCTTCCGGTCGTACCAGCTTTTCATATTGGTGGGTGCCCTTGGGAAGCCAGCGCAGAATGTGCTCGGCCCCGATGATGGCGAGGCCCCATGCCTTGAGCGTGCGGTTGATGGTGGCGACAAACATCAGCCCGCCCGGCTTCACCATAGCGGCGCAACTTTCCATGTAAAGCTTCACGTCGGCGACATGCTCCACCACTTCCATGTTGAGCACCACGTCAAAGCGCTCGCCGGCCTCGGCCAGGGCTTCGGCGGTGGTGGCGCGGTAATCAATGTCGAGACCCATGTCGGCAGCGTGGATCTTCGCCACCTCGATGTTCACCTCGCCGGCATCCGCGCCGACAACCGTCGCGCCAAGGCGGGTCATCGGTTCGCAAAGCAGGCCGCCACCGCAGCCGATGTCGAGAAAGCGCAGGCCCTCGAACGGGCGCGCGGCATTCGGGTCGCGGCCGAAGCGGGCGCAGACCTGCTCGCGGATATAGTCGAGGCGCACGGGATTGAACTTGTGCAGTGGGCGGAACTTGCCGGTCGGGCTCCACCACTCGGCAGCCATGCGGTGGAAGCGCTCGATTTCGCCTGCGTCGATGGTGCTGGCCTTTTCGCCGGTCATGGCACTTTCTCCATGGTTGATCAGTCGGATGCAGCCGGACCGGAAGGCCGGACGCGCTTCTTTCAGGTGAAGTCGTCCTCCTTCCAACCAAAGTCAAGGCGTCATCGGGCCGCTGTCCTTGCGCAAGCCGCGCCGATTGGATATGAGGCCCTCGCGTTGCGCTCCGTACAGCCATTGCGGAGCGCTTTCATTTGCGGGTTCAAGCGGACCCGGACATCCATGTTCGAGGGGATGAGCGACGGCCATGGCGCGTATCGTGATGAAGTTCGGCGGCACGTCGGTTGCGAACCTTGAGCGCATCCACAATGTTGCGCGCCATGTGAAGCGTGAAGTTGATGCCGGCCACGAAGTGGCGGTGGTTGTTTCGGCCATGTCCGGGAAAACCAACGAGCTTGTGGGCTGGGTTCAGGACATGCCGAAGGTAACCGGTGCTGCCTCGCCTTTTTATGATGCGCGCGAATATGACGCCATTGTTGCTTCTGGCGAACAGGTGACTTCCGGGCTGCTGGCCATTGCGCTGCAATCCATGGGCATCAATGCCCGCTCCTGGCAGGGCTGGCAGATTCCGGTCCAGACCGACAATGCCCATGGTGCAGCGCGCATCATGGAAATTGACGGAACCGAGCTGATCCGCCGTTTCGGCGAAGGCCAGGTTGCCTGCGTTGCCGGCTTCCAGGGCATTGGCCCGGATCACCGGATTGCCACGTTGGGGCGCGGCGGCTCCGACACCTCGGCCGTGGCGCTGGCGGCAGCCGTGAAGGCCGACCGCTGCGACATCTATACCGACGTTGACGGCGTCTACACCACCGACCCGCGCATCGAACCCAAGGCGCGGCGCCTGCCGAAAGTCTCCTTCGAGGAGATGCTCGAAATGGCCTCGCTGGGTGCCAAGGTGCTTCAGGTGCGTTCGGTGGAACTCGCCATGGTTCACAAGGTCCGCACCTTCGTGCGTTCATCATTCGAGGATCCCGATGCGCCGGGCATGGGGGATTTCGACAATCCGCCCGGAACGCTCATTTGCGATGAGGAAGAGATCGTGGAACAGCAGGTTGTCACCGGAATTGCCTATGCCAAGGACGAGGCGCAGATTTCGCTGCGCCGCGTCGCAGACCGTCCCGGCGTTTCGGCCGGAATTTTCGGTCCGCTGGCAGAAGCCAACATCAATGTGGACATGATCGTCCAAAACGTCTCGGAAGACGGTTCCAAGACCGACATCACCTTCACGGTGCCGACCGGCGACCTTCAGAAGGCGCTGGCCGTGCTGGAGAAGGTGAAGCTTGACGTTGGCATTGATGCCGTGCAGTCCGAGGCGGGACTGGTCAAGGTTTCGGTCATCGGCATCGGAATGCGCAGTCATGCCGGCGTTGCCGCATCGGCCTTCAAGGCTATGGCGGACAAGGGCATCAACATCCGCGCCATCACCACGTCGGAAATCAAGATCTCGATCCTGATCGACGGACCCTATGCAGAGCTTGCAGTGCGCACGCTGCATTCCGTATACGGGTTGGACAAGCAGTAACTCGACCAGTGAGGACCGGATCAACCGGTCCCGGACATGACCGGCAGTCGGGTGCCGGTTGGGGAACATGATTTTGGGGGACAGGCGGTGCAGCCCGTGGTGGCAGCGCCGTCCGTTTCTATTGGAGAACTGAACGAATGGCCGAGTTTACGGTGGGACCACGCGTACTGCTGAAACGGCTTCGCGAACTGATGGCGGAGCCGCTTGAGCCGCAGCCGCGCCTTGACCGGATCGTCTCTGCCATTGCCCAGAACATGGTCGCGGAGGTGGGGTCGCTCTATGTGCTGCGCGCCGATGGCGTTCTGGAACTTTATGCCACCGAGGGCCTGAACCCGCAGGCAGTCCACACCGCGCAACTGCGGCTGGGCCAAGGCCTAGTTGGCACGATTGCGGCATCGGCCCGGCCGCTCAGCCTGTCGGACGCGCAGAAGCACCCGGCCTTTACCTACCTGCCGGAAACGGGCGAAGAGATCTATCTCTCCTTCCTCGGCGTGCCGGTGCTGCGCGCCGGGCGCACGCTTGGCGTTCTCGTTGTGCAGAACAAGACCAAGCGCGTTTATCGCGAGGACGAGATCGAGGCGCTGGAAACCACCGCCATGGTCATCGCCGAGATGATCGCGACCGGCGACCTTGCCAAGCTGTCGCGGCCCGGCATCGAACTGGACATGAGCCGACCGGCGAGCTTCGACGGGACGCCCTTCAATGAAGGCGTCGGCCTTGGCCATGTGGTGCTGCATGAGCCGCGCATCGTCGTGACCAACCTCTTTGCCGAGGACACGGACGCCGAAATCGTCCGGCTGGAGCGCGCTATCGGCTCGCTCAGGCTCTCCATCGACGACATGCTGACGCGCAACGAGATCGCCTTTGAGGGCGAGCATCGCGCGGTGCTGGAAGCCTACCGCATGTTTGCCCATGACAGGGGCTGGGTGCGCCGGCTGGAAGAGGCCATCAAGAACGGCCTGACGGCAGAAGCAGCCGTTGAAAAGGTGCAGAGCGACATGCGCGCGCGCATGATGCATGTCACCGATCCCTATATGCGCGAACGCATGAACGATTTCGACGACCTGGCCAACCGGCTGCTTCGGCAATTGCTGGGCCGAGGTCCCGAAGAAGTGGCAGCCAGCCATCCGCGCGATGCCATCATCGTGGCTCGCACCATGGGGGCTGCCGAACTGCTCGATTATCCGCGCGAGCGCCTGCGCGGCCTCGTGCTGGAAGACGGTGCGGTAACCAGCCATGTGGTGATCGTGGCGCGGGCGATGGGCATTCCCGTTGCGGGCCAAGTCAAGGGCGCCGTCTCCATGGCGGAGAATGGCGACGCCATCATCATCGACGGCGATGACGGCACCGTGCATTTGCGCCCGCAGGCCGATGTCGAAGAGGCATATGCCGAAAAGGTTCGCTTCCGGGCCCGCCGGCAGGAGCTCTACCGCTCCCTGCGTGACAAGCCTTCGGTCTCCAAGGACGGCGTCGGCGTCACCCTGCAGATGAATGCCGGGCTGGCGGTGGATCTGCCGCAGCTGGCAGAGGCAGGTGCCGCCGGCATCGGGCTGTTCCGCACCGAGCTGCAGTTCATGGTGGCCTCCACCTTCCCGCGGGCCGAGGAGCAGGAACGGCTGTACCGCCAAGTGCTTGAGATGGCCGGGCCGAAGCCTGTCACCTTCCGCACGCTCGACATTGGCGGCGACAAGGTGCTGCCTTATTTCTCGTCGTCGACGCAGGAAGAAAACCCGGCACTCGGCTGGCGAGCTATCCGCCTGACGCTCGACAAGCCGGGGCTGTTCCGCACGCAGGTGCGAGCGCTTCTCAAAGCCTCCGGCGGGCGCGAATTGCGGCTCATGCTGCCCATGGTGACGGACGTCTCGGAACTGAGGCTGGCGCGCGCCATGTTCGACCGCGAAGTGCGGCACCTGTCGCGGTTTGCCCATCTGCTGCCGACAACCGTCAAGCTTGGTGCCATGGTGGAAGTGCCGGCTCTGCTCTGGCAAATGCCGGAACTGGTGCGCGAGGTGGATTTCCTGTCGGTCGGCTCCAACGATCTCTTCCAGTTCATCATGGCCGCAGACCGCGGTAATCCGCTGGTGGCCGACCGGTTTGATCCGCTGTCTGCGCCTTTCCTGCGGGTGCTGCGCCAGATCGTGCAGGCTGCCGATGCGGCCAACCTGCCGGTGACCCTGTGTGGTGAACTGGCAGGCCGGGCGATTTCTGCCATGGCCCTGATCGGCATCGGCTTTCGCTCCATCTCGATGGCGCCGGCGGCCATCGGGCCGGTCAAGGCCATGCTGGTGGAACTCAATGTCGCCGAGCTTTCCTCCAAGATGGCGGTAGCGCTGGACGACAGCGGGCGAACCGATATCCGCGCCATGCTGCGTGATCATGCGCAGAAGCGCGGTATCCCCCTTTGAGAGCGTCATGACGCACGGTCTTTCCATGGATCGCCTGAACCAGGTGCTCAAGCGTTTCGAAATGCTGGAGGCGCAGATGGCCGCCGGGCCGGACCCGGAAGCCTATGTGAAGATGGCCGGGGACTATTCGAGCATCGAACCGCTGGCCAAGAAGGTGCGGGAGCTGAACGGCGCGCTTTCAGAACGCGATGATCTGGCCGCGCTGCTGGACGACAAGACCACGGACCGCGAGATGCGGGAACTGGCGGAAGCCGACGTGGCCGAAGTGGATGCCCGCATTGAAGCGTTGGGCAATGAAATCCGCATCCTGATGCTGCCGCGCGACGTGGCCGACGAGCGCTCGGCCATTCTCGAAATCCGCGCCGGGACCGGTGGTTCGGAAGCAGCCCTCTTTGCCGGTGATCTCTTCCGCATGTATGAGCGCTACGCGTCGACCCGTGGCTGGAAGGTGGAAGTGGCGTCAGCCAGCGAGGGCGAGGCAGGCGGCTACAAGGAAATCATCGCTTCGGTGACCGGCAAGGGCGTTTTTGCCAAGCTGAAGTTCGAATCCGGCGTCCATCGCGTGCAACGTGTGCCAACCACCGAGGCCGGGGGGCGCATCCACACGTCGGCTGCGACCGTTGCCGTGCTGCCGGAAGCCGAAGACGTGGACATCGAGATCCGCGCTGAGGACATCCGCATCGACACGATGCGGGCATCGGGCGCGGGTGGCCAGCACGTCAATACCACCGATTCGGCGGTGCGCATCACCCATATGCCAAGCGGCATCGTAGTCACCTCGTCGGAAAAGTCGCAGCACCAGAACCGTGCGCGCGCCATGCAGGTGTTGCGTGCCCGCCTTTACGACATGGAGCGCGAGCGGGCTGCGGGCGAACGCTCGGAATCGCGGCGCCTGCAGGTGGGGTCCGGAGACCGCTCGGAGCGCATCCGCACCTATAATTTTCCGCAGGGACGCCTCACCGACCATCGCATAAACCTGACGCTCTACAAGCTCGACCGGGTGATGGAGGGTGAGCTTGACGAGGTTGTCGACGCGCTGATCTCCGACCATCAGGCCAAACTGCTTGCGCAAGAGATTTGACGGCGATGCGGCTTGACCGGCTCCTGGCTCAAAGCCGCGCCATGCTGGCCGAAAAGGGGATCAGCGAAGCAGCAGATGATTCGCGCCGTCTTGTGGCCGGATTGCTCGGGCTTTCAACGACCGATCTCATTGCGCGGGGCGACAAGCCGGTAGATGAGGCAGGTGTTGCGGCGGTTCTTGAGGCGATTGCCAAGCGGGCTGGCGGAATGCCGGTGCATCGCATTCTCGGCCGGCGATCCTTCCACGGCGTGGAACTTTCGCTATCTCCGGAGACACTAGAGCCAAGGCCTGATACCGAGGCGCTGGTCGATCTGGTGCTCGGCCATTTGCCTTCCCGCGATGCGCCGCTGAGCATCCTTGATCTTGGCACCGGCACCGGCGCCATTGCGCTGGCCCTGCTGGCTGAGCTGCCCAATGCGCATGCCGTGATGACCGACATTTCGCGCGGTGCGCTGGAAACGGCGCTGGCCAATGCGCGGCTTAACGGGTTGGCCGATCGCGCCAGCGGTATGGAAAGTGACTGGTTTTCCCATGTTTCCGGCCGGTTTGACGTGATCGTCTCCAATCCGCCTTATATTCCGTCCAAGGATATTGAGGGTCTGTCGCGCGAGGTGCGCGAGCATGATCCAATGGCGGCGCTCGATGGCGGAGCCGACGGTCTCGACCCCTATAAGGTGATTGCCGCCGGCGCTCGTTCCTTCCTGAGCCCTGGCGGAATGGTCGCGGTGGAGCACGGACACGACCAGTCCAGCGATGTGCGGGCGCTGTTCGAGGCTCAGGGTTTCAGGCTTCGGTCATCCATGCGCGACCATGGTGGCAATGAACGGGCCCTTGCTTTTGACTGCGGTTAAGCCAGTGCTTGTGAATGGCGGCAACGCAGTTGCAAAAAACGCTTGGCAAGCCAACCAAATGGCTATAGTTTCCGGGCACCGGATGAAAAGACACCCTTAAAAGGTTTGTGACTGTCCGGTTTCCGTAGACCAAACTGCTGTTCGAGGATGGTGCGGGGGCATCGCCGCATAGGGCGATCGTAACCGGAACAGTGAAATCTGCGGAGCAAAGCCTGTCATGGGACCGGCACCGCCATCTGATATCAACAGGATGACAAACGCGGGCATGTGGCTCCGCGATCCGGGCGGAAAATCAGAATATTGATCTCGAAAAAGAGTGAATGATGAGGCCAAACCAGCAGAACCGGCGCATGCGCGGCCGCAACAACAACGGCGGCAACGGCAATACCAACACCAGCGGCAACAACAACAATGGTGGCAACCGCAAGGGCCCCAACCCGCTGACCCGCAGCTATGAAAGCAATGGCCCGGACGTGAAGATTCGCGGTTCCGCCCAGCAGGTCGCCGAGAAATACACAACGCTGGCCCGTGACGCGACAAGCGCCGGTGATCGTGTGATGGCGGAGAACTATCTCCAGCACGCCGAGCATTATAACCGCATCATTGCGGCTGCGCTGGCGCAGATGCCCGCCCCGCGCGACATGCGCAATGATGACGACATGGGCGATGAGGGCGACGAAGACAACGGTTCGAACGGCAACCAGCAGGACAACCGTTCGCGTCACAACGACCAGTCCGGCGACAACGGCACCGGTCCGCAGCCGGTGTTTGATGATGTCCCGGCGGAAGTGTCGATGGAATCCGAGCAGCCGTCAGGCCAGCAGGCACCCCGCCGGCCCCGCAACAACCGCCGCCGCGACGAGAACCAGGCACAGGAAACCGCTCCTGCTCAAACAGCTTCTGGCGAAGAGGAAGCCCCGGCTTCACAGCCGGTTGCCGCAGCCGCCGGTGATGAAGCTCCGCGCCGTCCCCGCCGCCCGCGCGAAAGCGATGAGGCCGGCGACGATGCGGATGGCGTGAAGGCCATTCTGGCACGCGGCGCCACCAAGCAGGTTGCTGCCGTCGACGAGTGACCGTCCGGCAAAGAATACAAGATTTCAAAGGCGGGGCTTCGGCTCCGCCTTTATTCGTTCAGGGCGTCAAGATTGCGGCAAAATGGCATAACCCAGACGTTCGGTCTCCCTTGCGGGAGCGGCGTGCCATTCCCATATCCGGGAAGAACAAGGGAATGCCTTGCAAAGGGTTCCCGTCACGGGACCAAACCGGCGCTGCGCTGCAGGCCGGGGCGGCAAAGGAGACAGACCATGAATATTGAGAAATACTCCGAGCGGGTGCGCGGATTCATCCAGTCGGCCCAGACCATGGCGCTCTCGAAAGGGCACCAGCAGTTTTCCCCCGAGCACATGCTGAAAGTCCTCGTTGATGACGAGGAAGGTTTTGCCAGTTCGATGATCGAGCGCGCCGGTGGACGTCCGAAGGATGTGAAGCTTGGCGTGGAAGCCGCGCTCAACGCAATGCCCAAGGTGGAAGGCGGCAATGGCCAGCTTTATCTGGCCCAGCCGCTGGCCAAGGTGTTCTCGACGGCAGAAGAAGTCGCCAAGAAGGCCGGTGACAGCTTTGTCACGGTCGAGCGCCTGCTGACGGCGCTGGCGGTCGAGAAGTCGGCCAAGACGGCTGACATTCTCGCCAAGGCCGGTGTCACGCCTGTCTCGCTCAATCAGGTCATCAACGACATCCGCCAGGGCCGCACCGCTGACACGGCGTCTGCCGAGCAGGGCTATGATGCGCTGAAGAAATATGCGCGCGACCTGACCGCTGATGCGCGCGCCGGCAAGCTTGACCCGGTGATCGGGCGTGATGACGAAATTCGCCGCACCATGCAGGTGCTTTCCCGGCGCACCAAGAACAATCCGGTTCTGATCGGCGAGCCCGGCGTCGGCAAGACGGCGATTGCCGAAGGTCTGGCGCTGCGCATCATCAATGGCGACGTGCCGGAAAGCCTCAAGGACAAGCGCCTGCTGGCCCTCGACATGGGTTCGCTGATTGCGGGTGCAAAATATCGCGGCGAGTTCGAGGAGCGGCTGAAATCCGTGCTGAACGAAGTGCAGTCGGCCGCCGGTTCGGTCATCCTGTTCATCGACGAGATGCACACGCTGGTGGGTGCCGGCAAATCGGAAGGCGCGATGGATGCCTCCAACCTGCTGAAGCCGGCACTGGCGCGCGGCGAGTTGCATTGCGTCGGCGCAACCACGCTGGATGAATACCGCAAGCATGTGGAGAAGGATGCCGCACTGGCTCGCCGCTTCCAGCCGGTCTTCGTTTCCGAGCCGACGGTGGAGGACACGATCTCCATCCTGCGCGGGCTGAAGGAAAAGTACGAGCAGCATCACAAGGTGCGGATCTCTGATTCGGCGCTGGTGGCGGCAGCGACGCTTTCCAACCGCTACATCACCGACCGTTTCCTGCCGGACAAGGCCATCGACCTGGTCGACGAGGCCTCTGCGCGCCTGCGCATGCAGGTGGACAGCAAGCCTGAGGCGCTTGACGAGATTGACCGGCGCATCATGCAGCTGAAGATCGAGCGCGAGGCGCTGAAGGCCGAAAAGGACGAGGCATCCAAGGACCGGCTGGCCCGGCTGGAAAAGGAACTTACCGGGCTGGATGAGGAATCCTCTGCGCTGACGGCCACTTGGCAGTCGGAAAAGGCCAAACTTGGCGAAGCTGCCGACCTCAAGGGCCGAATTGATGAGGCGCGCAACGAACTGGCGATTGCCCAGCGGCGCGGCGAGTTCCAGAAGGCCGGCGAGCTGGCCTATGGTACGATCCCGGAACTGGAGCGCAAGCTGAAGGCTGCCGAAGCCGTCGATGACGACAAGGCCTCGATGGTGGAAGAAACGGTGACGCCGGACCATGTGGCGCAGGTCGTTTCCCGCTGGACCGGCGTGCCGGTTGACCGGATGCTGGAAGCCCAGCGTGAAAAGTTGCTGCGCATGGAAGACGAGATCGGCAAGCGGGTCGTTGGCCAGCGCGATGCTGTCCATGCAGTGTCGAAGGCTGTGCGCCGCGCGCGTGCCGGTCTGCAGGATCCCAACCGTCCGATCGGCTCCTTCATGTTCCTCGGGCCGACGGGCGTCGGCAAGACCGAGCTGACCAAGGCGCTGGCCGGGTTCCTGTTTGACGACGAGACGGCCATGGTGCGCATGGACATGTCGGAATACATGGAGAAGCATTCGGTCGCCCGCCTCATCGGCGCGCCTCCCGGCTATGTCGGCTATGACGAGGGCGGGGCGCTGACGGAGGCTGTCCGCCGCAGACCCTATCAGGTTGTCCTGTTCGACGAGATCGAGAAGGCTCACCCGGATGTGTTCAACGTGCTCCTGCAGGTGCTTGATGATGGCCGCCTGACGGACGGGCAGGGCCGCACGGTCGACTTCCGCAACACGCTGATCATCATGACGTCCAACCTCGGCGCGGAATATCTGGTCAACCTGCCCGAAGACCAGGATGCCGATGCCGCGCGTGACGAGGTGATGGCCGTGGTCAGGGCGTCGTTCAGGCCGGAATTCCTGAACCGGCTGGATGAGGTGATCCTGTTCCATCGCCTGCGCCGCACCGACATGGGCGCGATTGTCGAAATCCAGCTGACGCGGCTGGAAAAGCTGCTGGCCGACCGCAAGATCGCGATCGAACTGGATGCCTCGGCTATCAAGTGGCTGGCCGACAAGGGCTATGATCCGGCCTATGGAGCGCGGCCGCTGAAGCGGGTGATGCAGAAGGAACTTCAGGACCCGCTGGCCGAGAAGATCCTGATGGGTGAGGTGTTCGACAATTCGACCGTCGCCATCTCTGCCGGATCAGACAGGCTGGTGTTCCAGCCGGCGATCAGCGTGCGCGACGAGGACATCTCGGTCGAGGATGCCGAAGACGAAGCGGCCTGATCCTGTCAGGCCTGACAGCATACGAAAGGCCGGGTGCTTGACGCGCCCGGCCTTTTGATTTGCAGATGATTGTCATGACCCTCGATGACTACAACACGTTCTGCGCCACGCTTCCCCATGCCAACCATGTGGTCCAATGGGGTGGGGCACATGTGTGGAAGGCCGACACAAAGGTGTTTGCAGTCGCCGGATGGAACAATCCGGGCGAGGAACTGTTTGTGACCTTCAAGGTCTCTCCGCTTGCCTTTGATATCCTGCGCGACCAGCCAGGGCTCAGGCCAGCGCCTTATTTGGCATCACGCGGGATGACGTGGATCCAGCGGACTTCCGAGGAAAGCATGGATGATGCGGCGCTCAAGGAATATCTCACTGAAAGCTACAGGCTGGCGGCGGCCGGGCTGACACGGAAGCGCCGCCGCGAATTGGGGCTGGAGCCTGCGTGACGCGTTACAGCCTGCGCGCACAAATGTGATTTGCCTCAAGGCGCGGTTCGCGTTTTTCTTAAATCGGGGTGCTTGCCGGAGCCTTGTCATGCAGAGGTTTGAGCAGACTGCCATTGTTTCGATCGGGCGGGCGGTGTTCTTCGCCGGATTGGCAATTTCTCTTCTGATGATGGGATTTGCCTATGACTATGCGTCTGCGCTGCGCGCCGGCGCACTGCTTTCCATCGGCCTTTCTGCCGTCCTCTTGTGGTTTGCCAAGACGGCCGATCCAGGCAAGCTTGAAAAGTGCGAGACATGGATGCTGCTGGCCGAAAAGGATCGCCCGGCCAATCCGGCATCGCGTGCTGTGCTCGCAACCGTCCTGCGCGACACCTATCTCTATTTCTCAGTCAGAGCCTTCGCCTTCTCGCTTGCCATGTTCGCCGGATTCGCAGTGCTGAGAATTGCCGGGATCGAAAAAGGCCTGGGGTAAAGATCCCTAATCGCCATGCCGGACTTGCGCAGCCCCCGCGTAGGAGGGCTGCGCAGATCCGTTTCATTACTTGGCTGGCAAAATCGCGATGTCGCGCAAGGGAGCGGGCAAGCCAGCGATGTCGCCAGTCTTCGTGGCGGCACCGGTTTCCATGGAGACGGTGTAAAGGGCGTTCCCGGCTGCTAGCCAGAATGTGTTGGTGCCGTCGGCGGCGGTCTGAATGTCCATGGCCATGGATTCGGCCGCAGGAATGCCAAGGCTGCCAATGGTCTTCAGCACACCTTCATTGGGCTTGGTCTGCTGGATGAAGGTGCCCGCCGCATCAAGATCGAACATTTTCGTCGCTTCCGGCTTGCCGAAGGAATTCAGATAGGCTGTGGCGATCACTTCCGGTGTCTTTCCTGCATTGGCATCACCGTCCTCGAAGGCGAGCTTGCCATCCGTGGTCACTTCGCCGGTGTCGACATTGGCGCGCAGATTGGTGCCGTCCGATCCCATCAGGCGCAAGCGGTCGGCCACCGGGTTGAAGTCGATGCTGGCAGAAACACCTTCCGGCAGGTTGGTGGCAAGCTTGGCACCCGCCGTCGCAACGCCGGATTCAGCGTCGATGGTGACGATGGTTCCATCTTTGGTGACGCCATAGAGCATGCCGTTGCCCGGCCGGACATCGATGCCCTGCAGCATTTCCACGCCCTCGACCTCGACGGATTTCGTCACCGAAGGCGTGTCGGTATCGAACCAGACCAGCGTCCGGTCGCCTGAAAGGCCGATGGCTGGAGCCGCCATCGCAACGGCGGTCATGGTGGCGAAGGCAGATGAGGCGGCTAGCGTCCCGATGATGTAAGTGCTCTTCATGGCATGTCTCCTGTCAGCAATGTTTAACGTTGGCACGTCTGAGCAGACAGCCGGCTTGCTTTGCTGAGGGGAGACGAGTGCCAGGCGGGATAAGTTTCAGCATCACGAAAATGTCATGGGCGCCGAGGAGTGCGCCGGAACGGCCGGAAAGCTGCTTGAAAACAGCAACCAAGCGTTAACCTTTACAAATGGTAAGGGAATTTCTGCCATCTTCATGCCCGGTTCATGTTTTCTCATGCATGTCTGTCAGCGTGGAATTCCCCCGGTGGAGGTTTGATTGACCAAGATTGCGAAACCCTTGCTTCTGGCTGTGCTTTGTCAGGCTGCAGCCCTTGCATCCGCCAGTTCAGGGCCGGTGCCGGATGGGTCCGTGGCGCGGCCGGCTTCGCAAGGGGTTCAGGTTGCCCAGATGCAGCCCGATGTCTATGTCGGGGAGCGCGGCGAACTGATCTATGTCGACCCCTACACGCGCAAGGTCATAGCGGTGGAAGAGCCGAACCGGCGCCAGCTTCGACGCCTGCGCCGGCAGGGCATCTATCCGCAGGACGCTTATGATCAGCGTGACGCGCGCGAAGACACCGGCGGTTTTGCCCGTGTGCCCGAAGAGCGGGCGCGGCGCGCCTATCCCGATGGCAATTTC
This sequence comes from Zhengella sp., assembly GCA_041738295.1. Classification (GTDB taxonomy): domain Bacteria; phylum Pseudomonadota; class Alphaproteobacteria; order Rhizobiales; family Rhizobiaceae; genus Zhengella. Next base: position 3,445 of record JBGSQC010000014.1, on the reverse strand, counting down.
CAGGCTTCCAGGCCGAATGACTACCGCGACGAGATGGATGGCATTGCCGAGCCGCGCCGGGTTGAACGCACGCCGCTGCCGGTCGAGCCCCGGGCAGTGCCGGACACACGCGTGACTTCTGTTCCTGCGCCAAGGGACACGCGCACCACCGGCTCGGTTGCCAAGCCTGCTGAACCTGCACAGATGACCCCCAAGTCGAGCGAGCCGGTCATGCCGGTTCCCGATTCAAAGATTCTTGCCAAGGTCCAGGTGCTGCTGGACCGGATGGGCACGTCGCCCGGTGCCATTGACGGCGTCAAGGGCTCCAATGTGACGAAGGCGCTGGCCGCCTATGCCGAAATGCATGGCAAGGCCCTTGATGTCAGCGACGAGAAGAAGATCGACGCCATGCTGGAAGCCAGCGGCGGACCGGCCTTCTTCACCTACACAATCACCAATGCGGATGCGGCCGGGCCGTATGTGGCGTCGGTACCGGCAGACTATGGCGAGAAGGCGAAGCTGGAGAAAATGGCCTTCACCTCTCCGGCGGAAGCCATTGCCGAGAAGTTCCACATGGACGAGGCCTATCTGAAGCGGCTCAACGCCGGGAAGAATTTCAACCAGCCGGGAACAGTCATCACGGTAGCCAATCCGGGCATGCGCGTGCTCAATCCTGTTTCGCGTATCGTCGCCGACAAGGGCCGTACACAGGTGCGCGCCTATGATGACAAGGGCCGGCTTGTGGCGGCCTATCCGGCCACCATCGGATCGTCCGACACGCCGTCGCCAACCGGCACGGTCACGGTGGAGCGCGTCGCCTTCAATCCGGAATACACCTACAATCCGAAAAAGAACTTCCAGCAGGGCACCAATGACAAGGTGCTGACCATTCCGCCTGGTCCGAATGGTCCGGTCGGCTCGATCTGGATTGCCTTGTCCAAGCCGACCTACGGCATTCACGGCACGCCGGAACCCTCCAAGATCGGCAAGACCAACAGCCATGGCTGCGTGCGCCTGACCAACTGGGATGCCGATGAACTGGCCAAGCTCGTCAAACCGGGCGTCTTCGTGCAGTTCATCGAATGAAATAGCCTCGCGGCTGAACTGAATGGCCAGCGCAAGCCCGTCAGGGCTTGGTGCTGGCCAGCTTCAGCGTGTCGGGCGATTCGGCTTCCAGCAGCGCTTCGATGCGCTTGCGCTCGGCCTGGAACTCGGCCAGCTCATTGCCCTTCAGCACCTTGCCGGTGGGCAGGCGGACGCGCATCGGGTCCACCTTGGTGCCGTTGACCATCAGTTCGTAGTGAAGATGGGGACCGGTCGACAGGCCCGATGACCCGATATAGCCGATGATCTGGCCCTGGCGGATGCGCGCGCCCGGCACCACGCCCTTGGCGATGGCGCTCTGGTGGCTGTAGCTGGTTTCGTAGCCGTTGGCATGGCGGATGATGGTCTGGCGTCCATAGCCTCCGGCCCATCCGGCCTTCTCAACCGTGCCATTGCCCGAGGCGATAATCGGCGTGCCTGTTGGTGCGGCCCAGTCGGCGCCGGTGTGCATCTTGGAATAGCGCAGGATGGGGTGGCGGCGCATGCCGAAACCGGAGCGGAAGGTGCCGTTGGGGACCGGGTTGCGCAGCAGGAACTGGCGGGCTGACCGGCCGTTCTCGTCAAAGAAATCGGCAGGCCCGTCCTTGGGCTGGAACCGGAAGAAGCTGCGCTTGTTGCCCCCGAACGAAGCTTTCACATAGAGCACCTGCGATTCCGTGGTGGCGCTGTTGCTTTCGTCGGGATTGGAGAAAAAGACCTCCAGGCTGTCGGCAGGATTGAGGCGGGCCTGGTAGTCCACATCGGCGGCAAGAAGCTTGATGAGTTCGCGCGTCATTTCCCGGTTCAGGCCGTAGGAGAATGCCGCCTGGTAGATGCCGTCATAAACGGATGGAAGGTCTGCGCGCACGCGGGGCACCGGCGCCTGCCCGGAAAACAATGCGGCGATATCGAAAACGCCATCAGGCTCATCGGCCGGCACATATTGGGCGCGGTCATCCAGCGCGATGGTCAGCACATGGGCGTTGCGCTCATAGACGCTGGCGCGGACGATCCGGCTTTTCTCGCCCTTTGTTTCAATGCCGAGGCGAACCGCTGCACCGGCGGGCAATCGCTCATCCTTGACCAGTGTGGCTATGGCTTCAGCCATCCCGTCGGCATCACTGCCATCATAGCCATATTTGCGGAATGCGCCGCTGATGCTGTCGGCGGTGCGGAAGGCGATGACTTCCTCGGCAAAGGACATGGAATCATCGTCCGGTTCCGGGCGCGGGCTGACCGAGACGTTCTCCTGCACGATCTTCACATTGTATGGAGCCGTGACAGCCTGACCGGGGAACATTTCGCCGAAACGGGACGGATCGACATAGTGGAGCGCGGCAACCTGGATGGCACCATCTGTAAGAATGGCGCCGGTCTTGCGCACGATCTCTTCAACTTCTTCGGCGTTCAGGCCTGCAGCTTCATCAAAAAGCGCGTCGGCCATCGGAAAGCCGACGGTGCGCAGCGCCACTTCGCTTTCCACCTTGGCCCCGTAGATGGTGCCGGTGGTCGTGGTGCCTGACGTGATGGAGGGTTCGGAGAAAACAGTCAGCGGGTCGAATCGTGGATAGTTGCGTTCGGTCGAATGGCCGGCGCCCAACGCCATGGCCACTTGAACAAAGGGCACCATGCGCACCAGCTTGCGGTCACCGGACGACACCATGGTGGAAATTTCCATGCGGCGGCGGTCGCGCGCCTTGGTCACGGTTGCTGTCGCCGCGACCCTGGCTGCCTTCCGGCTGTCGCCGTCCTCGGCAGGGGCGGGCATGGCGTTGGCCGCCATGATTTCGGGAGGTGTTGCCAGAAGCTGGCGGCCATCATAGGCGGCAAGCAATGCCACGCCCATGAGAACGGTGGATGTGAGGCCGGTCAGGAAGGTGCCGGAAAGCCAGCGGGCCGAGATCTCGCGCCTGTCTGGAGGTGCGCCGCGGCCGCCCGCTACAAGGGGCGGTTCATCGCCCAAACGTGCCAGGGTCGTGTCACCTGCGTTCATCAGTCCCGTTTCTTCCCATGTGGTTCGGGACTGATGGCCCCGCAGCCTTCTTGTTGTGGCGACTGTGCCTGCCGTGCCAAGCCAAGTCAACAAAGGCGCGGCTTTGCGCGCTGAACCGTCGCGCTAGGGGCAAAATCCGGCTCCAATATGGCAAGGGTACAGCAGTTGGTGGCAGTCCCGCCATCGATTTTGGCCAAAGCGCCGGTTTGCAAGGCTTTGCGGGGAACCGTCAAAAAAACTTCATGAAAATCAAAAAAGGGAGTTGACGTTTTTGTTGGGTGGGGCCTATAAAGCGCCACAACGAGGGCGGCGGCGCTGCTGGCGACAGAGTGTTGCGCCCTTGAGTTTCCGATCTAGCCGCCTTTGGGCGACTGACTGGACGGCCCGGCG
>JBGSQC010000358.1:0-23060 GCA_041738295.1 Zhengella sp. | reverse complement strand
ATGATGGGCGCTGCCGCCCGGTTTGGCTTCGCCCGCCCCGCGCGTGGCGGCGGCTTTCCCGGTCCGGTCCTGTCGATCCGGCGCGCGCTGACATCACGCATGGTGATGACGTTTTTGGGCGTCTGGTTTGCCGTGAACCTCCTGACCGGGCTCATCGGCATGGCTGATGGCGCGCAGATCGCCTGGGAGGCCCATATTGGCGGCTTCCTCGCGGGCTTTCTTCTCATCTCCCTGTTCGTCCCAAATGGGGCTCGTCTGCGATCCTGAATGCGCGCAAGGATTGCGCAGCAGGCCTTGCCAAAATGCCGTGAGGGGAACACCATTGGTGTCCGGTTCAGCCGGTTTCGATCACGAGCATGAGGAGGGTGCGATGACGGTTAAATCCATTCTTGATTCTAAGGGCAGGGATGTTGCGACGATTTCAGGTGACCAGACGCTGCAGGGCGCTGCGACCCTTCTCTCCCAGATGAAGATCGGCGCGGTCGTTGTCACCAATGGCGACGGCAAGATTTTGGGCATCCTCTCCGAACGAGACATCGTCCATGTCGTGGCTACCAAGGGTGCCGGCGGCCTGCAGCAGACCGTGTCGAACTGCATGACTGCCAAGGTGAAGACCTGCCGGGAAGAGTCCAACATCAACGACGTGATGGAAGACATGACCAATGGCCGCTTCCGCCATATGCCCGTTGAAAAGGACGGCAAGCTGGCCGGCATCATCTCGATCGGTGACGTGGTGAAACGGCGCATTGAGGATGTGGTTCGCGAGGCTGAGGAAATCCGCAACTACATTGCTGCCGGTTGACCGCTCCGGCATCACCACAAAAAAAGATCCCGGCACAAAGGCCGGGATAGTGGGAGGGATCTCGATGATGCCGCAAACCCGTCAATTGGCGGGTTCGCATACCTGCTTGAGCCGCACGAGCATGTCGTAGTTCCGGCAGAAATCAGGCGGCGTGTCGTCGGACGTTGCCTGCTTCAGCCAAGTTTCGCAGCTATCGCCGTACCTGCAGGAAATGCAGCGGTTGGCAGCGCGCCTCTTGACATCAGCTGCGTGGGGGAGCCGTGCAAGCGCAGGCCGAAGCCCGAGTTTTTGAACCATCGTCTCGAACAGGTCCCCGTGACGCAAAATCCGGTTGAATGTCTCGATCAGGCTCATTGCACGGCCTCCCTTCGCCGTTGACGCCACGACTTTCTCACATACGCAGCAACCGACATTGATCCAGATCAATCGACGATGTGCCAAACCGCCACACGGGCAAGCATGCCGCGCAACCGGGCACGCCAGCCAACCGCCCAAAATCCTTGCGCCACGGCCTGCTTTGTTCTACCCCGTCAGAACCTTGGAAATGTGCCGCCACCGGCCTTTCCGTCCTGTTCAAAACTGCCGGAAGACAGCCTCGACATGAGCCTCATCGACACCCGCACGCCCGACCCGAAACGCTTCATTCCCGGTGCCACCGGCGATTGGGAAATCGTCATCGGCATGGAAGTCCATGCCCAGGTCACCAGCAACTCCAAGCTGTTTTCCGGTGCATCGACCGAATTTGGCGGCGCTCCGAACGATCATGTGTCGCTGGTTGATGCCGCGATGCCGGGCATGCTGCCGGTCATCAACGAGGAATGCGTGCGACAGGCCGTGCGCACAGGCCTCGGCCTGAAGGCGCAGATCAACCTGCGCTCGGTCTTTGACCGCAAGAACTATTTCTATCCGGACCTGCCGCAGGGCTACCAGATTTCCCAGTTCAAGCAGCCGATCGTCGGCGAGGGTACAGTGATCGTGTCGGTCGGTCCGGACCGCCAGGGCAATTTCGAGACGGTGGAAGTCGGCGTCGAGCGCCTTCATCTGGAGCAGGACGCCGGCAAGTCGATCCATGACCAGCATCCCACACTCTCCTATGTGGACCTGAACCGCTCTGGCGTGGCGCTGATGGAAATCGTCTCCAAGCCCGACATCCGCTCATCCGACGAGGCCAAGGCCTACCTGACCAAGCTGCGCACCATCCTGCGCTATCTCGGCACTTGCGACGGCAACATGGATGAAGGATCGATGCGGGCTGACGTCAACGTGTCGGTGCGCCGTCCGGGCGGCGGCTTCGGCACACGCTGCGAGATCAAGAACGTCAACTCCATCCGCTTCGTCGGCCAGGCCATCGAATATGAGGCGCGCCGCCAGATCGCGATTCTGGAAGATGGCGGCAGCATCGATCAGGAAACCCGCCTGTTCGACCCGGTGAAGGGCGAGACGCGCTCCATGCGCTCCAAGGAAGAGGCGCATGATTATCGCTACTTCCCCGATCCGGACCTGCTCCCGCTGGAGTTTTCGCAGGCCTTTGTCGATGAACTGGCCGCCCACTTGCCGGAACTTCCCGATGACAAGAAGGTCCGGCTGATGGGTCTCGGCCTGTCGGAATATGATGCGTCAATCCTGGTTTCCGAAAAGGCGATTGCCGATTATTTCGAGCAGGTGGCCAAGGGCCGTGACGGCAAGACGGCGGCCAACTGGGTCATCAATGATCTGCTCGGCGCGCTGAACAAGGAAGGCAAGGGCATCGAGGAGACCCCGGTCTCGCCGGCCCAGATCGGCGCCATCATCGACCTGATCAAGGACGGCACGATTTCCGGCAAGATCGCCAAGGACCTGTTCGAGATTGTCTGGGCCGAGGGCGGCGATCCGAAGGAACTGGTGGAAAGCCGAGGCATGAAGCAGGTCACCGATACCGGCGCCATCGAGAAGGCAGTCGACGAGGTGATTGCGGCCAATCCCGACAAGGTGGAGCAGGTCAAGGTCAAGCCCACCATGGCCGGCTGGTTTGTCGGCCAGGTGATGAAAGCGACAGGCGGCAAGGCCAATCCGCAGGCGGTGCAGGACCTCGTGAAGGCCAAGCTCGGCATCGTCGACTGACCGTACACCACCACGCAGAGCCCGTATTTGCGGGCTTTGCTAGCCACTGCAATCGATTCAAGCACTTGACGATAGGCGCAGAAAACGTCCATCGTCCGTCCCGGCAGCATTGAAGCTGCGACTGCAAGCGGGAAAATAGTCTAAAATGTGGATCCGATCTGTAGACCGCGGAGACTTGGAAGCCATCCGCGACCTTCTGGTTAAGACCTGGCATTCAACCTATGACAGCATCTATGGTCAAGACCGTGTGACCGCCATCAACGAGGATTGGCATTCGGTCAAGGCCTTGCAGAAACGCCTGACCAAGCCCTATTCGGAATTCGTGATTGCCGATGATGGCGACGAAATCCTCGGCGTTGCCTATGCCTCAATGGGCGAGGGCGAAGACCGCGTTGCCTATCTCCACCAGCTCTATGTCAATCCCGAAGCCCAGGGCAGGGGTGCTGGCAAGGCTTTGCTGATCGAAATGGAAAGCGCTTTCCCGATGGCTGCCCGCATGCGTCTGGAGGTTGAGGAGGCCAACAGCAAGGCCATCGCCTTCTACGAGGCCAATGGCTATCGCATGGTGGACCGCATCGACAATTGCGGCAGCCGCGATTCGGGCATTCCAGCGCTCATTTACGAAAAGCAGGTCGGCTGACGCTCAAATTCGCCGGTGCTGTCAGTCTTCTGACATCAGCGGCTTGCCGTCTTCATCCCAGACCTGCGTCACCTCGCATAGGGTGAGATAGGTGCGCCGGGTCATGTCGCAGGCAATCGCCATGGCTGCCTCGACGGCTTCCTTGCTGTCCCAACCGCAGAAATATTCCGGCCAGTGCGGGCCTTCCCTGTGCTGCACACCGACGCGCCCTGACCAGCCGGCCTGATAGCAGCTCTTCACAAGGGCGCAGTCTTCGCGCGCAGCTCCGCCATCCTCGCACTGCTTCATGGCGCAAGCGGCGGCAGCTTCCGGCGTTGCCGCGCGGCACTCGCCATAAGCTTGTTCAGGTGCCACCACGAAGGCCACCGCATCCAGACGGTCTTGTGCGGAAGCAGGCATCATGGTGAAGGCGAGAGCGAGGGCAAGCAGGGTGGCGCGCATGTGGAAATCCCGTTGTTCCGTTGTGGCAATCTGCCATTGCTTTGGCTCTTTCGCCACGGAAATTGCTTGGCTCCGGGAGCATCTTCAACGAATTATCGGGGCGAAGGCCCTTGTTTTCCGGAGCCTCCCGCTTCATAACGCGATGCATGAAACGGGGCTGCAAGTGCCCCGTCCATTCGCGTCATGAGGCTGCAATGCTGACCTTCCTGTCCCGTATCTTTGGCTGGTGGAACGGCGCCACGCTCAACACCCTTTTCTTCACCCGGATGAAGGGAACGAGGGTGGGCGAGGACCAGTTCGGCAATGTCTATTACGAAGGCACGACGGATTCCGAAGGCCGCACCCGCCGCTGGGTGATCTACAATGGCTATGCCGAGGCTTCGTCCATTCCGCCCGGCTGGCATGGCTGGATGCATCACCGCACTGATACGCCGCCGACCAAGGAAACCTATGTGCGCCGCGAGTGGGAGGCCGAGCATCAGGCCAACCTGACTGGCACACCCGGTGCCTACCGCCCGGCAGGCTCGATCCTGACTGGCGCGTCCCGCCCGAAGGTGACCGGCGACTACGATGCCTGGACGCCCGGTTCCTGAGCATTTGCGGGCTGGAAAACCCTGCCCGGCAAACAATTGCGCCACAATTCGTGGTTAACGCAATCTTGAAGGTCATGGGTTACTTCATGACGCAGAAAGTCGACGTCCGTGCCATGCAACTGCCCGGACAAAAGCCAGGAATGCGCCACCGGTCATGAAAAGCATGTCATCGATCCTGCCAGGCCGGTTTGTCGCTTCGGTCGCTATCATCCTTTCCCTTTTCGCCAGCAGCGCCCACGCCGAGCGCATCACCAGCCCGGTGGCCGTCTTTACCGGCATCGACAAGATCACCGGCCGCATCATCAGCTTTGATGTCTATGTGAACGAGACCGTGCAGTTCGGCGCGCTTCTGGTGACGCCGCGCGTCTGCTATTCGCGCCCGGATACCGAAGAACCAAAGACCGACAGCTTTGTGGAAGTCGACGAGATGACGCTGGACCGCAAGGTTCGCCGCATCTTCACTGGCTGGATGTTTGCCGAAAGCCCCGGCCTCAACGCCGTCGAGCATGCCGTCTATGACGTTTGGCTGAAGGGCTGCAAGGAAAACTCCGAGGTCCCCCCGCCGCCGAAGAAAGCGTCCTGATCAAGGCTGCCAGAGCGGCTACACTTCGCGCTCGCCGGGCAGGGTGAACGAGGCCTCCCCGTCAATGGCGGTAGCCAGCATCCCTTCATATCGCTTGCGCGGAACGTCAATGGCACCGAAGCGCTTGAGGTGCTCGGTGGTGAACTGCGTGTCGAGCAGCAGGAAGCCCTGCGCCTTGAGCCGCTCCACCAGATGCCAGAGACAGATTTTCGAGGCATCGGTTGCGCGCGAGAACATGCTTTCACCGAAAAAGGCAGCGCCCAGCGACACACCATAAAGCCCGCCGACCAGCGCGCCATCAAGACGCGCTTCCACCGTATGGCAATGGCCGCGCCGAAACAGCACGCCATAGGCCTCGCGGATCGCTCCATTGATCCAGGTGGTGGGCCGTCCCTCACGCGATTCGGCGCAGGCGCCGATCACGCCGTCAAAATCGCGATCGAAGGAAATCTCGAAACGGCCCTGGCGGATCACCTTCGCCAGGCTTTTGGGCACATGGAACCCGTCGAGCGGAATGACACCGCGCATTTCGGGCCGAACCCAGAACACTTCCGGATCATCGGCATCCTCGGCCATCGGAAAGACGCCGTTCGAGTATGCCCGCAGCAAAAGTTCGGCAGGGATTTTCTGGCCGGGCGCGATCGGTCGCATCATGGATGTCCCGGTTTGGCGCGGGCAGGGAGAGGCATACGGCAGGCCGGGCCTATGGCCCGTCCTGCCGGATAGCCGTGGAGGTCAGGCGTCAGCTTCAGTCGACGCCAGATGCTTCTCCAGCCAGTGGATGTCATAGTCACCATTGGCGATGTCCTGATTGGCCACCAGATCGCGAAACAGCGGCAGCGTGGTCTTGATGCCGTCAACCACGAACTCGTCCAGTGCCCGGCGAAGGCGCATCATGCATTCCACGCGGTTGCGGCCATGCACGATCAGCTTTCCGATCAGGCTGTCATAATAGGGCGGAATCTTGTAGCCCGAATAGACTGCCGAATCGACGCGGATGCCGAGACCGCCCGGCGTATGGAAATGCGTTACAAGGCCAGGCGACGGCGCGAAGGTGCGCGGGTCCTCGGCGTTGATGCGGCATTCGATGGCGTGGCCGGAGAAGCGGATATCCTCCTGGCGCACCGACAAACCGCCGCCGGACGCTATGCGGATCTGTTCGTGGACAAGGTCGATGCCGGTGATCGCTTCCGTCACCGGATGCTCCACCTGCAGGCGGGTGTTCATTTCGATGAAATAGAACTCGCCATCCTCATAGAGGAATTCGATGGTGCCGGCACCCGAATAGCCCATCTCGCCAATTGCATTGGCGCAGATCATGCCGATGCGGTTACGGGCTTCCTCGTTGAGGGCCGGGGAATTGGCTTCTTCCCAGACCTTCTGGTGTCGGCGCTGCAGTGAGCAGTCGCGCTCGCCCAAGTGTACGGCGCGATCAACGCCGTCGCCCATCACCTGCACCTCGATGTGGCGCGGCTTGGAAAGGTACTTCTCGATGTAGACGGCATCATCGCCAAAGGCCGCGCCGGCTTCCGAGCGGGCGGTCTGAAGCGCGACCATCAGGTCGGCTTCCGAGCGCGCGACCTTCATGCCGCGTCCGCCGCCACCGGCAGAGGCCTTGATGATCACCGGATAGCCGATCTCGGCTGCGATGCGCTTGGCATCCTCTTCTTCCGTCACCGCGCCATCAGAGCCCGGAACGACCGGGATCCCGAGCCGCTTGGCAGTCCGCTTGGCCTCGATCTTGTCGCCCATGATGCGAATATGATCAGCACGCGGTCCGATGAAAGTGATCTTGTGTGCTTCGAGGATATCGGCAAAGCGGGCGTTTTCCGACAGGAAGCCGTAGCCCGGATGGATGGCATCGGCCCCGGTGATCTCGCAGGCAGCCACGATCTGATGGATATTGAGATAGGAATCACGCGACGGCGGCGGCCCGATGCAAACGCTCTCGTCAGCCAGGCGCACATGCATGGCGTCGGCATCGGCGGTGGAATGCACCGCCACGGTCTGGATGCCGAGTTCCTTGGCGGCGCGTAGCACACGAAGGGCAATCTCGCCACGGTTCGCGATGAGGATCTTGTTGACCATGGCGCGCTTACTCGATCACGACGAGCGGCTCGCCGTATTCGACGGGCTGGGAATCCTGCACAAGGATGGCGGTGACCTTGCCGGCGCGCGGCGCGGCGATCTGGTTCATCGTCTTCATCGCTTCGATGATCAGAAGCGTCTGGCCTTCCTTGACCGACTGGCCAACCTCGATGAAGGGGCGGGCATCGGGCGAGGGTGCCATGTAGACCGTGCCGACCATCGGCGAAGGAACTGCATTCTTGGAATCGGACGTGGCAGCCGGCGCAGACGCAGCCGACGCCGCAGGAGCAGCCATCGCCATGGGGGCGGGGGCATAGGCCTGCACCGGAGCCATCATGTTCTGGCGCGACACGCGCACCCGCAATTCGCCCTGCTCAATCTCGATCTCGGAGAGATTGGTCTCGTTGAGAATGTCGGCCAGATCACGAATGAGCTTCTGGTCAATGCCGGTTGTTTTGGAAGACATTATGGTTTGTCCCTTTTTTCAAAGCCGTCAGGCGCATGTCCGCGTCGCGCCCTGTCCGCCGCCAGCTTGCACCATCAAGGAATGCAGCCGGGAATGCACGTGAAATGAACCCGCCCGAAAGACAAGCGAGGCCTTATAACCGGCTAAGACCGCGGCGAAAAGAGCGCAAGCGACATTCTGCGTTCTCCACAGCTGCCGGGATCGCCCCTCTGCCAGCAAATCGTCAGGAGCGCGCTCAGCAGGTCGTCGAATTGCAGCTGCGCAAGTTGGCCGCCTTGGTCGCCAGCACTTCACGGCCAAGTGCGCCAAACACCACTTCGTCGCCCATCACATAGGAAGGCGTACCCGTGATCGAAAGCTTGTTGGCCAGTTCATAGGCGCTCTTGAATGTTTCCATGATGGCCGGAGACTTCATGGCTTCGCGCAGCTTGGTCTCGTCAGCGCCCAATTCCACGGCAACTGCGATGGCGCTGTCTTCATCGGCCCGGCCTTGCGCTGACATCAGCTTGCGATGGAATTCGCCGTACTTCTCAGGCATCATTGACTGGAAAGCCTGAGAAACCACATGGGCCTTCTGGGAATCCTCGCCGAGGATCGGGAATTCCTTCAGCACAAAGCGAAGATCGCTGTCGCTCGCCACCAGCGCATCCATATCGGCCATGGCGCGCTTGCAGTATCCGCAGTTGTAATCAAAGAACTCGACGATGGTGACCTTTCCGTCGGGATTGCCCACCAGCCCGTCATGGGCGCTGTCGAAAATGGCATCCTTGGCATCGGCGATCAGGCCCTTCTGCGCGGCCTTCTTCTCGGCTTCCTGCTTGGTCTCAAGCGCCTGCTGCACTTCCAGCATCACTTCCGGGTTCTTCAAAAGGTAATCACGGACAATCGTCTCAATGGCCGCCTTCGTTTCGTCGTTGATGGTCAGCGCCTCTGCGGTGGCCATGCGGGCCGGTGCAATCGCCAGTACGGAAGCTGCAGCCAGTGCCAGCAGCGATGATCTGAAAATGGTTCTGGAGCTCATGGCGTGGTCCTTTGCTGGGGCCGGCGGTCGGTTCATTTCTTCTTGGCCGGTTTTTGGGTGACAATGTCCTGGGCGCGCAGCCAGGCAGGCGATCCAGGTTTGAGTTTCTGTTGGGCACGCGCGGCGAAGATGCGGGCTTCCTGCATTTCGCCTGCATAATAGTTTCCTTCGGCCGCCGCCAGTTCCGCCTCGCCAATTTCGCCAAGCAGACCATGGGCCTGCGACAAAAAGCGGTAGGCGCCGGGATTCTTCGGCTCGGAAGTCAGGCCCTTGCGGATGATGGAAATGGCATCCTTCATGCGCTCGCGCTTGCCGGTGGCCACCAGTGCCTGGCCGCGCGAAATTTGCAGCAGCGGGGTGTCGCCGCCCAGCTTTGCTGCCTTGCCATAAGAATCGGCTGCATCACCCGGCCGATTGGCCTTCATCAGGATGTCGCCATGGAGTTCATGGAAAAAGGCATTCTTCGGCCGCTGCTTGATCAGTTCGGCAGAACGGGTGAGGGCGGCAGCCGGATTGCCATTCAGATAGGTGTTGAGCGCCATGCCGTATTTTTGTGCCAGAGGTGACTTCAGCGTGCGTGAGATGCGCGCCACAGCGCCCGGCCCGTCGGAATAGGCGGCAATCTTGATGCGCGCAAAATCATGGCGCTCCTGCAGTCCGGCTGGATCAGGCTTGTTCCAGTTCGGGCTGGAAGAGGCCAGTGTCTGCAGCAGCGAGATGCGGTCGGCCGGCATCGGATGGCTGGAGAGATAGGGATCGATCCGTGAACCTGAGAGCGACAAGGCACTTGAAAAGCGCTGGAAGGTGCGGATCATCCCGCGTGCCGATTGCCCCGTCTTGTCGAGATAGGTGAGGGCAGAGCGGTCAGCCGTGGTTTCCTCGCCGCGCTGATAGGCAAACAGGCCGCGCATGGCGAGTTCGGTGCTGCCCATGGCAATTCCCGATCCCGCCCCGGCCAGCCCCTTGGAATTGGTGGCAGCGCCTGCCGCCATGGCACCCAGGCCAAGGAGACTGGTGACCACTGCCAGCGTCTTGGCTGTCTCGATCTGCTGGCGAAGCCGTTCCTGGTGGCCGCCTGCAAGATGGCCTGCCTCATGGGCAATCACGCCGATGATCTCATTGGGCGTCTCGGCAATCATCAACGCGCCGGTATTGATGAACAGCCGGCGGCCGGCCACGAAGGCGTTGAAGGAGAGGTCATTGACCAGAATGATCTCGACACCGGCCTTCGAAAGACCGGCGGCAGTAAGGATCGGACGCGCATAGTCACGCACCAGCGCCTCGATCTCGGCATCACGGATGATGGCGCGTCCTTGCTGGGCAAGGGCCGGCTGCACCACTTGCGGGACCACCAAGGCAACACCGAGCACAACCGGCATCAAGCGGGCGGCTAAGCGCCTGAAAAGGCGGTTCCTGGCAGGCAGCATCATCATGGCGACCAGTGCTATACGAGCCCGGCAGGGGAGAAAAGGCCGGGACGCGGACAATCATGAACTTGTAATCGCCACAGCAATCGGGCATTTGTGCGGCGTCCTGACCGGCAGCGAGGCGCGCCCGCCGGTCTGTCCAGCCCGCCCCGGAGTGTCCATGCCCGTCCACCTGTCTGCCCGCAGCCGTGTCGATCCCTTCCTGGCCATAGATGTCCTGGCTGAAGCCAACCGCATGAAGGCGGCAGGAGAGCCGGTCATTTCCATGGCGGTTGGCCAGCCGGGTGATCCTGCGCCGCAAGCCGTTCTCGACGCTGCGCGCAAGGCTCTCGCCGATGGCCGCATCGGCTACACCGATGCCTGTGGCCTGCCAGCGCTGCGCGAGGCGATTGCAGCACACTATCACGAGCATTACGGTGTTTCGGTTGATCCCGCCCGCGTCGTCATCACCACCGGATCTTCGGCAGCCTTCAACCTGGCTTTCCTTGCCATGTTCGATGCAGGCGACCGCGTGGCGATCACCGCTCCGGGCTATCCGGCCTATCGCAACATCCTGCGCGCGCTTGGCCTTGAAGTGGTGGAAATCCCGATGGACGCATCCGGCTACCTGAAGGCGGACCATATCCGCCAGGCCCATGCCGATCGACCGCTGAAGGGTGTGCTCTTTGCCAGTCCGGCCAACCCGACCGGCGCGATCATTCCGCCAACCGAGTTGCAGGCCATCATCGATACTGCAGCCGAGCTCGGCATCGCCCTGATCTCCGACGAGATCTACCATCGGCTGAATTTTACCGGCCCGGACATGACGGCACTGGCGCTCGACAACGACGTCACCGTCATCAATTCCTTCTCCAAGTATTATTGCATGACGGGCTGGCGCATCGGTTGGATGGTGCTTCCGGAAGCGCTGGTGCGGCCTGTGGAGCGCATAGCCCAGAGCCTTTATATATCCGCGCCTGAACTGTCGCAGCGCGCCGCCATAGCCGCCTTTGACGCCACAGAGGAACTGGAGCAGGTCAAGGCACGCTACGGCCAAAGCCGCGCCCATCTGCTGAAAGCACTTCCGGCATTGGGCTTCACCATAGCCGCGCCGATGGATGGCGCCTTCTATGCCTATTGCGATGTGTCGCGCTTCACCAATGACTCAATGGAGTTTGCCAAGGCCATGCTCTCGCAGGCCAAGGTCGCTGCCACGCCGGGCCTTGATTTCGATACAGTCCAAGGTCATCGAACCATGCGGTTTTCCTATGCAGGGACCCCGGCCGACATGGTGGAAGCGACAGCCCGCATGGGGCGATGGTTGGCCGCTGGCGATCGGTAACAGACGCACCTAAATAACATGAAAAAAGCCGGGCAATGCCCGGCTTTTTTTGTCTTGTTTGCGATCAGTCTGGTCTCAGAAGAAGCCCTTGCGCTGCCACCAGCCACCCTTGCGCGGCTTGTCATCTTCCGGCTTTTCGGAAGCTGTTGACGTCACCACGGGCTTGGCAGGCGCTGCAGGTACCGCAGCCGGCGCAGGTTTGTCGGCCACCGGCGCATCTGCTTCAGCCTCGGCCATGACCGGCTCGTCGACAGTGACCGCGTCTTCGGCAACGGTTTCCGCAGCAACTGCCTTTGCAGGGGCCTTCTTGCGCGGGGCACGTTTGGCCTTGGGCTTCTCGGCAGGTTCAGCTTCCGCTTCCGGTGCAGCATCAGCGACGGCCTCGGTTACCTCCGCGTCAGGCTTGGCAGGAGCCTTCTTGGCGCGCGAGGCACGCTTGGGCTTCGGCTTTTCCGCAGCTTCGGGCTCGCTGGCAGCCACAGCATCCTCGGCAGGGGCCGCAGCCTCATCCGCTACGGCATCTGCAGGTGCTTCGGCAGTCACGGCATTGTCGTCACCGGCTTCATCACCGGCAATCAGTTCGCCATCTTCGCCACGGCGGTTGCGGCGTCCGCCCCGCTTGCCCCGGCGGCGCTTCTTGCGGTCACCGGCATCGCCGGCTGCATCAGCCGAACTGGTTTCCTCGTCGCCATTGTCTTCGCTGTCGCCATCTTCGTCCTCGTCGGACGAAGCGCCTTCAGACACGTCACCGGCGGCGGATTGCTCGCCATTCTCGCGATCGCGGCCACCACGCCGCCGGCGGCGGCGGCGGCGCTTGCGGCCTTTTTCGCCGTCGTCAGCGGAAGGACGGTCACCGGAAGCGACGGCTTCCCCGGCCTCCTCGGCCTCGTCAACCGCATCCTCGATATCCTCGATATCCTCGTCCTCTTCCGGCTCAGGGGCAAACACCGCAGGCTGGGGAACAGGGGAGGTTGCCGGAGCGCCGCGGTCAATCTCGACCAGCTTGGTTCCAACCGCTTCATCTGCGCTGATGGTGATGACCAGTCCGAAACGGGCTTCCATTTCCACCAGATTGGCGCGCTTGTTGTTGAGCACATAGAGCGCAGTCGAGGCCGGTGTGCGAACCGTGATGTTGTGACGGCCATCCTTCAGCAGATATTCCTCGATGGCACGCAGCACATAAAGGCCAACCGAGGATTCCGACCTCACATGCCCGGTTCCGCCGCAATGCGGGCAGACCTGCATGGTGCTTTCCAGAACCGAGGCACGGATGCGCTGGCGCGACATTTCCAGAAGGCCGAAGGCCGAGATATGGCCAACCTGGATGCGGGCGCGGTCATCGCGCAGGCAATCCTTGAGGCGCTTCTCAACCGACCGGTTGTTGCGCTTTTCTTCCATGTCGATGAAGTCGATGACAATCAGGCCTGCCATATCGCGCAAGCGCAATTGGCGGGCCACTTCCTCGGCAGCTTCAAGATTTGTCTGCAGCGCAGTGTCCTCGATCGAATGCTCCTTGGTGGAGCGCCCGGAGTTCACGTCGATGGCAACCAGCGCTTCGGTCTGGTTGATGATGATGTAGCCGCCGGACTTCAGCGTCACCTGCGGCAGCACCATGCGTTCCAGCTGGGCTTCCACGCCATGGCGCACGAACAGCGGCACCGGCTCGCGGTAAGGCTGGACGACCTTGGCATGGCTCGGCATCAGCATGCGCATGAAGTCCTTGGCCTCGCGATATCCTTCCTCGCCGGCGACCAGAACCTCGTCAATGTCCTTGTTGTAGAGATCGCGAACGGAGCGCTTGATCAGGCTGCCTTCCTCATAGACGAGGGCAGGGGCCGAGGATTCCAGCGTCAGGTTGCGCACGTTCTCCCACATGCGCATCAAATATTCATAGTCGCGCTTGACTTCGGGCTTGGTGCGGTTGGCGCCAGCCGTGCGCAGGATCACGCCCATGCCCTGCGGCACTTCGAGATCCTTGACGATGTCCTTCAGGCGCTTGCGGTCAACCGCGCTGGTGATCTTGCGCGAAATGCCGCCGCCGCGTGCCGTGTTCGGCATCAGCACCGAATAGCGTCCGGCAAGCGACATGTAGGTGGTCAGCGCTGCACCCTTGTTGCCGCGCTCTTCCTTGACAACCTGCACCAGCAGGATCTGGCGGCGCTTGATCACTTCCTGGATCTTGTAGTTGCGACGCGAGGTGCGGCGCGGGCGCGAAACCTCTTCAATGGCATCGCCTGCACCGACCATCTCGACCGGTGCTTCCTCGCCATTGGCCTCTTCGCCATGGTCGCTGTCGTCGCCATCATCGTCGGCAACTTCCGAATTGTCGGGCAGCGGGCCGTTGCTGCCGCCGCCATCGGCATCCGGTGCTGCGTCGCCAGCCTCGATGTCGTCATCGCCTGCCGGGATGTCTTCCGACACGATCATCGCATCGGCATTGGCAGCCAGCGCAATGGAGGCTTCACTTTCATCCGACCCGCCGCCTTCGCCATTCTCGTCCTTGTGAACGTCGGAGGCACGTGCCTTGGCAATATGGCGTCCGCCGCCACGGCGGCGCTTGTTGTTGCTGTTACCACGGCCGCGATTGGCAGCGCGTTCGGAAGCCTCGTCGTCTTCCTCATCTTCCATGCGCGCAGCTTCCGCCTCGTCGCGCAGCAGCGCCTGACGGTCGGCAACCGGGATCTGGTAATAGTCGGGATGAATTTCGGAGAAGGCGAGGAAGCCGTGGCGGTTTCCGCCATATTCGACGAAGGCGGCCTGGAGCGAAGGCTCCACACGGGTCACCCGGGCAAGGTAGATATTGCCCTTGAGCTGCTTCTTGTCCTGCGATTCGAAATCGAATTCTTCGATGCGGTTACCGCGGGTGACGACCACCCGCGTTTCCTCCCGGTGGGAGGCGTCGATCAGCATTTTGTTGGCCATAAGGAAGGGTCCTTGCGCCTGCGCGCAACCGCACGGAGCTCCGGCTTGGGAGACGATCCATGGGCGTGCAGGTCATGATTGTGGAAGAAATGGGCCGGGGCAGGGAAGGCCGATCGCAGGTAAACCCGTCCGCCGCCTCAAGGGCGCGGATACTCGCGGGTGTAACTCCTGCAAACTTGTGTGCCATTATCCTGCCATTCGGCTCCGTTGTGCTTTGGGCGCGGTGGCCCGGCCCGGTTGGCTCTTGAAATGATCGGCGCGGGATGAGCCGTCCCGGCCGTTTTCCTCACACTGAAGGTCTCCGGTTGCCGGAGCGCCTTGAGAAAATCCTCTCGGAGTGCTGCCAAGGCCGCCTTCGTCTGGCCGGGTGCGGCTTGTCCCGCTCCTGCCATGACTGGGCCATCTTGTGGCAATAATCCAACTGCGCTTTTATGTGCTGAAAGGTCACATGGCAACCCTTGATGTGAAGTCGGCATCTGAAAGTCTTGGTTAACCAAACATGGTTAGACTTCCTTCATCTTTTGACATTGCATCCTCCGGCACGCTGCCGGGACCGGGAGCCGCAACCGGGAGTATTCCGACCATGAAGACTGAGCCGGCAAAACGGATGATGCCCGGCTTGTGGTTGATCGGGCGGGCTTTTTTCGCGCTGGCCTGTGTTTTTATCATCACAGCCTTGGTGAGGCCGGGGCCAGCCTTTGCGTCCGGTCCGCTGCTTGTGCATGGCCTGTTGGTGGAGGGTGACGCGCAGCGCACACGAATCGCCATGCGCTTCGACACCGAACCGAAGTTGGATGCCTTCCTGCTGCGCGACCCGCACCGCCTGGTTGTGGACTTCGGCGATGTCCGCTTTGGCTTCAAGGCCGACGAATTGGCCAGCCGCGCCATGGTACGCGAAGTCCGCTACGGCGCACTGGAAGAGGGGCGTTCGCGCCTCATCTTTACCGTGGCAGGGCCGTTCCGCATTGAAAGCCGAACTGTTGTGCAAACGCCAACTGAAGGCGGGTGGATGCTGACACTCGACCTCGTGGCTGCGACACAGGCTGAATTCGAAACCGCGCTGGGGCAGAATCGCCAGCCCGAAGCAACCGCAAAAGCCACGGCGAAATCCGATCGCATCGGCACGGCACCATCCGACAAGCGTGACGGCCGCTTTACCATTGTGCTGGATCCCGGCCACGGCGGAATTGACGGCGGAGCCGACGGCAAGGACGGAACGGCAGAAAAAACCGTCACACTGGCCTTTGCGTTGGAACTGCGCGCCAAGCTGGAGGCAACGGGAAAGTTCAATGTCCGAATGACGCGCGAGACAGACCAGTTCGTTCGGCTGGACGAAAGGGTGAAGATCGGCCGCCAATATGGTGCTGATCTCTTCCTGTCGGTCCATGCCGATACGATCCGCTATGCCAATATTCGCGGTGCCACGGTCTATACCCTGTCGGAAGATGCGTCAGACGAAATTGCCAAGTCGGTCGCGGAATCCGAAAATCTTTCCGATGCGATTGCCGGTGTTGAACTGAAGGATGAAAGCGCCGAAGTCGCCGACATCCTCCTGGATCTGGTTCGCCGAGAAACAGAGACCTTCTCAATCCGCTTTGCCCGCGGTCTGGTCGGAGAATTGTCCAAGTCAGTCGAACTGATCAAGAATCCTCACCGCTCCGCCGGATTTCGCGTCCTTCTCGCCCATGACATGCCGTCGGTGCTTCTGGAAATCGGCTACATGTCCAACAAGCAGGACGAGGCGCAAATGCTCGATCCGGCCTGGCGCAACAAGGCGGCCGACAGTGTCGTGGCAGCCATATCAATCTATGCGGCGGCACGGCAGGGCGAGGACGGGTGATGGTCGGCCTGTCACGGCAGGCCGATTCATGGTATAAATCACGCGTGTGCGGTTGGAGTGTTCTGGGCAGCAATTGCCTTGATGCCCAAATTTGCACACATCTGCAGGTCAAAGCAGGATCGATTCGACTTGCACCCTGCCACGATGACGGCAGGTCGGAAAACCGGGACACACCATGATCAGGCTACTGGGCTATTTCTTCGGTATCGGCACCGCTCTGGCACTCCTTGTTGCAGTGGGCGTCGCAATTTACGTGAAGGATGTGTCCGAGGACCTGCCGGATTACGAGGTTCTCGCCAAGTACGAACCCCCGGTGACCACGCGTGTCCACGCGTCCGACGGCGTGCTGATGGCGGAATTTGCCCGCGAGCGTCGCCTGTTCCTGCCGATCAAGGCGGTGCCAGATCGCGTGAAGGCCGCTTTCCTCTCCGCCGAAGACAAGAATTTCTACACGCATTCCGGCATCGACATCGCCGCCCTGTCGCGCGCCGTCATCACCAATGTGCGCAATATCGGTTCCAGTTCGCGGCCGGTCGGCGCATCGACCATCACTCAGCAGGTCGCCAAGAACTTCCTGCTGAATTCTCAGCAGACCTATGACCGCAAAATTCGAGAGGCCATTCTCTCGTTGCGCATTGAGCAGGCCTATTCGAAGGACCGAATCCTTGAGCTTTATCTCAACGAGATTTTCCTCGGTTTCGGATCTTACGGCATTGCCGGCGCGGCACTGACTTATTTCGACAAGTCGGTCAACGAGCTCAACATCCAGGAAGCGGCCTATCTGGCAGCACTCCCCAAGGGCCCGAACAATTATCACCCGTTCAAGTACACTGAGCGCGCGCTTGATCGCCGCAACTGGGTGATCGGCCAGATGCGCGAGAACGGCTACATTTCTGCGCAGGAGGCCGCCGATGCGGTGGCATCGGATCTCGGCGTCAAGCCGCGCCGGTCGGGCACCTATCTCTTCTCAGGCGAGTTCTTCACCGAGGAAGTGCGCCGCGAGATCATCAACCGCTATGGCGTTGACGCCCTCTATGAAGGCGGACTTTCTGTCCGCACCACGCTTGATCCGAGAATGCAGGTCGTCGCACGCAAGGCGCTGCAGAAGGGTCTGCTCGATTTCGACATGCTGCGCGGCTATCGCGGGGCGGTCACGACAATCGACATCACCGGCGATTGGGGCAAGACGCTGGCCGATGTGAAGGCCTTGTCCGACGTACCGGAATGGAAGCAGGCCGTCGTTCTTGAGACTTCGGCTGAAGGGCTGTCCGTCGGTTTGCGTCCGGAAGTCGATGTGTCCGGCGAGGTTGCCGCCGACCGCAAGCTGGGCTTTGTCGGTGTCAAAGACATGCAGTGGGCCATGCGCTTCAAGGACAAGGAAAGCGGCAAGACGCTCAAAGCCAAGTCGCCCGCCGATGTCGTCAAGCCCGGGGATGTGGTCTATGTCCAGGCCAAGGATGACAGCGAAGAGGCTTTCAGACTGCGCCAGGTACCCGAGATCGAAGGCGGCATGGTGGCCATGGATCCGCATACGGGCCGAGTCCTGGCCATGGTTGGCGGCTTCTCATTCTCTGAATCGCAGTTCAACCGGGCCACCCAGGCCCAGCGCCAGCCCGGCTCCTCCTTCAAGCCGATCGTTTATGCCGCAGCGCTCGACAATGGCTACACGCCCGCGTCAGTCGTCATGGATGGTCCGATTTCCATCAAGGTCGGCAATGAGCTGTGGGAGCCGAAGAATTACGGTGGCGAGTTTGCCGGTCCGTCCACGCTGCGCGCCGGCATTGAAAAGTCGCGTAACCTGATGACCGTGCGGCTCGCCAAGGACATGGGCATGAAGCTGGTGGCTGAGTATGCCGAACGTTTCGGCGTCTACGACAAGATGCCCCAGTACCTCGCCACATCACTGGGTTCCTTCGAAACGACGGTGATGCGCATGGTATCGGCCTATGCGATCATGGCCAATGGCGGCAAGCAGATCAAACCATCGATGATTGACCGCATCCAGGATCGCTACGGCAAGACGGTCTTCAAGCATGATGAGCGCGGCTGCGAAGGGTGCGTGGCGACCAGCTGGGTCAACCAGCAGGAACCTGAGCTTGTCGACAATCGCGAACAGGTGCTCGACCCGATGACGGCCTACCAGATCACCTCGATGATGGAAGGCGTTGTCACGCGAGGAACGGCCGTCACGGTTTCCGAGTTGAAGCGCCCGGTGGCCGGCAAGACCGGCACCACCAACGAGGAAAAGGACGCCTGGTTCGTGGGCTATACCCCTGATCTCGTTGTCGGCCTCTATCTCGGGTATGACACGCCGCGCCCGATGGGCAAGGGATCGACCGGCGGCGGTCTTGCAGCACCGATTTTCAAGGCCTTCATGGCTGAGATCATGAAGGACAAGCGCCCCGTTGATTTCCGCGTACCGGAAGGCATGAAACTGGTTGCCATCGACCGCAAGACCGGCATGCGCGCCTCCGAAGGCGCTCCCGGCGCGATCATGGAAGCCTTCAAGCCCGGAACCGGCCCGTCTGACACCTATTCGGTCATCGGCATGGAAGACCTTGTCACGCAGGAGCGCGCCAAGGCCATTTCTCCGCAGGCCAATCGCGCCATAACAAGCGGTCGCGGCGGCCTGTTCTGACAGCACTTCCGATGTCTGGTCAAAAGGCGGGATGATCCCGCCTTTTGCCTTTACACATGCCGGTCGCCTACCTATGGTCCGCGCCGGTCAAACCACCCTTGAACAAAGAAAAACGGGAATTGCCATGCGTGCGGAAACGCAAAATCTTGTCGATGAAATCAGGCAGGCCATAAGCCTGCTGAGGAGGCATCTTTGACTGGGATCAGGCCATAAAACGTCTGGGCTATCTCAATTCCCTGTCAGAAGACCCGACCCTCTGGAACAATCCGCAGGAAGCCCAGAAGCTGATGCGTGAACGCCAGGGTCTGGAGGAAAATACTGAAGCCATCACGCGGCTCAGCCGGGGGCTTGACGACAATATCGAGCTGATTGCCATGGGCGAAGAGGAGGGCGATCCCTCCATCATCGCTGACGCTGAAGCGTCCATTCGCGCCTTGGTGTCCGAACTTGGCGAGCGGCGCATTGCGACATTGCTCTCGGGTGAAATGGATGCGTCCGATACCTTCCTCGAAGTCCATGCCGGTTCCGGCGGCACCGAGAGCCAGGATTGGGCTTCCATGCTGCTGCGCATGTACACCCGCTGGGCAGAGCGCAAAGGGTTCAAGGTTGAAGTCCAGGACGTTGCCTATGGCGAAGAGGCCGGCATCAAGGGTGCCACGATCCTCGTCAAGGGTCACAATGCCCATGGTTGGCTGAAGACAGAATCGGGCGTCCACCGCCTGGTCCGCATTTCGCCCTATGACAGCAATGCGCGCCGCCATACGTCCTTTTCCTCGGTCGGCGTCTATCCGGTGATTGATGACACCATCGAGATCGACATCCAGGACAAGGACATCCGCATCGATACCTATCGCTCGTCAGGTGCCGGTGGCCAGCACGTCAACACGACAGACTCAGCTGTTCGCATCACCCACATGCCGACCGGCATTGTCGTCACCTCGTCTGAAAAGTCGCAGCACCAGAACCGCGCCAATGCCATGAAGGCCCTGCGCGCGCGTCTCTACGAACTGGAGATGAAGAAGCGCGAGGAAAAGGCGCAGTCGGCCTTCGACAGCAAGACCGACATCGGCTGGGGTCACCAGATCCGCTCCTATGTGCTCCAGCCCTACCAGATGGTGAAGGACCTGCGCACCGGCGTGGAAAGCCCAAGCCCTGACGATGTGCTGAACGGCGATCTGGATGATTTCATGGAAGCAGCGCTGGCTGCAAGGATCGAAGGCAGCGAAGGCGCTGCCGTCCAGGACATCGACTGATCAACAGATTAAGTCGGTTGGAAGAAACGGCAAAGGCGGCTCCATACGGGCCGCCTTTTCTTTTAGCCCTGCTGTGATTATCACATCACTTCGGCGATCTTCTTGCCGGTCGAAAGGAAGCGCAGCGGATTGGCGGCACGCCCCTCGCGCCGCACTTCATAATGCAGGTGAGGGCCGGTGGAGCGGCCTGAATTGCCGCTTTTGCCGAGTATCGTCCCGCGCTCGATCTTGTCGCCTTCCTTCACCAGGATCTGGCTCATATGAGCGTAGCGCGAGGTGTATCCGCCAGCGTGACGGATCTCGACCATGCGGCCATAGCCGCCGTTCCATCCGGCAGTGATGACGACGCCGGTTCCCGATGCGCGGATCGGCATGCCGACAGGCGCGGAAAAGTCCATGCCGGCATGAAGCGCCGCCGTGCCGAGGATCGGGTCCTTGCGATAGCCAAAGCGCGAGGTGATGGGCTGGCCGGGCAGGGGATTGGCCAAGGGATAGGTCCGGACGACCTTTTTCATCTTGTCCAGCCGGCCGAGCGCCTCGTCCAACTCGCTGACCTTGAAATCGAATGTGTTGGCTGCCGAAACCGGGACCAGTGGACCACCGACGCCGACCTTGTCGGCCCCTTCTGTCACGCCCTTGAGACCTGCCTCGTCAAGCGCACTGGCGATCTTGTCGCTCGCCATTTCCGCTTCGCGTGTCAGTTCGGCCAATCCTTCGGCCTGTTCCTTCTCGATGGAGCGCAGTGAATTGTTGATGCCGACAAACAGCTGGTCAGCACGGTCGGCTGCCGATTCACTCACGCTGCCCGTCGTGCCGTTCCAGAATGACAACGCGCTGACCGCCGAGGCGAAGCGGGCTGATTTCGGCGCTGCATCCAGCCTGGCTTCCTTGCCGTCCGGGCGCGGCGTCGGCGTGGGCAGTGCGACATTGCCCTTGAGGCCTTGCTCGCTGGCGCGTTCCAGAATGGGGCCGAGCCGGCCATGGCGCGAAGTCAGCGCCTTCTGGCGTTCGATCAGCTCTGTCACCTTGGTTTCCATCAGTTGCTGGTCCAGCAACTGGCGGCTGGTGATCCGGTCAACCTGCGTTCGAAGGGCAGAGATCCGGTCTTCATAGTTCTGCTGGACACGGGCCTGGCGGGCTACCGAACCGGTGAGGAGGTCATCGCGCAGCACCAGATAGGTGGTCGCTGAAAGATACCCCAACGCGGCTGCCGCCACCATTGATCCGGCGACAGCGGCAAGCCATGGCCTGATTGTAAAATGCCGGACTTCGTTGCCTCTGGCGATAATGACGGTATGCGGTTCGGTGCGCTTGCCGAAAACCGGCTTTGCAGCCTGTTGCTGAACCACGGATGATACTCCCGTACCGGTGACTGTACGAAATGCATTAAACATCGCCATGGTTAACAAAGCGTTGGCGGCCTAGGATGATGTGCTTGCAAGCGATTGATAAAACAAGGGAGTAAGGCCTGCCTCGGCCCGCGCCAGCACATTGAACGGGGGCCGCACCTCACCTCGGAAATTGGCGCGCACAAGATGGCGGAAGTGACTGGCTGGCTCATGGCCGTCACGGGCACAAAAGAAGCGGAACCATTTGGCGCCGATCGCCACATGGCCCTTTTCGTCGTTGTAGATGATGTCGAGAATGGACGCGGTTTCCTCGTCTCCCATCTCGCGCAGCTTGTCACGCAGCGATGGCGTCACATCCAACCCGCGCGCCTCCAGCACCAGCGGCACGATGGCAAGCCGCGCATGCAGGTCGTTGCGGGTCTGGGATGCTGCCTGCCACAATCCGTCATGGGCGGGCAGGTCGCCATAATCGGCCCCGAGCGTTTTCAGCCGATCGCGCAACAGCGAGAAATGCTTGGCCTCCTCGAAGGCCACTTTCATCCAGCCGTCAAAGAAGCTCTGCGGCACGCGCTCGCTGGCAAAGCGGGCCACAATGTCGAGCGCCAGATCGATCGCGTTGAGCTCGATATGGGCCAGCGCATGCATGAGAGCGATGCGCCCGCGTTCGGTGTGCAGCGACCGCTTTTTCACCAGTTTTGGCGCGACAAGCTCCGGTCTCTCCGGACGTCCGGGCCGCTCCGGGACCGGCGGATCGAGTGGACTGCGAAGTGACAATCCGCGTGCCATCCAGCGGGAATGCACGGCACGCACGAGCCGTATTTTCATATCGAGGTCAGTGCCGGCCAAGGCGGCAATGCAGCCGCCACGCAAACTGTCGAAACTGTCTGTCACCGCCGGGCTGCCGTCCGCATTTGCCTGCAATCAGAGTGCCTTGGCTGCTGCGAGCACTTCTGCCGCATGCCCCGGAACCTTCACCTTGCGCCAGACCCGCGCGATTTTTCCGTCAGCCCCGATCAGGAAGGTGGACCGCTCCACGCCCATGTACTTGCGGCCATACATGCTCTTTTCGGCCCAGACTCCATAGGCTTCCAGCGCCACCTTGTCCTCGTCGGCAATGAGCGTGACCGTCAAGTCGTGCTTGTCGCGAAACTTGTCATGCTTTTTCGCACTGTCTGGAGAAATGCCGGCAAGGAAGGTTCTAGCGGCCTCAAAATCACTCTTAAATACAGTGAAATCAATGGCTTCGGCAGTGCAGCCGCTCGTGTCGTCTTTCGGGTAAAAAAACAGGACGACCTTCTTGCCTGCCAGTTCCGAAAGCCGGAACCGGCCGCCCCCATGGGTGGGAAGATCGAAATCCGGTGCCATTTGCCCAGCATCCACTTCAGCCATCAGCTTGCCCTTCTTTTGTCGTAGCTTTGTGCCACCATCGTTATAGTGGCATCACGGGATTCGTCCATGGGGCAAGCGGTATGAGGCAACACGATCAGCCGGAAAGGGCTGCGCATGCGCGCGTGCGCTTCAGCCGGCATGAGTTGCCGGCGCTGGACCAGTTGCCGTCGGCTGGCGAAGGTGCTCC
>JBGSQC010000349.1:0-6733 GCA_041738295.1 Zhengella sp. | reverse complement strand
GGCCGCCGCCATGTCATGGGCCGGGCGCAGCACGCGCATGGCAAAGGGCAGCGCCATGGCTGCATTGACCGTGACCACCAGCCAGGGGGCGGCAGCAAAGACATCCGTGACATGGCGCAGCGCCATGAACCAGCCGGCACCGATGACAATCGGCGGCACGACGAGGATGAGGCTGGAGCCATGGCCCGCCCACCACTCCAGCCAGCCGGGTTGATGCCTGCGGCGGGCCGATTCCAGCCGCTGGCGAAGCCGCACCAGTGCGAATGAGAGCACTACGGCGAGGCTGGCCGAGAGGAGCGCCAGCACGAGGCTGGTCAGCGTAGCGCGCTGAACCTGCGCCTCACCGGCAAGACGCAGCAGATCGGCATTGAGGCCGGAGACAAGGATGGCGGCGAGCGGCCCGGCGACGAACAGCGCTGCAAGCGCAATGATGATGATGGACGCAAGCCTGTCCGCGCTGCCGGTCAGTGGAGCGGCGCGGCGGTGGCTCACATCCAGATTGGTCTCGCCAATGGCAGACAGCCCGAAGCGGTTGAGAATGAGGACGACGCCGAGCGTCAACACCAGTTGGGCGAGCGTCAGCGCGATGGCGCGGGCCGGGTCAAAGTCAAAGCGCAGCGCCTGATAGATGGCGACTTCCAGCGTGGTTGCCGCCGGTCCGCCGCCGAGCGTCAGCACCACGGTGAAGGACGTGACGCAGAGCATGAAGACGAGGCCCGCCGCGCCGGGCAGGGCGGATTTGAGCGCCGGCCATTCGATAAAGCGAAATGTGGCAAGCGGCCCCATGGAGAGTTGGCTTGCCAGCCGCCAACGATCCGCCGGCACGGCATCGAGAGCGCCCAGCAGCAACCGTGCGGCGAGCGGCAGGTTGAAGAACACATGGGCGACCAGGATGCCGGACAGGCCGAAAATGCCGGTCCAAGGTCCGCCCGAGAGGGAAGAGAAAGCCGGGGCCAGCCATCCGGCGCTGCCGTAGAGTGTCAGGACGCCAAGCGCGGCGACAATGGCGGGCAGGGCAAAGGGCACGGCGAAGAGGTTGAGGATCGCGCGCCGGGCCTGACCGTCCGGCAGGCGGAACAGCGCGCGGGCCACAATGATGGCTGGCAGCACCGACAGGGCGGTCGACAGCAGCGCCTGCCAGAATGTAAAGCGGGCGGCGCGCCACAGATAGGCGTCAGTGGCAAGCGCGCTGGCGCTGCCGGTGCGCATGGCTTCGATGACAAGACCGGCGAGCGCCCCACCCGCCAGCAGGCCAAGGAAGGCGAGCGCGGCAAGGCCTGCCGAGCGTGCCATCCCCGAAGTTTGGTCCGATCTTGCCATGTCAGCAGCTGGTTCCGGTCACATCCATCAGCGGCTCATGGCAGCCAGCCATTCGTCCACCCATGCCTTGCGGTTCGCGGCTACCTCTTCGGGCGAGAAAAGGAGGCTTTGGGCCGGCTGCACCAGCTTGGCGAAGGCCTCGTTCAGCGGCTTTTCCGTTTTGGCTGCCGGAAGCATCCAGTTGGTTTCCGGGATGATGTCCTGGAAGGCAGGCGTCAGCATGAAAGCGAGGAACTCGGCTGCGCGCGGATTGGCGCTGCCCTTCACCGTCTGTCCGGCCACTTCCACCTGCATGTAGTGGCCTTCCTCAAAGGCGGCTGCCTGATAACGGCCGGTGCCTTCTGCCACCATGTGGTAGGCGGGCGAGGTGACATAGGAGAGCACCATCGGCACTTCACCCTTGGTGAACAGGCCATAGGCTTCCGACCAGCCGGGCGTGACGGTCGCCACGCGGGTCTTCAGCTTGGCCCAAGCCTCCGGTGCCTTGTCGCCATAAACTTTCTTCACCCAGAGCACGAGGCCGAGGCCGGGCGTCGAGGTGCGGGGATCCTGGATGACAATCTTTAGTTCCGCTCCGACTTCCACCAGTTCCTTCAGGCTTTTGGGCGGGTTGGCAATTTTCTCGCTGTCCTAGACCACGGCGAAATGGCCGTACTCATAGGGCAGGAACATGTCGTCGCTCCTGCCGCCCGGCACGGTGACGCCTGAGGTATCCTGACCGTGGGGCGCGAAAAGGCCGGTGGCGCGGGCTTCCGCCGTCAGGTTGGTGTCGAGGCCCAGCACCACGTCGGCCTTGGTGTTGGACCCTTCCAGCTTCAGCCGGTTCAAGAGCTCCACGCCGTCGGTGAGGCCGACAAATTCGATGTCGCAACCGCATTTGGCCTCGAAGGCCTTCTCGACCTGCGGGCCGGAGCCCCATTCGGCGGTGAAGCCCTCATAGGTGTAGACCGTCAGATCGGCAGCCGATGCCGAGATGGTGAGAGCGAGGGTGGATAGGGTCGATAGCAGTATCGCGCGCATGGCAGCGCCTCCTTGTTGTTGCAAGTTGAGGAAAAGGCGCTGTGCAGGATCTGCCGAGGCGTCTAATCCCTCCGCCGGTGCTAACCGGTTCAGGTTCAGCGGGTTGGCATCAAGCCTCTCAGCACATCTGTCTTGCGACAGGCGGGCACCCCGTTAGAGCAAGGGTGAATCTAAGGCAGGAGGGGAGGTGGGGCAAGGGGGAAGTGCCGAATGGCGGTTTCCGTCCTTTCCCTTCACCGCTTGCCCGTGCTAATCCCCCCGCCCATGAGCACCTTCACCATTCTCCTTGGCGGCGATCTGGCCGCGACACCGCGCCTGATGGGCCGGATTGCCGGGACGCGCGTCATCGCCGCCGACAGTGGCATGGCCCATGCGGCCATGCTCGGCGTGACGCCGGAACTGTGGATCGGCGATTTCGACAGTGCGGACGCTGCGCTGTTTGACCGCTATGCCCAAGTCGAGCGCAAGGCGTTTCCGGCGGAAAAGGACATGACGGATGGCGAGCTGGCACTGGCGGAAGCCGTGCGGCGCGGTGCCACCTCCTTCATCATGGCCGGTGCCTTTGGCGGTCCGCGCGCCGACCATGCCTTCCTGCATCTGGCGGCGGCGCTGTCGGTGGCCGAGACCGGGCTGGACGTTCTGGCAACTGATGGACGGCAGGAAGCGCGCGCCGTTCTGATTGGCGAAAACGCCTATGACTGGCCCGCGGGCACGCTGTTCTCCATCCTGCCTTTCACCGATCTTTCCGGCCTGACGATCCGCGGCGCCAAATGGCCGCTGGGCGATGTGGAAGTTGCCTTCGGCTCCTCGCTCACCATGTCGAACGTCGTGGCCGGGCCGCTGACCGTCACTCTGCGCTCCGGCCGCGCGCTCATCCTTGCCCATCCGGACCCGGAGATCTGATCCATGGCACCTCCGGTCCTTCATCTGGACGGCATCAAGCTGACCTTTGGCGGCACGCCCTTGCTGGACGGTGCCATGCTTTCGGCAAATGCGAGCGATCGCATCGCGCTGGTCGGGCGCAACGGGTCGGGCAAATCGACGCTGCTGAAGATCGCCGCGGGCCTGGTCGATGCGCAGGACGGTGAAGTGTTCCGTCAGCCCTCGGCCACCATCCGCTATCTGCCGCAAGCGCCTGATTTCGGCGCGTTCAAGACAGTGGAAGCCTATGTGACATCCGGCCTCGGACCGGCGGACGACCCGTATCGCGTGGCCTATCTGCTGGAGCATCTCGGCCTCACCGGTCTGGAAGAGCCCTCAACGCTGTCGGGTGGTGAAGCGCGGCGCGCCGCACTCGCCCGCGTCATGGCGCCCGAGCCCGACATCCTGCTGCTCGACGAGCCGACCAACCATCTCGATCTTGCCACCATCGAATGGCTGGAAGAGGAGCTGCAGCGCACCAAATCTGCCGTCATCCTGATCAGCCACGACCGGCGCTTTCTCGAACGCGTGACGCGGGCGACCGTCTGGCTCGATCGCGGCACCACGCGGCGGCTGGAAAAGGGTTTTGCCCATTTCGAGGACTGGCGCGACCAGATCCTGGAAGAGGAAGAGCGCGACCAGCACAAGCTCGGCCGCAAGATCGCGCGCGAAGAGCACTGGGTCGTCCACGGCGTGTCGGGCCGGCGCAAGCGCAACATGCGTCGCCTCGGCGAGCTGGCTGATTTGCGGAAATCATTGCGTGATCATCAGGGGCCGGAAGGCAAGGCACGGCTGGAAGCCTCCGAGGCCGAAGCTTCCGGTAAGCTGGTGGTGGAAGCCAAGGGCCTCTCCAAGGCGTTCGGAGATCTGACCGTCGTCAATGATTTTTCCATGCGCCTGCTGCGCGGCGACCGGCTGGGCCTTGTCGGACCAAACGGTGCAGGCAAGACCACGCTTCTGAAAATGCTGATCGGTGCGCTGAAGCCGGATGCGGGATCGGTGCGGCTTGGCGTCAACTTGGAGATCGCCACTCTGGACCAGGGCCGCGCGGCGCTCGACCTTGACGAGACGCCTGCTTCTTTCCTGACAGGCGGGCGCGGCGACCAGGTGGTCATCAATGGCGAGGCGCGCCATGTGATGAGCTACATGCGCGATTTCCTGTTCAAGCCGGAACAGGCGCGCACGCCGATCCGCGAATTGTCGGGCGGGGAGAAGGCACGGCTGCTTCTGGCGAAAGTCCTGTCGCAGCCCGCCAATCTGCTGGTGCTGGACGAGCCGACCAATGATCTCGACATGGAGACGCTCGACCTGCTGCAGGAACTGGTGGCGGGCTTTCCCGGCACGGTCATCCTCGTCAGCCATGATCGCGATTTCCTTGACCGCACGGTGACGTCAACGCTTGCCCCTGAAGGCGATGGCGCGTGGCAGCTTTATGCCGGCGGCTATGCCGACATGCTGGCGCAGCGCGGCTCATCCTCGTTTGCGCGGCGCGGCGGCAAGGCGGAGAAGAAGGCCGAAGCCGCTGCGCCAAAGGCCGAAGCAGCCAAACCGCAGGGCAAGGCAAAGCTTTCCTTCAAGCAGAAATTCGCGCTGGAGACCCTGCCGAAGGACATCGCGAAGTTGACCGCCGAGATGGAAGCGCTGGAGAAGAAACTCGCCGACCCGCAGTTCTTTGCCCGCGATGCTTCCGCTTTCAGCAAGGCAGCCACGGAGCTGGATGCCAAGCGTGCGGCGCGCGACAAGGCCGAAGGCGAGTGGCTGGAATTGGAAATGCTGCGCGAGGAGCTGGAAGGTTGATCCGTGCCATTGTTTCCCGCCCAGCCTGCCGAATGCCACAGAACTGGAACATGCACAGATGACCGTTGACGCCCGGCTTGATACTGCAGACCGGATAGAGGCTTTGGCCGGCATTGTCCGCCGCTACAACCGGATGCGCTGGTTTCATCCGTCCCAGTGGCGCACCAAGGCAGTGCAACTGGAGAATGGACAAGTCCTGGTGGCCGACCTTGAAAGCAAGGACATCGGCTACTGGATCGTCCGCAGCAAGGTGTGGGAGCCGGAAGTCACCCGGTTCATCCGCAATTCTCTACCGCGCGGTGGCGTCTTTATCGATGCCGGGGCCAATATCGGCTATTTCCCGGTTGCCGTGGCCGATCTGCTGGGGCCGGATGGCCAAGTGTTCGCCTTTGAGCCAAACCCGAAGCTCTTCCGGATCCTGCGGGAAAATTTCAGGATCAACCCGATTCGGGGTGCATGCCATTGCCATGCGCTGGGCCGGTCAGACTACACGTCCCAACTGTGGGTCAATGAACAGTCGAGCGGTGGCGGATATTTGACGAAATCGCCCTCCGGGGAAGAGGCAGGACTTGGCCTTTCCCCGCAGACGGTTTCGGTGCGCAGTCTCGACAGCTTCGATATGCCGCCGGCCAACGTGATGAAGATCGACGTCGAGGGCTTCGAACCTGAAGTTCTGGCCGGGGCACGCGAGACCATCGCCCGTTCGCCTGGCCTGCGGCTGGTCATCGAGTTTTCGCCCAGCGGCTGGACTGGACAGGGGCATGATCCGGCGCAGGTGCTGGATGACCTGCGCATGATGGGCTTTTCCCATATGTCGCTGGTCATCGGCTCTGATATCATCGATGGACTGGATCCGGCAGCATTGCTGTCAACCGCCGCTTCAGCGGCCGTGACGCCTTCGCTTTTTGCAAGCCGCCTGTGAAGGCGACACAATTGCCGAAGGCTGCCTGACGCCCAGGAACCATCAGGAGATTGTCCATGCCGATCCTGCAAGATGCTCTCGGACTTTTGCACCCGATCATCCAGGCGCCGATGGCGGGAACCGCGACCCCGGCGCTGGCTGCGGCGGTTTCCAATGCTGGTGGACTGGGATCGCTGGGGCTCGGCGCGTCAGGGGTGGAAGCAGCCCGCGCTATGCTTGCCGAAGCGATGGCGCTGACTGGTCGCGCCATCAATGCCAATTTCTTCTGCCATCGGCCTGCACAACGCGATGACGCCCGGGAACAGGCCTGGCTTGCCAAAATGACACCCCTGTTTGACCGGTTTGGTGCTGCGCCGCCGGAGCGCCTCGGCGAGCCCTATGTGAGCTTTGCGATCGATGATGCCATGCTTGCCATGGTGCTGGAGCTGCGGCCAGCGGTTGTCAGCCTGCATTTCGGCCTGCCTTCGGCAGATCGCATTGCGGCGTTGAAGCAGGCAGGCATCTTCCTCATGGCTACCGCGACCTCGCTGGAGGAGGGACGTGCCATCGAAGCTGCCGGGTTGGATGCCGTGGTTGCACAAGGCTGGGAGGCAGGTGGCCATCGCGGCATGTTCGATGAGAACGGCGCGGACGAACAGGCCGGAACGCTGGCGCTGACACGCGTGCTGGCGCGCAGCCTTTCCATTCCGGTGATTGCTGCCGGCGGCATCATGGATGGGGTCGGCATTGCCGCAGCCCTGGCGCTCGGGGCCA
>JBGSQC010000306.1:0-3401 GCA_041738295.1 Zhengella sp. | reverse complement strand
GCCACAAGGGCGAGGATGACGAGGGAGAGGTTTGCGCCCTCTCTCGTCATCCTCGGGGTTCCGGCGGGCAAATGATTCTCTGGATCATTTGCTTTTCCGCCTCCAATCCCGAGGACCCAGCGATGCAAGCGCAAAGCGCGTGGTCGGTGCCATTGCCATCGATATGTTGGCCGTCAGTTATTCCGGCACCGTAGCCCCGATTATAAGCGTCCATCGACAAGATCGCGAGAAAGAGGTCTTTGGAAATGCTCATGTGCATTCACCTATCCGAAATGAACCAGTACCCAGATTATTGGATAGCTCGTTGTTTGAAATGCCAATGCTGTTAGAACCATTTAGGCGGGCTCGTCTTTTCTTCAGGTCGCACCACCACCCCAGCACCTGCTCCACCTTGTCTTCGGTCACCGGTTCATCGGTGATTTCCAGCGTGATGGAGGTGAGGCGGTGGCAATCGGCGGCGGTGTCGCGGGTATTGGGCAGGGCGGCAAAGGCCGTCTTCCATTGGCCGAGGCCGCCGCTGTCGGAGCGCATCTTGCGCTCGTTATACTCCGCAAGCGAAAGCCCCGTGGCCCGGAAGCGCTGCCACTCAGCCCAGGGCAGGCCGGTCGCCCGCCATGGCGCATCGGCGTCGCTCACGCCCCGCCCGTCCGCACAAAGGCCGAAGCTTGCGTCCAGATCATCCGGGTCCACCCTCTTGACGCTCGCAGGGTCGGCGATGTCGGTGAAGGTGACGAGGGCAGGCGCCAGCGGTTTGACGAGGGGCTTCGGCACATTGCGAGGCGCAGAAACGACTTCCCCGGCAGGGATCGGCCCCTTGCGCGGATCATAGGCCTCCCAATCGGCAAAAAGCTGCATGGCCGCATGGCCGGATTGCGGCAACAGCGCGAAGAGATACCGCCCCGGCGCGACCTCCAGCACCACGGCTTCACCCTTGATGCGCCATGCCACGGGGGAACCGGCGGTCTTCTTGGCGAGTTCGCTGGTGGCAATCTCGGCCTTGACGCTGACGACCGAGGACGCCGATACCGTGCCCTGCGGCGTTTCGACAGTGATTGTGCGCTTTTCGTGCCAGGAATGCCATTCCTCGCAGCCCGCCAGCAAGGGCAGCACCGCAAAGGCGCAGACGATGGACAGAAACCGGATGGACCGCTTCATCCCGCCACCCCGACCCGCAGCTTCTCCAGCATGGCAACACCACGCGATCCGAAAACAAACCAACAGCTTGGCACCATGATCACTCTCCTCATCGCGCCAGCATGACCCGCAAAAGTGGCAATCGGGTAAATTCGGTTGTGAGAAAGCTGCACAATGCGCTTTCAGCGCTCGTCATCTCCCGCCCCTCCCCGCTCTCCCCGTTATCCACACAGTGCACACACCAGATATTGTGTCACATCGCTTTCACAAAACGAATCCTTGACCGTTCCGGGCGAGTCGCTTTTTATGGTATCGTTAATTATGTGTGGGGCGTGGCCGGGCCTTTCAGGCGCCGGTCTTTTTCCGGAAACATCGCGAAACTGAACTTGGGGAGCATGCGTTCCCCGGGGGTGGCGAAGCCTTGTCCGGCAAAGGGCTGATATCCCGGTTTTCCCATGGGCTTGCTTGTGTAAATCTCTCGTTAACCCTATATTTAGTGTTTACGGCGCATGATGACACAAGATACGGTGAAGCCCTCACAGACAAGGAATCGCCGTTTCATGGCGTAACCGGCTGGAGCTTCCCCGGATCGGCCCTCGGGCCAGCCGCAGCGGACCAGCCGGAAAAGCCACGCGGTGAAGCATGCCGATGCGCTCCTTGAGCGCTGACGCGAAGAAATTCGGGCGGCCGGAGCGAGGCAGACAGTGGTCTGCGCAAGCAAACCGGGCAGACACAACATATTGGGACTGACGAAGGGGAAGACGACCATGCGCATCGAACGCAAGTTCACCACAGCCGAGAGCGGCGCCTACGGAACCATCGAATTCCGCAAGGCGACCAGCGAGATCCGCAATCCGGACGGCTCCATCGTCTTCCGCCTGGCCGACATTGATGTTCCGGCGCAGTTTTCGCAGGTTGCCGCCGATATTCTGGCCCAGAAATATTTCCGCAAGGCCGGCGTGCCTGCGCGCCTGAAAAAGGTCGAGGAAACCAGTGTTCCTTCCTTCCTGTGGCGCTCGGTCGCCGACGAGAAGGCGCTGGCCGAACTCCCCGAGGGCGAGCGCTACGGCTCGGAAACCGATGCCCGCCAGGTCTTCACCCGCCTTGCCGGCACCTGGACCTATTGGGGCTGGAAGGGCGGCTATTTCGCCTCCGAGGATGATGCGTCTGCCTTCATGGACGAACTCTCCTACATGCTGGCCCGCCTGTTGGTGGCGCCCAACAGCCCGCAATGGTTCAACACCGGCCTGCACTGGGCCTATGGCATTGACGGCCCCGGCCAGGGCCATTTCTATGTCGATCCCTTCACCGGCAAGCTGACCGCATCCAAGTCGTCCTATGAGCATCCGCAGCCCCATGCCTGCTTCATCCAGTCGGTCTCGGATGATCTGGTGAATGAAGGCGGCATCATGGACCTGTGGGTGCGCGAGGCCCGCCTGTTCAAATATGGCTCGGGCACCGGCTCGAACTTCTCGCATTTGCGCGGCGAAGGCGAAAAGCTGTCGGGCGGCGGCAAGTCGTCGGGCCTGATGAGCTTCCTGAAAATCGGTGACCGCGCCGCCGGTGCCATCAAGTCGGGCGGCACCACGCGCCGCGCCGCCAAGATGGTGGTGGTCGATGTCGACCATCCCGATATCGAGAACTACATCGACTGGAAGGTGAAGGAGGAGCAGAAGGTTGCCGCCCTTGTCACCGGCTCCAAGATCGTCAAGCAGCATTTGACCGCCATCATGAAGGCCTGCATCAACTGCCAGGGCCATGATGATGATTGCTTCGACCCCAAGATCAACACCGCGCTGAAGCGCGAGATCAAGGCGGCCAAGAAGAACCAGGTGCCGGAAAACTACGTCAAGCGCGTCATCCAGTTTGCCCGCCAGGGCTACACCTCGATCGACGTCCCGACCGATGACGTCGACTGGGACTCCGAGGCCTACATCACGGTTTCGGGCCAGAATTCCAACAACTCGGTCCGCGTAACGGATGCCTTCCTGCAGGCGGTGCGTGACGACGCCGACTGGGCGTTGATCCGTCGCACCGATGGCAAGACAGCGAAATCCATCAAGGCGCGCGAACTGTGGGATCAGGTTGGCCACGCCGCCTGGGCCTGCGCCGATCCGGGCATCCAGTTCCACGACACGGTCAACGCCTGGCATACCTGCCCGACGGATGGCGCGATCCGGGGGTCAAATCCCTGTTCGGAATACATGTTCCTTGACGACACCGCCTGCAACCTTGCGTCGATGAACCTTCTGACCTTCTTCAAATCC
>JBGSQC010000369.1:0-18270 GCA_041738295.1 Zhengella sp. | reverse complement strand
CCGGAAACCGAAGCCGCCAAGCCGGTCAAGGCTGAGCGCATCGCCCTTGAGGAAGAAGGCAGCGACAAGGGCAGGGGTGCGGTCAAGCGCAGCCCCGGCGGAGCACCGGCCAAGGTCGATGCAGCCGCTCCGCGCCCGGCTCCCCGCAAGGTGGACGATGCACGCCGCACCGGCAAGCTGACGCTCAACAAGGCGCTCACCGATGATGGTGAAGCCCGTGGCCGCTCGCTCTCGTCGATGCGCCGCCGCCAGGAGAAGTTCAAGCGCTCGCAGATGCAGGAGCCGCGCGAGAAGATCCAGCGCGAAGTCATCCTGCCGGAAACCATCTCGGTTCAGGAACTGGCGCAGCGCATGGCCGAACGGGCCGTGGAAGTCGTCAAGTTCATGATGAAGCAGGGCCAGATGATCAAGCCCGGCGACATCATCGATGCCGACACGGCTGAGCTGATCGCGTCCGAATTTGGCCACACGGTCAAGCGCGTTGCCGATTCCGACGTCGAGGATTCCATCATGAACGTGGAGGACATCTCCACCGACATGAAGTCCCGTCCGCCGGTCGTGACCATCATGGGCCACGTCGACCACGGCAAGACCTCGCTGCTTGACGCCATCCGCAATGCCAATGTGGTGTCGGGCGAAGCCGGTGGCATCACCCAGCACATCGGCGCCTACCAGGTGGAAAAGAACGGCCAGAAGATCACCTTCATCGACACGCCGGGCCACGCCGCCTTCACCGCAATGCGTGCCCGTGGCGCCAACATCACCGACATCGCCATCCTGGTGGTGGCCGCGGACGACAGCGTGATGCCGCAGACGATTGAATCCATCAACCACGCCAAGGCGGCCGGTGTGCCGATCATCGTGGCCATCAACAAGATCGACAAGCCTTCTGCCGATGCGCAGAAGGTGCGCACCCAGCTTCTGCAGCACGAAGTGTTCGTGGAATCCATGGGCGGCGAAACCATGGATGTGGAAGTCTCCGCGCTCAAGGGCACCAACCTGGAAGGCCTGCTCGAAGCCATCCTGCTGCAGTCCGAAGTGCTCGAACTGAAGGCCAATCCCGACCGTCCGGCCGAAGGCGCCGTGGTCGAAGCCAAGCTCGACAAGGGCCGTGGCCCGGTTGCCACCGTCCTTGTGCAGGCCGGCACCATCAAGATCGGCGACATCCTGGTTGCGGGCAATGAATGGGGCCGCGTGCGCGCCCTCGTTGATGATCGCGGCAACCAGTTGAAGGAAGCCGGCCCCGCCATGCCGGTCGAGATCCTCGGCCTTCAGGGCACGCCGCTGGCTGGCGAAACCTTCCACGTCGTGGAAAGCGAAGCCAAGGCGCGTGAAATCGCCGATTATCGCAGCCGCAAGGCCCGCGAGAAGGTCGTCGCCCGCCAGGCCGGTTCGCGCGGTTCGCTCGAACAGATGATGGCCCAGGCCCAGGCCAAGGAAATCGCCGAATTCCCGCTGCTCATCAAGGGCGACGTGCAGGGTTCGGTGGAAGCCATCGCCGCCGCCCTCGACAAGCTCGGCACCGACGAGGTGCGCGCCCGCGTCATCCATTCGGGTGCAGGTGCCATCACCGAGAGCGACATTTCGCTGGCGGAAGCCTCGAACGCTGCGATCATCGCCTTCAACGTGCGTGCCAACAAGCAGGCGCGTGATGCTGCCGAACAGGCCGGCATCGAGATCCGCTACTACAACATCATCTACAACCTGGTGGATGACGTGAAGGCGGCGATGTCGGGCCTGCTGTCGCCGGAACGCCGCGAAACCTTCATCGGTTACGCGGAAATCCTCGAAGTCTTCAACATCACCAAGGTCGGCAAGGTTGCAGGCTGCCGTGTCACCGAAGGCAAGGTGGAGCGTGGCGTCGGCGTGCGCCTGCTGCGTGACAACGTCGTCATCCACGAAGGCAAGCTCAAGACGCTCAAGCGCTTCAAGGACGAAGTCACCGAAGTGCAGGGCGGCCAGGAATGCGGCATGGCCTTCGAGAATTATGACGACATGCGCCAGGGCGACGTCATCGAATGCTTCCGCGTGGAGCAAGTGGCGCGCACCCTGTAACGGGCGTTCGCCGGCAAAGTATCAGGGCCGGGCCATATGCGCCCGGCCTTTTGTTTTTGAGGCGACCAGCAGTACAATCCCTGGCCCCGGCGAATTAAGGGTGGCATTTGCGGCCAGGGACGACTATATGGCCCCCTGTTGCGCACCGGTCCGATCCCGGGCGGCAAGCTGAAAGAGAAGACATGTCCCGCTTTGAATCCTCCAAGGGCCCGACGCAGCGCCAGCTGCGGGTGGGCGAACAAGTCCGTCACGCGCTGGCCGATGTGCTGCAGCGCGGAGAGATCCGCGATCCGCTGATCGAGAAGACCGTTATTTCGGTCTCCGAGGTGCGCCTCTCGCCCGACCTTAAAATTGCCACCGCCTTTGTCACGCCGCTCGGCGTGGCCGACGGCCAGCCCGTCATCAAGGCGCTGGCCACCCATGCCAAGTTCATCCGTGGCCGGGTATCGGGCGCGCTGAGCCAGATGCGGTCCATCCCGGAATTCCGCTTCCGCCTCGACACCGCCTTCGACAATTTCCAGAGAATGGACGAGCTGATGCGCCGCCCCGAAGTCGCCCGCGACCTTGACCGTGATGAAGACGGCGAGGGCGAGGAATAATGGCACGCCAGCGCAAAAAGAAGGGCCGGGACATCTCCGGCTGGATCATCCTCGACAAGCCGGCCGGCATGGGCTCCACCCAGGCGGTGGGCAAGGTCAAATGGCTGTTCAACGCCCAGAAGGCGGGCCACGCCGGAACGCTTGATCCGCTGGCCTCCGGCATGCTGCCCATTGCACTGGGTGATGCCACCAAGATCGTGCCCTATGTCATGGACGGCGCCAAGATCTACACCTTTACCGTTGCCTGGGGGCAGGAGCGCGCCACCGACGATCTGGAAGGCGCTGTGACGAAGACGTCGGACAAGCGCCCGACGCGCGCCGAGGTCGAGGCCGTCATGCCCGCCTATACCGGGGTGATCCAGCAGACACCGCCGCAATATTCCGCCATCAAGATTGATGGCGAGCGCGCCTATGATCTGGCCCGCGAAGGCGAGACCGTGGAAATTGCCTCCCGCGAGGTGGAAATCCATTCGCTGGTGATCACTGCCATGGACGAGAACACCACCACCTTTGAGGTGGAATGCGGCAAGGGCACATATGTTCGCTCCATGGCGCGCGACATGGGCCGCGATCTCGGCTGCTATGGCCATGTGTCGATGCTGCGCCGCGAGGAAGTGTTTCCGTTCACGGCAGAGGATTTCGTGACGGTGGAAGAGCTGGAAGCCGCGCGCGGTGAACCGGCAGCGGATGTAGGTGACGAGGAAGCGGAAGCGGCACCGGCCAAGGACCGCTTTGCCGCCATCGACGCTTTGCTGATCGAAACGGAAGCCGCTCTCGAAGACCTGCCGCACGTGGCGCTGAACGACGAGGCGGCCACCCGCGTGCGCCTCGGCAATCCGGTCATCGTGCGCGGCCGCGATGCACCGGTGGAAGCCGACGAGGCCTATGTGACCACCCGCGGCAAGCTGCTTGCCATCGGCTTCATCGAGGCCGGCCAGTTCAATCCGCGCCGCGTCTTCGGCGGCTGAAACCATCCTTCATCCGAAGCGTTTTCCCACTGGCGAAGCACCCGCTTTGCTGCAAAAGTGCCGCGCGAACCAAGAGCGCGTGCCGGAGGCTGACATGATCGAGAACCGCAATTTCTACATTGATGGCAAATGGGTTGCCCCTGCCGTGGCCCATGACATGGAGGTCATTGATCCTTCAACCGAAGAGGCCTGCGCCATCATTTCGCTGGGCTCCAGGCCCGATGTGGACAAGGCGGTTGCCGCCGCGCGCCGTGCCTTTGCCAGCTGGTCGGTGACGCCACTGGAAGAACGCGTGAAGCTTCTGGAAAAGCTCAATGCCATCATGATTGCGCGCATGCCCGAGATGGGCGAGGCGATCAGCCTGGAAATGGGCGCGCCGCGTGATCTCGCCGACAATGACCAGGCCGGTTCCGGCCCGTGGCACATGAAAGGCTTCCTGAACGCCATCAAGACCTTCGAGTGGGAATATGATTTCAACGACAAGGGCGAGCGCATCGTGCGCGAGCCGATCGGTGTCGTCGGCCTCATCACGCCTTGGAACTGGCCGGTCAACCAGATCGCGCTGAAGGTTCTTCCGGCGCTCGCCACCGGCTGCACCTGCATCCTGAAGCCGTCGGAAATCTCGCCGCTCTCGGCCATCCTGTTTGCCGAGATGGTGCATGAGGCGGGCTTCCCCGCCGGTGTCTTCAACCTCGTCAATGGCGACGGACCGGGCGTCGGCACCGCCATTTCCACCCATCCCGACATCGAGATGGTGTCCTTCACCGGTTCGACGCGCGCCGGCGCGCTCATCACCAAGGCGGCTGCTGACACGGTCAAGCGCGTCACACTGGAACTCGGCGGCAAGTCGCCCAACATCATCTTTGCCGATGCCGATCTCGACAAGGCAGTGAAGAAGGGTGTCGCCCACTGCATGGACAACACCGGCCAGTCCTGCAACGCGCCGACACGCATGATTGTCGAACGCGCCGTTTATGACGAGGTGGTCGACCTTGCCGTCAAGCATGGCTCGGCCATCAAGGTCGGCAACCCCAAGGAGCGCGGTTCCCATATCGGCCCGCTGGTCAGCCAGATGCAGTTCGACAAGGTGCAGGGCATGATCGAAAAGGGCATTGCCGAAGGCGCCCGCCTCATCGTTGGCGGTCTCGGCCGTCCCGAAGGCTTCAACCGCGGCTATTTCGTGCGCCCGACCATCTTCGCCGATGTCACCAATGACATGACGATTGCGCGTGAAGAGGTCTTCGGCCCGGTGCTCTCCATCATCCCGGTCGAGGACGAAGCCGAAGCCGTCAGCGTTGCCAATGACACGCCCTATGGCCTCGCCGCCTATATCCAGACGACTGACCCGGAGCGCGGCCGCCGCGTTGCCCGCCAGTTGCGTGCCGGCATGGTGCGCCTCAACGGCCGCGGCCTTTCCGCAGGCACGCCGTTTGGCGGCTACAAGCAGTCCGGCAATGGCCGTGAGGGTGGCGTCTGGGGCCTCGAAGACTTCACGGAAGTGAAGATCATCGCCGGCTGGTAAGG
Organism: Zhengella sp.; assembly: GCA_041738295.1. Taxonomy (GTDB): domain Bacteria; phylum Pseudomonadota; class Alphaproteobacteria; order Rhizobiales; family Rhizobiaceae; genus Zhengella. Next base: position 13,124 of record JBGSQC010000369.1, on the reverse strand, counting down.
CGTCCATGGCGCGCTCCCGCAAGAAAAAGCGGTCGCTTGTCACCAAGCGGCGCAACCGGCCGGGCGCGCCGCCCGGCACGCTGACGGCTGATCCGGCAGCCGAGAGCACCACCATACGCGTCATCGCCTATGATGCCGAAGGGCACACCGATATGTCGGGCGCTAGCCTTGAGGATGTCGCCAGGATCCGCAAGACCGGCAGAAAACTCTGGGTCGATGTGACCGGCCTTGCCGATACCGCACGGATCGAAAATCTGGGTGCCATGTTCCAGGTTGACCAACTGGTGCTGGAAGATGTGATGAACATCCATCAGCGCCCGAAGGCCGAGGACTATCCCACCAACATCTTCATCGTGATGCACATGGTGGATGGCAAGACGGCCACCAGCCGTGAACAGTTTTCCATGGTGCTCGGCGCCGATTACCTGCTCACTTTCCAGGAAAGGCCGGGCGATTGCCTCTCCCCGGTGCGCGAGCGGCTGGAACGCGGCAAGCCGCGCGTCCGCTCCGCCGGAACAGACTATCTTGCCTATGCTCTCATCGATGCGGTGATCGACGCTTACTTCCCGCTGGCCGAAAGCCTTGGCGACCAGTTGGAAATGATGGAGGACGCCATCACGCTGCGTCCGACGCCCGCCGACGTGGCCGATCTGCACGACGCGAAACGCGATCTTCTCTCGATCAAGCGCTCATTGTGGCCGTTGCGCGAAATGATGTCTGAGCTGCGCGCCGAGGACAGCACGCTGGTGACCGCCGAGACCCGCCGCTATCTTCGTGATGCCCATGATCATGTGTTGCAGCTGATCGACATTGTCGAAACCTACCGCGAATTGGCCTCCGGCCTGCATGACCTCTATTTGTCCAGCCTGTCGAACCGCATGAACGAGGTCATGAAGGTGCTGACCATCATCTCCACCATCTTCATCCCGCTGAGTTTCCTGGCAGGCATCTGGGGAATGAACTTCGAGCATATGCCTGAATTGCACCAGCCGTGGGGCTATCCTGCCGCCCTTGCCTTCATGGCCTTCGTGGCCTTCGGGCTGCTCGGCTGGTTCCGTTGGAGGAAATGGATATGACCCGTTTTGCCTGGTTGCTGTCGGCCACAGCTCTTCTGGTGCCGCAGCTTGCCGCCCCTGCCCAAGCCCAGGACCGTTTGTGCGGCTGGTATGTGGTGCTCGGCTGCGAACGCGACGAGTACCAGGCCGAGCGCCTGCTGGAAAAAGTGCGCGGCGTCGTGCTGCCGGGATCGGCTGGAACGCAAAAGATCGAAAGCAGCGATTATCCGAACTTCAATCCGGGCCTGTTTTGCATTGTCGATGGACCTTTTGACAGCCAGGTGCGGGCTGAGAATGTCCACTGGAACGACATGGTGCCCAAGGCCTATGTCAAGCAGGGCTGCTGAGGATGTCTTCGGGACTTGAAATCCGCGTTGACGATCTTCGCGGCCCGGAGATCGAGGGCCTGCTGAACCGCCATCTCGCCCACATGTATTCCATCACGCCGGCCGAAAGCGTCTATGCGCTGGATCTCGACGGTTTGCGCGTGCCGGAGATCACCTTCTGGAGCGGTTGGCTGGACGGGGCGATCGTTGGCTGTATCGCTCTCAAGGATCACGGCGGCGGCCTGGGCGAGATAAAGTCGATGCACACCATTGCCGAACTCCGGGGCAAGGGCATCGCGCGCGCCCTCGTGGCCCATCTTGTCAGTGAGGCCAGGGCACGGGGCCTGACACGCCTTTCGCTGGAGACCGGCCACACCAAACCCTTTGAACCGGCCCAGCGGCTTTACCGCTCCTTCGGCTTCACCGAGACGGGTCCTTTCGCTCCTTACGGGCCTGATCCGCATTCTTTCTTCATGACCTTGGCGCTTTGAGCCCCCGATGACCGCGCGCCCCTTCCCTTCGCAGGCGCAATCTGCTATGCGCCGCACAAGTTTTTGGCGGTTCCGCCACTGACCCGGCCTCTGCTGGACGACATCCCGGCAGCTGGCGTCCCTCAACCCTTCATTTTAGAAAGGAAAACACGATGTCGATTTCCGCTGAACGCAAGCAGCAGCTCATCAAGGAATACGCCACCGTTGCCAATGATACCGGTTCGCCGGAAGTGCAGGTGGCCATCCTCACCGAGCGGATCAACAACCTGACCGACCATTTCAAGGGCCACAAGAAGGACAACCACTCCCGTCGTGGCCTTCTCGCCATGGTCTCGCAGCGCCGCCGTCTCCTGGACTATGTGAAGTCCAAGGACGAAGGCCGCTACCAGTCCCTGATCGGCAAGCTGGGCATCCGCCGCTAAAATCTTTCCGGCCGGAAGCCAGACTTCCGGCCGGTTTTCTTCTCGACCGGGATCTCCTTTTTGGGGGTCCGCCCGGCGGCCAGGAGTGGCCAGGCCGCCGCCCATGAGACAGGTCATGGGGCAGGATTGCAGGATGCCCGCGCGCCCGGATGGCGCATAACCCGGACCTCCTGCTGTCTTGCCCGTGGCTCGTCAGCCAAATGAACGCGAAACGCGAAGCGCCGGAAGCATGGGGGCGCGCGCTGTTTCACACGCAAAGGACAAGACATGTTTTCTCATCACAAGGTAGAAATCGAATGGGGCGGCCGCCCGCTCATCCTGGAGACGGGCAAGATCGCCCGCCAGGCTGACGGCGCCGTACTCGCCACCTACGGCGAGACCGTCGTTCTGGCCACCGTCGTTTCGGCCAGGAGCGCCAAGCCCGGCCAGGATTTCTTCCCGCTGACCGTCAACTACCAGGAAAAGACCTTTGCTGCCGGCAAGATCCCCGGCGGCTTCTTCAAGCGTGAAGGCCGTCCGTCGGAAAAGGAAACGCTGGTTTCCCGCCTGATCGACCGCCCGATCCGCCCGCTCTTTGCCGAAGGCTACAAGAACGAGACCCAGGTGGTCCTTACTGTCATCCAGCACGATCTGGAAAATGATCCGGACATCGTCGCCATGGTTGGCGCCTCGGCTGCCCTTACCCTGTCGGGCGTTCCCTTCATGGGCCCGATCGGCGCTGCCCGCGTCGGTTACATCAACGGCGAATACGTGATGAACCCGACCGTTGACCAGATGCCGGAAAGCAAGCTGGACCTCGTCGTCGCCGGCACCGATGAAGCCGTGCTGATGGTCGAATCCGAAGCCCAGGAACTCGGCGAAGAAGTCATGCTCGGCGCCGTCATGTTCGGCCATCGCTCGTTCCAGCCGGTGCTCGATGCCATCATCAAGCTCGCCGAAGTGGCCGCCAAGGATCCGCGCGATTTCCAGCCGGAAGACCTGTCGGCGCTCGAAGGCGAAATGCTCAAGGTGGCCGAGGCCGAACTGCGCGAAGCCTACAAGATCATCGACAAGCAGGCCCGTTATGCCGCCGTTGATGCCGCCAAGGCCAAGGTGAAGGCAGCCTTCACCCCTGCCGAAGGCGAAACCGCTGAGTGGTCGGGCGAGCAGATCGGCACCGTGTTCAAGGAAATCCAGGCCAAGATCGTGCGCTGGAACATCCTCGACACCGGCAGCCGCATTGATGGCCGTGACCTCAAGACGGTCCGCCAGATCGTCTCGGAAGTCGGCCTCCTGCCGCGCACCCATGGTTCGGCGCTGTTCACCCGCGGCGAAACCCAGGCGCTGGTCGTTGCCACGCTCGGCACCGGCGAAGACGAGCAGTTCGTTGACAGCCTGACCGGCACTTACAAGGAGCGCTTCATGCTCCATTACAACTTCCCGCCCTATTCGGTCGGTGAAGCCGGCCGCATGGGTTCGCCCGGCCGTCGCGAAATCGGTCACGGCAAGCTCGCCTGGCGAGCTGTCCACCCGATGCTGCCAACCGTCGAGCAGTTCCCCTACACGGTTCGCGTTGTCTCCGAGATCACCGAGTCCAACGGTTCGTCCTCCATGGCGACCGTTTGCGGCACCTCGCTTGCCCTGATGGATGCCGGCGTTCCGCTGGCCGCCCCGGTGGCCGGCATTGCCATGGGCCTCATCAAGGAAGGCGAGCGCTTTGCCGTGCTCTCCGACATCCTGGGTGACGAAGATCATCTCGGCGACATGGACTTCAAGGTTGCCGGCACTGCCAATGGCATCACCTCGCTCCAGATGGACATCAAGATCGCCGGTATCACCGAAGAGATCATGGATGTCGCGCTGAACCAGGCCAAGGACGGCCGCCTGCACATCCTCGGCGAGATGGCCAACGCCATCACCGAAGGCCGTGCAGAACTCGGCGAGTTTGCCCCGCGCATCGAAGTGATGACCATCCCCACCGACAAGATCCGCGACGTGATCGGTTCGGGCGGCAAGGTCATCCGCGAAATCGTGGAAAAGACCGGCGCCAAGATCAACATCGACGACGAAGGCACCGTCAAGATCGCCTCGGCCTCGGCCAAGGAAATCGAAGCGGCCCGCAAGTGGATCCATTCCATCGTTGCCGAGCCGGAAGTGGGCGAGATCTACCAGGGCACGGTCGTCAAGACCGCTGACTTCGGTGCCTTCGTCAACTTCTTCGGCCCGAAGGACGGCCTCGTGCACATCTCGCAGTTGGCTTCCGAGCGCGTGCAGAAGACCACCGACGTCGTCAAGGACGGCGACAAGGTCTGGGTCAAGCTGATGGGCTTTGACGAGCGCGGCAAGGTTCGCCTGTCGATGAAGGTTGTCGACCAGGAAACCGGCAAGGAAATCGTCCGCAAGAAGGGCGAGGAAGACGGCGAGTAAGGCATTCCTTAGGACTTGGGCACTAATCTGCCCAAGTCCTTGACTGAGCAATCCGTTACTGATTCATTGTTGTTGGGAGACAAGAGATGGCTCGATTCGCAACGAAAATATCGTATGATGCCGCCCGGGTTTTATTCACTGAACTCGCCAAGAGTCGAAAGGTAAATTTGAGTGCGCGGGGTCGTTTTGAGAACGACTTAGATGAGTCGTATCCAGCCGCAGGAGAGCCTTCAAATTCTGGTGTTACAGTCGAGGAGTTTGATAGACTCTCAAAGGAATTAGTAATAAAATATTCTCCAACGGGCGTAGTAAATTTTTAGAGTTTACGAAATGAGGTGTCTAAATGGGAAGTCTCGATGAGGTCGAGATGGCGGCTCGAACTAGTTTATTAGTAAATAATATATGTGAAGATATGGGTTTGGCAGTAGAGATATCGCCGGCAAAAATATTTGACCTAGCCCACGCCTTTACAAAAGATCTCAATAGAATAGTTTCAAATCAATTACATAAAAATAAAAGCGATGGAGTTTCTATTTATAAATATGCAGGCTACTGGGCGTTTTGGATTCGCAAAACAAAGCCAATAACTTATGCAGTTAAGAAAAGTAACCTCCAAATTAAACCTAGTGGTGAATATGGAAGCTCTGATTTCCAAGATGAGCTATTGGATATCAATGAACGAGTTGCTTTAGAAATTGCGTTATCTTTAATAGTCTTGTCAAGAAAAGAGAATCTGATTGAAGCAGACACAGTCCGCTTTCAGTGCAGTAAGAAGGAAATTTGCGATGGCTCTCAATGTTTGATTAAGTATTGGAGAGAGTTATTTAATTTTAATGAAAAAGGCGTACTTAATTATCTAATTTATTCTATGCGCTATAGAACATTTGGACCGCATCATTTTGTTTTAATGCTACAAATAATTTCTCATGGCGCTTGCAATTCATACTCAAACTGAGTTTAAGCTATGCTGGTTAACATGAATATTATTCTTTTATAAACATCAGAGTTTCTTTCTATTTTTTTACACATATTTATATGGTTTTCTGGAATTGCTATATTTCTTGCTTCGTTTAACGAGGCCGATTCCTTGCTTACGATCAAATAGCCGAACTTATTTAAACTCAGCGAAGGAATGTAACGCAGCATTTTTTTGTTTCGTAGAAACACTCAACTTCAGGGCGGTTATTCTTCACATAATCGGAAAAGAATGCGCTAATTGTCTTTAGAATTGGATTTTTCGGCATAAGTTGCTTAAAAAGAGACTTACTCCTAAATAGGACTCTAAATTTTTCAATCTCAGAATCTGCACCAAGATGTGGGGTTCCAAAGAAAACATAATGAAATGAGCAATCTCGAAGTTTAGACTTAGACAATTTTGGATTTTCGGTAAGAATTTTAACAACATTTTTCGCAATAATTCCACCCATAGAATGGCATATAAAAAAGATATTTTCTGTATTTAGGTCATCTTCAATAATTGAAACAAGCTGCAATGAATAATCATCAAAAGTAATAGACTCATTGCTAAAAATACTTGAGTCATATCCTATTGAATATATGTCAGTATAAGGAAGATCTTTAGGGAGAGAAGTAATCCAAGATCCATATTTTTCCTTAACACCATTGACATTCCAGGTAGCTAGTGGACTACCTGTAATGCCATGTATAAAAAATACTTTAGCACTCGGATTTGGTATCCCACTTTCATGTATTGTAATAGACTTCATCGATGGCCATTGCTTTTCTTCACCTAATAATTCAATGTGATAAAATGGTTAAGATTTCAACCCTCCTTCATGCCTTTTCCTCAGGGATGATCGATCCGCCCGGCGGCGGGCGCTGGATTGCCGCCGGCATTGACGCAGGCTTCACGCTGCCGCAAGGTTTTGGCGCGCAGCTCTCCTTGGTCCAGCCCTTCAAGCCGGATCATGACGCCCTGGCCAAGACCGGGTTTGACGTGACGTCGGTCTGGCCGGCAGCAACAGACGCCCGCTTTGATGGCGCGATGATCCTGCTTGGCCGCCATCGCGGGCAGAACGAGCAATGGCTCTGGGACGCGGTCACGCGGCTGCGGCCAGGCGCGCCGGTGCTCATCGCCGGGGGCAAGACCGAAGGCGCCCAGAGCTTTGCCAAGCGGCTAAAGGCAAGCGGCATCGAGCTTGAAACCGTGGCCAAGCATCACGGCCTCGCCATGGTGTTCCGCAGGCCCGATGACCGCGCCTGCGAGCATCTCATCGCGCCGCCGGAGCCATCCGGTCTGGTCGAGGGACGGTTCATCACTGCGCCGGGCATGTTCTCCCATGACCGGGTGGACGGCGGTTCAAGCTATCTGGCTGACCATTTCCCGGTGAGGCTGAAGGGCCGCGCCGCTGATTTCTGTGCGGGCTGGGGCTATCTGTCGGCCAGGCTTGCAGCCCATGCGCCGGATATCGCGTCCATTGACCTCTTCGAGGCGGATCATGATGCGCTGGAGGCTGCCCGGCGCAATCTGGCTGATCTGGGCCGCCCGACGGGTTTTCATTGGCAGGATCTGGCGCGAGAGCCTGTCGCCCGGACCTATGACCTGGTCATCATGAACCCGCCCTTCCACACCAGTCGCAAGGCTGAACCGGAACTGGGGCAGGCGCTGATCCGCACCGCTGCGGGTGCGTTGAAACCGGGCGGTATGCTGCTGATGGTGGCGAACCGCCAGCTTCCCTATGAGGCCACGATTGCCGGGTGCTTCCGCAAATGGGAAGAGCTGGCCGGAGACCGCTCTTTCAAGGTGCTCCGTGCGTTTCGCTGAACGGTCTCAGTAGCCGTTGGCGGCGATGGCCAGTTTCTTGCTGGCATCCGACACATTGATCTGCAGCGGTGCCGGCTTGGCATAATAGTAGCCCTGCACGGCATCGCACCCGGCAGCGCGCAGCAGCACTGCCTGGCGCTCGGTCTCCACGCCTTCAGCCAGCGTATGCGCGCCGAGTGCACGGGACAGGCCGACAATCGTCGAGACGACGGCGCCGGTGTTGTCGTCATTCTCCAGACGGCTGACAAAGGAGCGGTCGATCTTCAGCTTCTTGAAGGTGAAGTCCATCAGATAGCTGAGATTGGAATAACCCGTTCCGAAGTCGTCAATGGCAATGGAAATGCCCGTGGCCGTCAGTTGGCGCAGCAGCTCTGCTGCCTTGGCCCGGTCATGGGTCATGGCGGTCTCGGTGATCTCCAGTTCAAGGCGCGAGGCGGGAAGGCCGGAAATCTTGAGCGCCTTGGCAACAATCTCCACCAGGTTTCCGGCCATGAACTGGGTCGGCGAGAGGTTGATGGCGACATAGGTGTCTTCCGGCAGCTCCATGGCATCCATGCAGCCGCGATTGATGACCCATTCGCCAAGCGGGATGATCATGCCGGATTCTTCGGCAACAGGAATGAACTCGCTGGGCGGGATCATGCCGCGTTCGGGATGACGCCAGCGCAACAGGGCCTCATAGCCCACCACCTTGCCGGTCGAAAGGTCAACCTGCGGCTGGTAATGCAGGTCAAAATCACCGCGCTGCATGGCTGCTGCAAGTTCGCCCTCGATCCATTGGCGGTAGTCGGCCACTCGGCTCATTTCGGGGTGGAACACCGACCATGTGCCGATGCCCGAGGCGCGCGCCCGCTGGAGGGCGAGGTTCGAGCGCCGCAGAAGCACCACCGGATCGGACCCGTCCTTGGGCATGGCGACAATGCCTGCCGACAGGTTGACCGCCTGGGTGTGGTTGGTCAGCTGATAGGATTCCATCATGACGGCCAGCAGGTTCTCGACCATCTGGTCAACCGTGTCGGTCATCAGCGAGTCAGGAACGAGAATGGCGAATTCGCCGGCACCCATGCGGCCGATCTCGACCTCCTGCGGGAACTGGTCGCGCAGGCGCTGGCCGAAGGCGCGGATCAAATGGTCGCCCTGCTGGTATCCGATCGCATCATTGATCTGTTTGAAACGGTCAATGTCGATATCGACGAGATAGACCGGCTTTGCGGTCTTCAACACGCCGGCAGCGGCATCGGCAATGCGCCCGATCATGGCGATGCGGGTGTGGAAGCCGGTCAGCTTGTCAACATTGGTTTCGCGGTTGACATAGGCCTCGGATTCATCGACGCCGGCAAAAAAGGAAAGGGCGGCAAAACTGGCGGCAATGGCGCAAAGCCCGCCGATGACAATGCTGTACACTTGCGGGGGAAGCGCCTCGATATTGCCGCCGATACCGGCCTTCATGGCCCACAGGCCAAGAAGCAAACTTCCCAGCCCGGACGCCGCAATCGTGATCGCCCGGAAAGTACGCGTACGCCGTGGATGTTCCGACATTGCCATTGAGTGTTCCCCTTCTTCGGAGACCTTACTGGCAGGCCGTTATCATTCTCCAAATCTGCTTGGTTAAGCAGGAAATAATATATCAACCGGTATTAATCTTTTTCCTGCTCGCGGACATCATCCATCCGCTTCAACTCTTCCATGGAGGGCATGGAAACGATGTTGTAGCCGGAGTCCACATAGTGGATTTCGCCGGTCACGCCGGAGGCGAGATCAGACAGCAGATAAAGCGCCGAATTGCCCACTTCGTTGATGTCAACGGTGCGCCGCAGCGGCGCATTGCGGGCCTGGAAATTGAACATGTAGCGCGCATCGGCAATGCCGGCACCGGCCAGCGTGCGCACCGGTCCCGCAGAGATCGCGTTCACGCGGATGCCTTGCGGGCCGTAATCATTGGCAAGGTAACGCACGGAAGCTTCAAGCCCGGCCTTGGCCACGCCCATCACATTGTAGTTCGGCATGACGCGGGTGGAGCCGGCATAGGTCAGCGTGATCATTGATCCGCCATTGGTCATCATGGCGGCCGCCTTGCGGGCGATCTCGGTGAAGGAGAAGCACGAGATCACCATGGTGCGCACGAAATTATCGCGCGTGGTGTCGGCATAGAGGCCCTTCAGCTCATTGCGGTCGGAAAACCCGATGGCATGCACGATGAAATCAAGCGTGCCCCAATCGGCAGCCAGCGTCTCGAACACCGCGTCCACGCTGGCGCTGTCCTCGACATCGCAGGGCAGCAGATGCTTGGCGCCCACGCTGTCGGCCAGCGGCTTCACCCGCTTGCCAAAGGCCTCACCCTGATAGGTGAAGGCCAGTTCCGCGCCCCGTTCAGCGAGCTTGCGGGCAATGCCCCAGGCAATCGAGTGGCTGTTGGCGACGCCCATGATCAGGCCGCGCTTGCCCTGCATCAGATTGTTCATCTTGGTTTTGCCTCAGCCCTGATAGCGCTGGAAGACCAGCGTGGCGTTGGTGCCGCCAAATCCGAAGGAATTGGAAAGTGCGGTATCAAAAGCACCGTCGCGGCGGCTGGTCAGGATCGGCGCACCGGCAAATTCCGGGTCAAGCTCCTGGATATGCGCGCTCTCGGCCATGAAGCCGCCCTGCATCATCAGCAGGCAATAAATGGCTTCCTGTGCGCCCGCGCCGCCCAGCGAATGGCCGGTCAGCGACTTGGTGGACCCGATGAACGGCATGTCGGTACCGAAGACCTCGCGGATTGCGCCGATTTCCTTGCTGTCGCCAACCGGCGTGGAGGTGCCATGGGTGTTGATGTAGTCGACCTTGCCTTTGACGGTCGCCAGTGCCTGGCGCATGCAGCGCATCGCGCCTTCGCCGGAGGGAGCCACCATGTCATAGCCGTCGGACGTCGCGCCATAGCCGGTGAGTTCGCCATAGATCTTGGCGCCGCGTGCCTTGGCATGCTCCAGCTCTTCGAGCACCACGACGCCAGCACCACCTGCAATCACAAAGCCGTCGCGGCTCACATCATAGGCGCGCGAAGCGGAGGCCGGCGTGTCATTGTACTTGGAAGACATGGCACCCATGGCGTCGAACAGGTTCGACATGGTCCAGTCGAGGTCTTCATGGCCGCCGGCAAACATGATGTCCTGCTTGCCCCACTGGATCAGCTCTGCCGCATTGCCGATGCAATGGGCCGAAGTCGAGCAGGCAGACGAGATGGAATAGTTGACACCGTGGATCTTGAACCAGGTGGCAAGCGTTGCCGAGGCCGTCGAGCTCATCGATTTCGGCACGGCGAAGGGTCCGATGCGCTTCGGGCTGGTGTTCTTTTCGGTGATCGCGGCAGCTTCCACGATGGTACGCGTCGACGGTCCGCCGGAGCCCATCACGATACCGGTGCGCTCATGGCTGACTTCGGCTTCCGAAAGCCCGGAATCGTCAATCGCCTGCTGCATGGCAATGTGGTTCCAGATGCCGCCTTGGCCGAGGAAGCGCGTGGCGCGCCGGTCCACGAGGTCAGCACCGTCAATGGTCGGGCGGCCCCAGACCTGGCTGCGGAAACCGTGTTCGGCAAAGGACTCCGAAAAGGTGATGCCGGAATTCGCTGCCTTGAGCGAAGCCTGGACCTCATCGGCAGTGTTGCCGATGGACGAGATGATGCCGATACCGGTTACAACGACGCGTCTCATGGGAACTCCTCACTCCGGGTCAGGCGTCAGGCGCCCGCCTTTTCCTTCGACAGACCAACCTTCAGGTCGGTGGCACGATAGATGGTCTCGCCGTCGGCCTTCAACCAGCCATCGGCAATGCCGAGCACGAGGCGGCCGCGCATCACGCGCTTGAAGTCGATGCCATATTCCACCAGCTTGGTCTTGGGCGTGACCATGCCCTTGAACTTCACTTCGCCGGTCGACAGCGCCATGCCATAGCCCGGCTCGCCGAGCCAGCCGAGGAAGAAGCCGGTCAGCTGCCACATGGCATCAAGGCCAAGGCAGCCCGGCATGATTTCGTTGCCGATGAAATGGCAGGGGAAGAACCACAGGTCGGGCTTCACATCCAGCTCGGCGCGGATGAAGCCCTTGCCGAATTCGCCGCCATCTTCCGAAACGGCAGTGATGCGGTCGAACATGAGCATGGGCGGCGCAGGAAGCTGGGCATTGCCCGGCCCGAAGAGTTCGCCCCGGCCGCAGGCCAGAAGATCCTGATAGTCAAAGCTCGTCTTGCGTTCGCTCATGTCCTCGTCCCGTCTTGACTGCCGCGTCGTCAGCCACCTCTAGCATGGAAGACCGGCATGCAAAACCACACGCGATCGCATCCGGTGGATGGCCATCACGCCGGTTCAACTTCGCGATTACAGGATAAGGGACAAAACGGCAAAGCCTGTTTGCCACGCGGGCCGGTTTATCCGGAGAAAACAGGAGATTGACCTTCAGCGGGCAAATCCTTCGCCCGCTTCAGGACAAGCGGACGGGATCAGTCTTCGACCGTCTCGCCCGGATAGACGCCCCAGAGTTGGCCCTGTTCGATCCAGCCCTTGTGGCCGTCAAAATCAACGCGGCACCAATCGCCTGTGCAGGAAATCACGGTGCCTTGCGCGCCCGGTTCCACCGAGGCCAGGCGGGCGGCGTCGGAAGCCGGCTTGCTGTAAAGGGCGAGCATCGTGTCGCTTCCCGTTTGCCACGGGGCGGCGACGGCAGTGCGCTTGCCGGACAGCAGCGACTGGTTCACCCAGCCCTCCGTGCCATCGGAATCGCGGATGCGCCGCCAGTTGTCATATTCCTGGATGATCTCGATGGGCAGGCCGGAACGGGTGTAGGTCCAGTCCACGGCATAGTCGCGGCCGGGGCCAATGCGCATGTTCACCTTGCCGGATTTCAGGCTGACGAATCGCGGCAGCGGCAGCCCGCTTGGGCCCACCGGTGCAGCCTGCGCTTCGCCGGCACTGGCGGGCGTGGCGGACAGGCCTGAAAATCCGAAAGTGAAGCTGACGAGAGCGGCGGCAAGCAAAGCCCTGGAACGCATGAAACCCAACACCTGAACCTGTGAGGCCAATGCAGCTGCGTGCACTGGTCACGCCGCGGCAAGGCCGTTTTCCTTTGTCTTCAAACCTGCCGCTTGATACATAAGCCTCAAGGCAGGCCGCCTTGCAGTTTGGCCGGTCTTGGTTAAAGAGGTCTCAACAATGATCCGCTTGGCGAGGAAAGAATGACAGGAAAAAAGAAACCGCTCGTCGTGGTCACCCGCAAGCTTCCCGATCCCGTCGAGACGCGCATGCGCGAGCTGTTTGACACCCGTCTGAACACCGACGACAAGCCCATGGATCGCGATGCCCTCATTGCCGCGATGAAGATGGCTGATGTGATCGTTCCCACCATCACCGACCGCATCGACGCCGAGATGATCGCCGAGGCCGGTCCGAACCTGAAGCTGATCGCCAATTACGGCAATGGCGTTGACAACATCGATGTGGCAGCGGCTTCCAAGCGCTCCATCCATGTCACCAACACGCCCAATGTGCTGAACGAAGACACCGCCGACATGACGATGGCACTGATGCTGGCCGTGCCGCGCCGCCTCGTCGAAGGGGCAGACGTGCTGAAGGGCAATGGCCACTGGCAGGGCTGGTCGCCCACATG
>JBGSQC010000269.1:0-3981 GCA_041738295.1 Zhengella sp. | reverse complement strand
AAATGCCGGTGGCAATGCGTGGCGCATCCTCGATCTCGCCTGACAGCGTGGTCAGCGCCACCGGCTTGCCCTTGCGGACCGAGCGCAAGGCTTGAGGTCCGCCGCCAACGCCGCCGCCCTGGCTGCCTTCCTCGATCAGGGTGTTCCATTCGCCGCAGCCGTCGCACTTGCCGGCCCAGCGGTTGTGAAGGGTTCCGCAAGCCGTGCAGACGAATTGGGTGCGTGGTTTGGCCATGGATCTGCCCGTCAGATGTTCTGTCTATGTTCCGTGTGCCAGAAGCAGCACGCCGCGTCAATGAGCGCCGGCTCAGAAGGAGCCGTAGCTGCGGCAATAACGAGAACCGAGCGAAGTCAGCATTTCATAGCCGATGGTGCCGGCAGCAGCGGCTGCTTCGTCCAGGGCGATGTTCGGCCCAAAAAGCTCGATCCATCTGGCATCGGCCAGCAGCGCCTGCTCCGGCACTTCGGTCACATCAAACAGCGTGAGGTCCATGGAGATGCGCCCGATCACCGGCACGCGCTGCCCGGCGACAAAGCCCTGCGCGCCTTGCGGCTGCACTCTCCTCAGCGGCACGCCGGACCCGGATCCGGCGCGGTGGAACCCGTCGGCATAGCCGCATCCGGCAGCCGCAATCACCGTATCGCGCCGGAGGGTGACGCTTGCCCCATAAGAGACCGTTTCGCCCACCTTGGCATGGCGGATTTGCAGGATGCGGGCCTCGGCCTTGACCACCGGTCGCATCGGGTTGGTGATACCGTTGACCGCCGCGCCGCCATAAAGCGCGATGCCGGGCCGCGTCAGGTCGAAGTGATAGTCAGGCCCGAGGAAGATGCCGGCGGAATTGGCCAGGCTTGATTCAACATCTGGAAAAGCCGCGCGAACCCGTTGAAAGGATTGAAGCTGCTTCTGGTTCAGCGGATGGGCGGGATCATCGGCACAAGCCAGATGGCTCATCAGGAGGACCGGGCGGACAAGCTTTTCGCGCGCATTGCGCTCAGCAAAGGCCAGCGCTTCGTCCACCGTCAGGCCAAGCCGGTTCATGCCGGTGTCGGCATGAATGGCACAGGGCTGGTGAGCGGCAGCGCGCGACCAGATGTCGATTTGTTCAAGCGAATTCAGCACGGGAATGGCACGGATCCCGGCCAAAGCTTCCGCCGACTCAGCATCGAACACACCTGACAGCACGAAGATTTCCGGATCGGGCAGGGCGCACCGCAGCCGCACCGCTTCGTCAGGCACAGCCACGAAAAAGGTGCTGCACCCGGCATCTGCCAGCGCCTTCGACACTGGCTCCAGCCCCAGCCCATAGGCATCTGCCTTGACGACGGCCGATGCCTCAACCGTTTCGCATTTTTTAGACATGAAACGCCAATTGGCCACCAGCGCATCAAGGTCGATGGTCAGGCGTGCGGTGGCGGAGCGGGGATCGGCGGCAGACACCTACTCGAACCGCTCCGGCAGATGGTCCTCTTCTGCCAGATCGGAGAAGCGGGTGAACTGGCCCTCGAAGGCGAGGTCCACGGTGCCGGTCGGGCCATGGCGCTGCTTGGCGATGATCAGTTCGGCCTTGCCGCGCACCTTGTCGAATTTTTCCTGCCAGGCCTGATGCTCCACTGTGCCGGGCTCCGGCTCGCGGTTCTGCAGATAGTATTCGTCGCGGTAGACAAACAGCACCACGTCGGCGTCCTGCTCGATGGAGCCCGATTCACGCAGGTCGGAAAGCTGCGGGCGCTTGTCGTCGCGGCTTTCAACCTGGCGCGACAGCTGGGACAGCGCGATGATCGGAACTTGCAATTCCTTGGCCAGCGCCTTCAGCCCGGTGGTGATCTCGGTGATTTCCTGCACGCGGTTCTGCGAGGATTTCGCCGACCCCTGCATCAGCTGAACGTAGTCGATGACGATCACGTCCAGCCCGCGCTGGCGCTTGAGGCGGCGCGCTCGCGCGGTCAACTGCGCAATCGAGATGCCGCCGGTCTGGTCGATGTAAAGCGGCACGCGCTGCATCATCTGCGAGCAGCCGACCAGCTTCTCAAAATCACTTTCGGTGATTTCGCCGCGCCGGATCTTGGATGACGAGATTTCCGTCTGCTCGGAAATGATACGCGTGGCGAGCTGTTCGGACGACATTTCCAGACTGAAGAAGCCGACAACGCCGCCCTTGGCAGGCTTCACTGATCCGTCGGCCTGTTCCACCGGCTCATAGGCCGAGGCAATGTTGAAGGCGATGTTGGTGGCCAGTGACGTCTTGCCCATGGCCGGGCGTCCGGCGAGGATCACAAGGTCGGAGGCCTGAAGGCCGCCCAGTTTCCGGTCAACGTCGCGCAGGCCGGTCGAAATGCCTGACAGATGACCTTCGCGCTGGTAGGCCGCGCCGGCCATGTCGATGGCGAGACTCACAGCATCGGTGAAGGCCTGGAAGCCGCCATCATAGCGGCCGGTCTCGGCCAGTTCGAAGAGCCGGCGCTCGGCATCCTCGATCTGCTCCTGTGGGGCCATGTCCACCGGCGCGTCATAGGCAATGTTGACCATGTCGTTGCCGATGCCGATCAGCGCGCGGCGCGTCGCAAGGTCATAGATCGCGCGGCCATAATCCTCGGCGTTGATGATGGTGACGGCTTCGGCGGCAAGGCGCGCCAGATACTGGGCGACCGTCATGTCGCCCACCTTGTCGTCCGAGGGAAGGAAGGTCTTCAGCGTCACCGGATTGGCGGACTTGCCCATGCGGATCAGTTCGCCCGCCGTCTCGAAAATCTTGCGGTGCAGGCCCTCGTTGAAATGATTGCCCTTCAGGAAGTCCGAAACGCGATAGAAGGCGTCATTGTTGACCAGGATGGCACCCAGCAGCGCCTGTTCGGCTTCCATGTTGTTGGGAGCCTCGCGGTAAAGCGTGTTTTCCCTGACTTCCAGTTTGCGTGCCGCCTCGGCCATTGTCCGCTGTCTTTCCTGCTTTTCGACCATCCGCTTTAGACCCGCCAGACAAAGGACGGAAGGGCCGCGCGCCGGGCAGCCCGGTCTTTGTGCGCTTGTGTGCGATTCCCACAGGCTGGGGATAACTTTGTTTCCAGCATTCAGCCTGCAGCCTTGACGCACCGGCCAGACGAATCAGCTTTCAGTTTACGACAGGCGACGCCAACGCAAAACGCCCGGCATTGCTGCCGGGCGTTGCGAAGGTTTGTCCGTGAAGGACGAAGGCTTATTCGTCGTCGCCTTCGTCTTCGTCGCCCGAGAAGAACTCGTCGGGGCGGGCGGCATCGTTGATGTCGTCGCCATAGATGGCTTCTGCAGAGGTCAGGTCTTCGCCCTTCGACTGGCGGGAAGCTTCATCGGCGGTACGCGCAATGTTCAGCGTCACGGTCACTTCGACTTCCGGATGCAGCGCAATCACCACGTCCGACAGGCCGATCGTCTTGATGGGCGTGTTGAGCGAAACCATGTTGCGCGAAACGGTGAAGCCTTCGGCAGCCAGCAGGTCGGCGATGTCGCGGGCGGCAACCGAACCGTAGAGCTGGCCGGTTTCGCCGGCGGCGCGAACCACCACGAAGGACTTGCCGTCGAGGGTTTCGGCAACGGCCGAAGCGGCAGCCTTGCGCTCATTGTTGCGGACTTCGAGCTTGGCGCGCTCGGTTTCAAAACGGGCCTTGTTGGCCGCATTGGCGCGCAGGGCCTTGCCGAGCGGCAGCAGGTAGTTGCGGGCAAAGCCGTCCTTGACCTTGACCACTTCGCCCATGTGACCGAGCTTGGCAACGCGTTCGAGAAGAATGACTTCCATGTGAGTTTCCTTTCAGGTTTTGATTTCAGCTGTTGGGGTTTGGCGGGGAACCGGCATCCGACATCACCGCCTGGCGGCGCGTGTCGAACAGACCGGCAATGAGAAAGAGGAACAGCACCGGCGAAAAGAACGCCGTGGCGACATAGGCAAGACCAAGCGCCGGTGCGCGCCAGTCGGCGCCGCGGGTGCGGGCATGCAGCGTGGCAAATCC
>JBGSQC010000266.1:0-3272 GCA_041738295.1 Zhengella sp. | reverse complement strand
TGATGGAGGCGCGGCAGGAGGCCGGCAGAAGGGCAATGCCGGAGCGCGCCCGCTCGTAAAGCATCTCTGCCTCGCAAACGAGACGTGTGGCCGACAGCGCGCCAAGGTGCGGCTGGCGCAGGACTGCATCGCGGGAGCATCCGTCCGTAGCCAGCCAGTCGCCCGGAAGATAGACCCGGCCAAGGCGCGCATCCTCCTCCACATCACGGGCGATGTTGCTGAGCTGCATGGCGACGCCAAGATCAACCGCACGCGCCAGCGCCTCGGGGTCGCGTTGGCCCATGATCAGCGACATCATGACACCGACGGTTCCCGCCACGCGCACGCCATAGGCGATCACATCGGAATGGGTGTCATAGACCTTACCGGTGGCATCCCAGGAAAAGCCCTCGATCAGGGCATCGGGAATGCTGCGCGGAATGGCAAACCGGTGAACAATATCGGCAAAGGCGCGGTCGGTCGGATCGTCTGCCGGGTCGCCGGCATAGATCCGGTCCAGCC
Organism: Zhengella sp.; assembly: GCA_041738295.1. GTDB lineage: Bacteria > Pseudomonadota > Alphaproteobacteria > Rhizobiales > Rhizobiaceae > Zhengella. Next base: position 2,771 of record JBGSQC010000266.1, on the reverse strand, counting down.
TTGTTCCCAAGGCAGCGACTGCGTGGCGCGGATCATCCGACTGGTCAACCAGATCGTCGGCCATGCGGCAAAACCCGTACAGGCCGCGCGCATGCTGGCGATAAGCTTCCGGCAGGATCAGCGAGGCAAGGTGAAAGCTGCGCGATCCCTGCCGGATCATCTGTCGGCAGAGCGCGAGGTCGGCAGGGCTGGCGAAATCAAGTGGCAGCAAGGGCGCGCTCCTGCGGTGACGGAACGACCCGGTCAAGCACGCGCGCCGAGGACAGAACACCCGGCAGGCCGGCACCCGGATGCGTTCCAGCCCCGACCAGAAAAAGATCCTCCAGCTCTTCGCTGGAATTGTGCGGTCGGAACCATGCGCTTTGCGTCAGAACCGGCTCCAGCCCGAAAGCCGCTCCCTTGTAAGACAGCAGGTCATGCTCGAAAGAGTCCGGCGTCATCAGGCGCTCGGTCACCACATGATCCAGGAAGCCCGGCATCACGGTTTCATGGAGGCGCTGCGCGACGCGGCTGCGGTAGGTCTGCGCCATGGTTGACCAGTCGATGCCGGCTTCCTGATTGGGAACCGGCGACAGCACATAGAAGGCATCGCACCCGTCGGGCGCCAGCGAGGGATCGGACGCGGTCGGGCGGTGCAGATAGAGGCTCATGTCCCCAGCCAGCACCTTGCGGTCAAAAATGTCGGCGATCAGGCCACGGTAGCGCGGACCCATCAGGATCGTGTGGTGCGGCACATCCGTAAATTGGCGATTGGTGCCGAAATACCAGACGAAGAGCGACATGGAGTGCCGGGCACGTTCCAGCTTGCGCGGCGTCCAGCGCGACTTCGGGCCATCCTTGAGCAGCGTGTTGTAGGTGTGGGCGGCGCAGGCATTCGACACCACGATGTCTGCGGGCACGGTCTCGCCGGAGCCAAGCCTGATGCCGGTGGCGCGCTTGCCATCATGGGTGATGGCGGCGACATCGGTCGAGGTCATCACCGATCCGCCCTGGCTTTCAATCAATTTGACCATCGCGCGGACGATACGGTTGGTGCCGCCGATGGCGCAGTGCACGCCATGGGTACGCTCCAGATAGGCGATCAGGCTGTAGACCGACGTCGTGCGGAACGGGTTGCCGCCGACAAAGAGCGGATGGAAGCTGAGTGCCATCCGGATTTTCTCGTTCTTCACATGAGCAGCCACATGGCCATAGACTGACCGCCAGGATTTCAGCGAGAGCAGGCTCGGCGCGACACGCGCCATGTCCATCACCGAGTTGAACGGCACATGGCCCAGTTCCTCAAAGCCGATGCGATAGATCGCCTCGCTTTCGGCCATGAACCGGTCATAGCCGGCCACATCCTGCGGGGAAATGCGCGCGACTTCGAGGCGCATGGCTTCCGGATCGGAGCGGCAGGTGAAGGTGTCGCCGTCATCGAAGCGGATCGTGTAAAACGGATCAAGCGACTTCAATTCCACATCGTCATGGAAGTTGCGTCCGGCGACCTGCCAGAGTTCTTCCAGGATGAAGGGTGCCGTGATGATCGTCGGGCCGGCATCAAAGGTGAAGCCGTCCTGCCGATGCACGGTTGCCCTGCCGCCTGCGACCGGCAGCCGGTCAAACACCGTGACGCGATAGCCGCGCGCGCCAAGCCTAATGGCGGCGGCCAGACCCCCAAGTCCGGCACCAATGACGACAGCATGCGGTCGGTGGTGTGTTGTCAACATTTGTGGACAGTATCGTCCGCAATCCTGATTGACGCAAGGCCTCGCCGCTTTGAAATGCCAAATCGTCAGTCCGCTTGGCGTCGGCCTGCGATCAAATGCGCGGCAAGGGCCGGTTCGCACTCATGCAACAAATGGCCATGGCCCTTGACGCTCAGCACCTGTGCTCGGGGGCAGAGGCGGGCGGCCTTGTCGGCAGTGTCGGGCGGCACGGCCTTGTCGTCATTGCCCCCGACAAAGAGGCTGTCCGAGACGACATGCGCGAGCGTGGTGGCCATGGCGGTAAGATCCCACGCTGCCATCATGCCGAGCGCGGCAGCCACGTGAGAGGGCTGGCGGAAGAGCTCATAGTAGCAATCAACATCATCGGCAGACGGCTTGGAGCCGGTGTCGCGCAGCAGGCGCTCAACGGTGGAGCGGCTGGCCACGCTTGTAAGGATGCGCGGCACCAGCGGATTGAGCGCCACCAGCTTGGCGATGGGCGAAAACAGGCTGCCGGCCACGCCGGAAAAAGGAAAGAAAGCGCCATTGAAGGACACCAGCCGGTCTGACCGGAGATAGGACCGCGCATTGGCATGGACGAGCACGGCGGCACCGGCGGAATGGCCAGCGACCACGGCTGGCTCGACATGGAGCGCTGTCATGAGGGCGCCCAAGCCTCGCGCCATGCGGTCGAGATTGAGATCGCGCGAACCGCGCGATGATGTGCGGCCATGGCCCGGCAGGTCGACCGCGATGACATGATGATCCGCTGCCAGCAACGGCATGACATGGCGCCATGAGTGGGTTGATGCAGCCGTTCCATGGACCAGAAGGATGACCGGCCCCTCGCCCTGGCTCACCACGTTCCAGGTCAGCCCGTCGGCTTGAACCAATGTGCCGGAGGGGCCGCACTTGCGGGCGCGGGTGATGGTGGCCGCCGCGTTCATGCTCGCACCGCCGCGAGCGCATGGCGAACCGGTTGGGCAATCTCGAGGGCCCCTGCCCTGGGCATGGGCAGGAAGCGCGCATGCATGGCTTCGGCCAGATTGCGCGCATGCTTCTGAGGCTACGGAGATACATCAA
>JBGSQC010000238.1:0-17287 GCA_041738295.1 Zhengella sp. | reverse complement strand
CAGGCGGGCATGGTGCTGGTCTGCGCGATCCTGCTGCAGTCCGCCGTGATGGGCGTCTGGATCGTGCTACGCGAACCCGGTGAAATTGCCCGCATCCGGGCTGCCTGGAAGCCGTCGCTGATGACCGGCCTCGTCGGGGCGCTGGCATCTTTCGGATGGTTCGCGGCGATGACCCTGCAGAATGCGGCGCTGGTCAAGACGCTGGCGCAGGTGGAAATGCTGTTCACCTTTGCCACCTCGGTCTTCTTTTTCAAGGAACGGATCAACCGGCTCGAAATTGCAGGCTGCGCCGCCATCGTTGCCGGTGTGGTGGCCCTCATGCTTGCGCGGATCTGAGGTCAGGCGGGCTTAGTCAAAAATTCATCGCTAACGAGTAGGGTCAAGCTTCAACAAGAGCGGTTGTTGCCGATGAAAACTTTCCTTACTCGCATGACGCGCAGGCGTCTCCTGCTGTCCCTGCTCACCCTTGCTGCCTTCAAGCAGTTCAAGGGGCAGGCACTGGCGGCTCCGGCCAACGGGGATGAAACCGTCATTTCCGGTGGCTGGCTGCTCAAGAAGAGTGACCTGCGGTGATCTTTCCGGACATTGAATCCTTCCGCTCTTCCGGTTTTCAGCCAAGGGCCTGTGTCATCGGTTCCGGCCCTGCTGGCATGGCCGTGACACTCCAACTGGCCAAGGCTGGCATTCCCGTCGTCATGCTGGAAGCTGGTTCGGACGAGGTCACCGAGGAAAGCCAGGATTTTTACCGCGGCTCTGTGGATGGCGACCCCTACTTCGATCTCGACGTGACACGCATCCGGCTGCTTGGCGGCTGCTCCAACCATTGGGCCGGCTGGTGCCGCGAAATGGACGCCCACGATTTTGAAAAGCGCGCCTGGATCCCCAATTCCGGCTGGCCGATCACGCGCAAAGATCTTGAACAGTGGTTCGATGCGGCCCGCGACATGCTGGACCTTGTGCCGTTTCGGGCAAACCAGCCGATATCCGATGACATCGACTGGGTGCAACTGATCAAGAGCCCGGCCGTGCATCTGGGCGACAAGTACCGCGCCTTCCTGAAGGATAATCCCGGCGTGGCGCTGGTGCTCAACACCATGGTCACCGATCTTGAAGGCGACGGAACGAAAGTAACCGCCGCCAATCTCTGGTCACGCGGCAAGGCTGCGGGCGCGATTGCCGCAGACCATTTCGTCGTTTGCACCGGTGGGCTTGAAAACTCGCGCCTGCTGCTTTGGTCAAACGAAAAGACGAATGGCACTGTTGTTCCCAAGGCAGCTGCCCTTGGAAAATACTGGATGGAGCATCCGCAGTTCGAACCTGCGGTAGCGCTTCTCTTTGACGAGAACGCCTTTGAATGGGACGCCACGGGCGAGGCCTTCTACTCGCCGTCGCCGGCTGCCATGGAACGCCTTGGAATCATGAATTTCGGCGTGCGGCTGATCCGCTCCCCATATCAGGGTGTCAAGAAGCTTGTCGCCGACCTCGCCTGCTATGCGCCGGACGTTTCTGAATGGGTGGCCGATGGCATGGGTGCCCATTTGCGCTGTGCCGCCCATATCTATCTCGGATGGGAACAGGCACCCGAAGCCCACAACCACATTTCGCTGGATGCCGCCAACCGTGACGCCGCAGGCATTCCCCGCATCGCATTGCACTGGCGCAAGGGTGAGCTTGAGCGCCGGACCATGGAGGAAGGTCTGACATTGTTCGGCCAGACGCTGGCGGCAAAAGACCTTGGCCGCTTGCGGTTTGAGGATTGGGTCACCAACACGGAAGACTATCCGAAGGACCAGGAAATCGCCGGGCATCACCACATGGGCGGAACCCGCATGGGAACCGATCCCGCCGTGAGCGTTGTCGATGCCGACTGCAAGGTGCACGGAATGGCCAATCTGTGGATCGGCGGATCGTCCGTTTTCACCACGTCAGGCCAGTGCAATCCGACCACCACGCTCACCACCATCGCCCACAGGTTGGGCGATCATCTGGCTCGCACCATCAAGGCCTGAGCGTCCCTCAAAGCACCTCGAAGAAGCTCATCCTCACATGGTCCGGCTGGCGTGAACCCGTGCCGACCAGGATCAACCGGTTCACCCAGGAATAGCGCGGATCGCCGGTTTCAAGGCGCGGATGGGTCCGCATGTAATAGGCTGAAGGGTCCACCGCTTCGCCGCGCCCAAGCGCCGCAATCACGTCGGCCGGACCGTGCCTGAACCCGAAATTGCGGATGTCGATCAGCGCTCCGTCATCGGTTTCCATACCATAGCGGGTGTCGAGTTCGGCCACCCCGTCCGCCATGATCGTCTGCCAGTCTGCCCCCAAATTGAGGATCCGTCCGTTTAGGCGTTCGCCTGTCACCGTCCCCCCGACAATCGGTATGATGCGGCGCTTGCCCTTTGGGCCATTGCCGAGCTCCATGATCGGCGAAAGCTCCACGCGCAAATCGCACAGATGGCGCAGTTCAGGCGGTGTGGCGGACATGGCAGCTCCTCATTTGCGGTTGGCAGGGCGCTATTTCATGGTCATCGGCAGGAACAGCACGAGCGATGGAAAAATGACCAGCAGGATCAGCCTCAGTATATCGACCGCCACGAAGGGCATCACGCCCCGGAAGATCGTCGGAAGCTTCACGTCGCGCGCAATGGTGTTGATGACAAAGACGTTCATGCCGACCGGCGGCGTGATCAGCCCCAGTTCCACCGTCATGACGATGATGACGCCAAACCAGATCGGATCAAAACCGAGCTGGGTGATGACCGGGAACACAATCGGCACCAGCAGGATGATCATCGCCATGGCATCCAGGATGCAGCCCATCAGCAGGAAGAAGCCAAGGATGATGGTCAGCGTTCCATAGGCGCCGAGATCAAGGGCCACCAGGAAGGCCGTGATTTTCTGGGGTGTCTGGGTGATGGCGAGGAAATACCCGAACAGGATGGCGCCGATCAGGATCGTGTAGATGGCCACTGACGTTCGCAGTGCTTCCACCAGGCTTTCCATGATCAGCCTGTATCCGAGCCGACCGCGCGCAATACCGATCAGCGCGGTGATCAGAGATCCTGCAGCCGCCGCCTCTGTTGCCGTGACCACGCCGAAATACATCGCTCCGATGACCGCAATGAAAAGCAGCAGTACCGCCCAGACCCCGCCAAGCGAGCGGATCGCTTCACCAAGATCAAAGCGTTCGCCTGCCGGAAGCGACCGGGAATAGGCCACACGCACCGCAATCATGTACATGATGATGGCAAGAAAGCCGGGTACGATGCCCGCGATGAAGAGTTTTCCGACGTCCTGCTCCGTGATGTAGGCATAGACCGCCAGCACCACCGAGGGCGGAATGAGTATGCCGAGCGTGCCGCCGGCAGCAATGACGCCTGTTGCGATGTCGTCGCGATAGCCGGCGCGCTGCATTTCCGGCAACGCGATCTTTGTCATCGTGGCAGCGGTGGCAACAGACGAGCCGCAGATCGCTGCAAAGCCTGCACAGGCGCCGATGGTCGACAGCGCCATGCCACCCTTGAAGGAGCCGAACCAGGCTTGGCCGGTGCGGAAAAGTTCCCGAGACATGCCGGAATTGGTCGCCAGCACACCCATCAGGATGAAGAAGGGGATGAGACTGAGATTGAAATCTGTCACCGTACGCACCGGCGACTGGGCAAGCAGGTTCAGCGCCGGCCCCCATCCGGTGATCGCGGCAAAGCCGCCAACACCCACCAGCCCCATGGCAACGCCAATGGGTACGCGCAGCAGCATCAGGGCAAACAGCGCAATGAAGCCGGCTACGGCAACGAAATCCCCGTGGCTCATGATTGGCCATCCCTTGCATCAGGGTCGGCAATCTCCACGGTTTCAAAATGCTCCAGCGTTGCCCGCCCGGAAGCCACCAGGAAAAGCCTCGATACAACCGCCAGGATCGACACGGCAACGCCAATCCAGATCAGGCCAAGAAAGATCCAGGCCGGCATGCGCAGGTCAAAGGTTGCCTCGCCGCTGTGATAGGCGCTGGCAACGCGGTTAAACATTTTCCATGCAAGCAGCACGGTGAAGAGCAGCAACACCGACCCGGCGAAACTGTCGATCCAGCGCCGCGCTTTGGCGGGCAACATTTCTGCGACGATGTCGACCTTGATGTGTGAGCCGCGGAAGCCGACCGAGGCAAACCCCCACATGATGGCCGCGCCAATCAGAAAGCGCGACAGGTCAAAGGCATCCGGTACCGGCCATGCCAGCAGATACCGGCCGATGGCCGACACCACGATCAGGATGGTGATCAGCCCGAGCAGCGCGCCGGCCATCTTTTCGATAACAAGCGAAATGCGCTCAAGCGGTCCGGCAGGCGGCTTGTCCATTGAAGGCTCCGGTCGGCGGGGGAAAGGCCCGCCGGGTGGTCTCCGGCGGGCCGCTCATGATGACGGGATCAGAACTTCGCGGTGTGGCGCGTCAGCGCGTCCTGGTAATCCTTGTACATCTTTTCAGCATCGGCACCCTTTGCCGCCGCTTCCTTTTTCCAAGTGTCGATCAGCGGCGCAGCGGCATCGCGCCAAAGCGTCACTTCATCGGCGGTCGGCGCATAGATGGTGTGGCCGCCGGCATCGATCATCTTCTGCTTGCCTGAAGCTTCGTTCTCGGCCCAACCCTTGGAGAACTTGCCCGACCATTCCGGCGTGCAATGCTCGTCGAGCACCTTCTTGTTCTCGTCGCTCAGGGCGGCATATTTCGCCTTGTTGATCAGCAGAAGCTGCGCCGAAACATAGAACGGCATGTCGAGATGATACTTGGTCTCCTTGTCGATGCCGAAAATGTTGACCGAGTTCCACGGGAAGGTGATGGCATCGGCCGCACCCTTGGCAATCGCCTCGCGGGCTTCCGGTGCCGGCACCTGAACCGGGGCGCCGCCAAGCGACGAAATGAAGCGCGCCATGGTCGCATGCGCCGGACGCACGTTCAGGCCCTTGACGTCGGCGGGAACCTTGAGCGCGTTCTTGGAATGGATCGTGCCCGGATCATGCGGATTGGCAAGGCAGAACATCACGTCGGCCATCTCGGTGGCAGCAATCGGCGCATACCATTCATGCATGGCCACTGCGCCGCGCTCGGCATTGTTCATGTGGAAGGGGATCTCGATCAGGCTGTAGAGCGGGAAGCGTCCTGCCTGGTAGCCCGGATTGGTGTAGGAAATGTCCACGATCCCGTCGCGGGCCATGTCATAGTGGTCGGGCGCGGCGCCGAGCTGCTGGGCCGGGAAGATGGTGATCTTGATGCGGCCCTTCGAGGCCTCTTCGACCGACTTTGCCCAGGGCTCGATCCCGAGCGTCTGGATCGGATGCGTGGCCGGGACCCAGTGCGACAGGCGCAGTTCGACTTCCTGGGCCTGGGCCGTGGACATCGCGGTCAAGGCAGTGGCGGCCGCAAACACGGCCATACGTAGTGTGGACATTGGCTTCCTCCCGTTACAATCCCGATCAGCCTTCACGGACCAGCGCCTTTCCGGCGGCCGGGCGCTCCTCCGCGGTCCGACAATTGTTATGGTAGCAAACTATTTTGCTTCGGCAACCCGTTGTCTCGCAATAGTGAAATCCCGCCACAAAACACGCTTGACTCCATCTCTCAATCAAGTGATTGATTGAAAATGGACGAGAAAGTCAAGGACACTCATGGACGCCGTCAACGCGAAATCGCGATGGCTGCACGCGCCCTCATCGCCGAACAGGGCTTCGAAGGATTGCGAACCCGTGACATTGCTGCACGCGTCGGCATCAACATCGCAACGCTGCACTACCACGTGCCCGGCAAGGAAGCCTTGGTTGCGTTGCTGGCCCAATCCCTGCGCGATGAGTTTGTCGCTGTTCATGAAGCACACCCGCGCGACGGACTGACCCCTTCGCAGGTCCTGCGGCTTGAATTGGACGAGTTCATCGAGATCCGCCGCGACCGCCCTGAAATCCATCAGGTCTATGGTGAGCTGATGGTCCGTGCAAAGCGTGATCCGGCGGTGGCCGCCATCATGCAGCCCATGACCGATCACTGGCATGACCGGCTTGCAGCCATCCTTGCCCAAGGCATGGAAGCCGGGGACTTCCGGGCCAGTCTCGACCCGGAAGCGGCTGCGGGAATGATCATCGGCGCCCTGACCTGGCGCGGACGCAACGCCTGCGCGCCTCCGGTCCCGCTTGAATCCATAGCCGAAGAATTGATGCGCGCCGTTTTTGCCAATCCGGCATGACGCGCCACGAAAGGACCTTGAACGTGCAAACCGACCGCGGACCGAAAGGTCACGAAGGCATCCAGGGTCGCTGGATCGCCATGGCAACCCTGCTTGTTGCCAGCTTCATGAACATGATTGACGTGACGATCGTCAATGTCGCCGTCCCCTCGCTGCAACGGTCGTTTGATGCGACCGCGAGCCAGATCGAATGGGTCGTCGCTGCCTACATCATGACCTTTGCCGTCTGCCTGCTGCCCTTTGGCCGCATGGGCGACATTCATGGAAGGCGTCGCGTTTTCATCGCCGGCATCATACTCTTCACCATCGCCTCCGCACTGTGCGGCATGGCCCATACGATGCCGATGCTCATCCTGTCGCGCGTTGTCCTGGGGCTAGGGGGTGCCATGATGGTTCCGCAGACGCTTGCCATTGCGCAGGTGATCTTTCCCCCGCATGAGCGCGCTGCGGCATTTTCGCTCTTCGGCCTGACAGCCGGTCTGGCTGCGGTTTCCGGACCTGTGCTTGGCGGATTCCTGATCGATGCCAACATTGCCGGCATGGAATGGCGGCCGATCTTCCTGGTCAACATCCCGATCGGAATCTTCGCAGTCGCCGCGGCGTTCCGTTTTATTCCAGCGCTGCCACGCGATCCGGAACTGCGCACCGATCCCGGTGGCATCCTGCTGGCCGGCATCACCGTTCTGCTGGTGATCTTCCCGCTGATCGAAGGCCGTGAACTCGGCTGGCCGGCATGGATTTTCGCCCTGCTGGCGATGAGCCTTCCGGCGGCCTACATTTTTGTCCAGTGGGAGCGCCGGCAGGAGGCTGCCGGGGCACCGCAGCTTCTTCCGGTCCAACTGATGGGGAATCGCAACTTCCTTCTTGGCACCGCACTCAGCACCATTCTTTTCTCCGGAGTGCCGGGCTTCTTCCTCGTGCTGGCCATCTACCTTCAGGTCGGCAACGGCCTGACGCCTTTGCAATCCGGCCTGACCACCATGCCATTCTCGGTGGGCGTGCTCGTGGCCTCGCTCATTTCGGGCCGTCTTGGCATGCGCTGGCCCCGCCGCCGCATCTCTGTTGGTGCGCTGATGCTGGTCGCCGCGATGGTCTGGGTGCAATATCTGTCAGGCGCGATGATCGGCGCGTTTGACGGGTTGAGTTTTGCAATTCCGCTGCTGGCGGGCGGCATGGGGCTTGGACTTGCCATTTCGCCCATGTTCCAGACTGTTCTGTCCAATGTGCCGCCGGCTGATGCCGGTTCTGGATCAGGCGCCCTGCAGGCTTTCCAGCAGGCAGGCGGCGCGCTTGGTGTCGCCCTCGTCGGACAGATCTTCTTTTCCCAAAGTGCATCAAGCCTTGCTGCCGGTCAGGCGCGCGATGCGGCCTTTGCCGGCGCCTTCCAGGACGCCGTCCTCTACAACATCATCGCTTTCCTGCTGATTGCCGGGCTGGTCCGTCTGCTTCCCAAGCCGCAGGTCCGCGCGCCCTACGGCGCACCCCCAGTCCCACGCATTGAGGCCTGAAAACAGAAAAGCCGGGTCATGCGCCCGGCTTTTCTTTTGTCTATTGATTTACTGTCGCTTACGGCACGATCAGCGTGCCTGCACCGTGTTCGGTGAAGAGTTCCAGCAGCACGGCATGGGCCGTCTTGCCGTTGAGGATGACGACACCCGCGACGCCGCGATTGATAGCCTCGATGCAGGTCTCGACCTTGGGGATCATGCCGCCGGAGATCGTGCCGTCGGCGATCAGCGCCTTCGCCTCAGCCACCGTCAACTCATCGAAAAGCACGCCGTTCTTGTCGAGCACGCCCGGAACATCGGTGAGGAAAAGCAGACGCGTGGCTTCCACCGCGCCGGCGATCGCTCCGGCAAAGGTGTCGGCATTGATGTTGTAGGTGTGGCCGTCGCGGCCCGGCGCCACCGGTGCCAGCACCGGAATCATCTCGGAACGGGCAAGCAGGTCGAGCAGCGTGCGGTCAACCTCTGCCGGTTCGCCAACGAAGCCGAGGTCAAGCACCCGCTCGATGTTGCTGTCGGGATCACGCATGGTCTTGGTGGCCTTTTCGGCAAACACCATGTTGCCGTCCTTGCCGCACAGGCCGATCGCCCATTCGCCTTCCGCATTGATCATGCGGACGATTTCCTTGTTGATGGAACCGGCCAGCACCATCTCGACGATTTCAACCGTCTTGGCATCGGTGACGCGCAACCCGCCCTCGAACCGGCTTTCAATCCCCATCTTGGTCAGCATCGCGCCGATCTGCGGGCCGCCGCCATGCACGACGATCGGGTTGACGCCAGCCTGCTTCAGCAGCGCGATGTCGCGCGCGAAGGCCTGGCCGAGCTCGGCATTGCCCATGGCGTGCCCGCCATATTTCACCACCACGGTCTTGTTCTCGTAGCGCTGCATGTAAGGCAGGGCTTGCGACAGCAGGCTGGCCTGCAGTTCGGCAGTGTTCTTCGGCGTTTCGTCGGCCATGGATCGCGGGCTCCGGTGCGGGACAATTTGCGCGGCTTGATAGCGTGAAACGGTCTGCCAAGAAAGGGCGGATTGCAGACTGCCTGGCCATTGCCACGCCGGGCGCTTGCCCTACTATGGTGGCGATGGAAAATGCCGACCACATTGCCAAACTGATCGTTCGCTGCGCGCTCAAGGACCGCGCAGCCTTTGACGTGCTCTATGGCGCTGTCAGTTCGAAACTTTTTGGCATCTGCATTCGTATCTTGAATGACCGGGCTGAGGCAGAGGATGCCGTGCAGGAGGTTTTCGTCCGTATCTGGACGAAGGCGGATCGCTTCGCTGTCTCTGAATTAAGCCCGGTATCGTGGCTGGCGGCAATTGCCCGCAACCATTGCATTGACAGGCTCAGGAGCCGAAAGGCACCCGCGCAGGACATTGACGACGCCTTTGACATTGCCGACGATGCCCCATCGCCCGAGCGTGTTGCAGTGCTTGCCAGCGAAGGCCGCAGGATCGATACCTGCATGGAGCAACTGGAAGCAGACAGGGCTGTCGCGGTGAGGCGCGCCTATGTGATGGGTGAGAGCTACGAGGAACTGGCTGGCCGCTTCAAGGTGCCGGTCAACACGATGAGAACCTGGCTGCGCCGCAGCCTGTTGAAACTGAGAGAGTGCCTGGAGACATGAGCGCACAGGAAGACAGCAAGCAAGGACCGGAAGGCGGCGACGACATGCTGGCTGCCGAGTATGTCCTTGGCGTCCTTCCGGGCGCCGAGCGGGCACTGCTGGTCACCCGGATGAAGCGCGAGCCGGCTCTCGAAAAGCTGGTCGAGGAATGGCACGACAGGCTCTCCCCTCTCGGGAACGACTATCCTGAAACTGTGCCGGCGACCTCCGTGAAGCAGGCGCTCGACAAACGGCTCTTTGCTTCCACTGCTGCGACAGCCCCTGAGCGCGCTTCCTTGTGGAACAACCTGGCATTCTGGCGCACCGGGGCGATTGCTGCGCTTGGTGCGCTCGCCGTCGCCCTGATCGTTCCGGCAACCTTGGTCTCGCCTCCGTCGCAGCCCAGTCCGGGCCTTGCCGCTGCACTGGTATCGGATGCCTCGCCGGTGCGCTATCTTGCGCTCTACGAGCCGAGCGGGCAGGCGCTTCGTCTGAGCCATGTCGCCGGTGAACGCGTCAGCGGACATGATTTCGAGCTCTGGCTGATCGAAGGCGGCAATGCGCCGGTCTCGCTTGGCGTCATCCCCGATGGCAAGGCGATCACCATCACCTTGTCGGCAGAGATCGTGCGCAAGCTGGCCGAGGGCGCAGCCCTTGCCATTTCGGATGAACCAGCTGGCGGATCAAAGACCGGCGCTCCCACCGGTGCGGTTCTGGCTGTTGGTGAAATCGGTCCGATCTGATTTTTTGTGAGTCCGGATGAAACTCTTTTCCTCTTCTCCTCGTGACTGCTCCCGACCCCACTGATGAGGGTCCCAATAACCGGGAGAACCGTCATGAATCTGAAGACCTTTGCCTCCGCCGCCCTCGGCGTTTCCGTTGCCTTTGCCACCGTTGCCTATGCTGCCAATCCGAAGGTCGGCGGCGCGGCGATGTTTGAAGACAAGAACATCGTCGAGAACGCCCTGAACTCGAAGGATCACACGACGCTCGTTGCCGCCGTCAAGGCAGCCGGCTTGGTCGAAACCTTGCAGGGCGATGGTCCCTTCACCGTCTTTGCTCCGACCAATGAAGCCTTCGCCAAGCTGCCCGCCGGCACGGTCGACACGCTGCTGAAGCCGGAAAACAAGGACCAGCTGACCAAGATCCTGACCTGCCATGTCGTGGCGGCCAACGCCATGTCGGATGCCATTTCCAAGATGGTGGCCGATGACAAGGGCATGCACCCGGTCAAGACCGTCGGTGGCTGCGAGTTCACCGCCATGGAAAAGGACGGCAAGATCATGATCAAGGACGGCCAGGGCAATGTGGCCACCGTCACGATTGCTGACGTCAAGCAGAAGAACGGCGTCATCCATGTGATCGACACCGTGCTGCTGCCGGCTTCCTGATCCGGTTCTCCGTGGGCGGGCGGGTCATGTCCCTTCACCCGTCTGCTCACGGAAACTTGCCTGCCTGGTGACCGGCGGTCTCGACCGTTTGATTGGCATTCGGCAGGCAAACGCCCTAGATTGGAAGCCGGACCATATGGAGGACTATCATGATGACCCGCCGCCGCCTTCTTGCCGGATCAGCCATTGCTGGTGTCGCGGCCCTTTTTGCCGGACGCCGCTTGGATGCACGCGCCGAAACCTTTGAAATCGTCAAGACGGACGAGGAGTGGAAGGCCCTGCTTTCGCCGGAGGCCTATGCCGTTCTGCGCCACGAGGATACCGAGCGTCCATTTACCAGCGCGCTGAACTACGAGTCGCGCAAAGGCACCTTTGCCTGTGCCGGCTGCGACCTGCCGCTCTATTCATCGACCACGAAATTTGACAGCGGAACCGGGTGGCCGAGCTTCTGGGATGCCATGCCCGATGCCGTTCGCACCACGACCGATTACAAGCTGCTGCTGCCGCGCACCGAGGTTCACTGCCGCCGCTGCGGTGGTCATCTTGGGCACATTTTTGATGACGGTCCGGCACCGACTGGCAAGCGTCATTGCATCAATGGCGTTGCCTTGAAATTCACGGCCGAAGAAAAGGCCAGCTGACAAAATGAACCGGCTGCCGGTCAGGAGAAATCCGGCCCGGCCGCCGGCCCGCAAGCGCGATGATGATGGGGTCACTTGGCGCGCTTGCGTCCCGTGATCATGGCGTGAACGAGGTTTTCGCCATGTTCGATTGAGGCAAGGATCACCCCGGCAATATGCAGGGCGATGAGACCGAGCGTGGCATATACTGCAATCTCGTGAACCTCTTCCACCCAGTCCACGCCCCAGAACATGGTGGTCGTCATGGCGTAGCCTGATGAGCAGATGACGGTCAGCATGGTGAGCAGGGCGATGACCATGGCCCCGCCTGCCGGGTTGTGCCCGAGATGGCGCGGTGCCTTCATGGCCACGCTTTCTCGTAGAAAGGCAATGACGGTAGCCGGACCCTTCACGAAATCGGCGAACCGCGCATGGACCGGGCCGATGAAGCCCCAGACCACCCGCAATGCCACCAATGCGGCTATGACATACCCCGCATATTCATGCGGTGTTTCCCATTCGTCGCCTGTTGCGAAGGCAAATGCGAAGAGACCCACCAGCGACCAGTGGAAGATCCGGACAAAGGAATCCCAGACCCGCACGGTGCGTTTGTCGGATTGTGCGCTGGATGCATCGGACGAAACATCCGGGGTGTGAACGTGTGACATGAGGCCGGTTCCTGGCTGCAGTGGAAGTGAAGGCGGCGGGGTGAGGGGGGAGTCCCCGCCGCCCATGCCGGTCAGTTCTTGGTCTTGACCTTGACTGTCTCGCCGCTGACCGGGTTCATCATGACTTCAAGGCGTGCGCCCTTGGCATCAATGCCATAAATCTCGTAGCAGCCGTCCTCGACCTTGACCTGGCGCACGTCATAGCCGGCTTCCACGGCCTTGGCCTTGATGGCATCTTCACTCATCCACTGGTTCTGCGGGGCGTTGCCGCAACGGGCGGAATCATCCGAGGCAAAGGCAGGGGCAGAGCCGGCGGCAATGAGGGCGCCGAGGAGTGCAAGCTTGATCGTCTTCATGGGGGTGGTCCTTCTTCAGGGGTTGCAAATCCTTTCGGTTGTTGACCGTGGAACCCTTTTCGCAGCACCCTGATGACGGACCGCTGAGACATCCGTTCAGCAACTTGTCATCTTGGAGATTCTATTTCAGAAACATGCGCGTAACCCACAAACATCTCTTCTCCCGTCGAAATTTGCTGCTGCTTGCAATGCTGGCCGCAGTCGTTCCTGCGCAAGCCGACCGCAAAGGCCGCGACCGCGACGACCATGACAGGAAAGACAGGGTTTACGAGATGCGCCAGAAGGGCGAGGTGCGTCCGCTGGCCGAGATCCTTGCAAAAGCGCGCGCGGATCATCCCGACAAGGTCCTGGAGATGGAGTTCGAAGACAAGGAGGGCATTCCGGTCTACGAGTTTCATATTCTCCAGTCCGGTGGCCGGGTCCTTGAAGTGAAGTACGATGCGCGCACCGGGCGCAAGATCAGCGCCGAGGAGGATGACTGACCATGCGCATCCTGCTGGTGGAAGACGACCGCCGCATTGCCGGCGATCTGCGCGCAGCCCTTGAGGCATCCGGCTATCTGGTCATTTCAGAGACCGACGGGGAGGAAGCCTGGTTCCTCGGCGACACCGAGGATTTCGCCGCCGTCATCCTCGATCTCGGCTTGCCTTCCATGGACGGGCTGACAGTGCTGAAGCGCTGGCGTGCCAATGGTCGCACCATGCCGGTACTGGTGCTGACCGCGCGCGGAAGCTGGAGCGAACGGGTCGAAGGCATAGACGGCGGAGCAGACGACTATCTGCCCAAGCCTTTCCGTATGGAAGAACTGCTGGCGCGCCTGAGGGCCCTTGTGCGCCGGTCTGCCGGTGTCTCCACGCCGGTCATCGAGCTTGGCGACGTCTCGCTCGACACGCGCCAGATGCGGGTCAGTCGCAAGGGCATACCGGTCAATCTCACGCCGCAGGAATACCGGCTTGTCTCCTACCTGATGCATCACGCCGGACGGGTGGTTCCCCAGCAGGAATTGGCCGAACATCTGCAGGCAGAGCATTTTGAGCGCGAATCCAATGCCGTCGAAGTGCTTGTCGGCCGGGTGCGCCGCAAGCTTGGCACGGACCTCATCGAGACCAGACGCGGCTTCGGCTACATGGTGCAGTCTTCGTGACAGCCCTGCGGTCCATCCGTGTTCGCATGCTCGTCTACGCCATGATTGGCATTGTGGTGGCCTTGGCGCTCGCCGGGGCCGGGCTTGGAACGCTGTTCAAGCGCCATCTTGAACGGCGAATTTCGCAGGAACTGGACAGCCATATCAGCTTGCTGGCGGGCAATTTGCGAATCGGCGTCGATGGAGCCTTGTTCATCCAAAACGAGCCCGGCGACGCTGCCTTTTCCAAGCTCTATTCGGGCCGCTATTGGCAGGTGCGTGACGAGTCGACTGAAGCGTTGCTGCGCTCGGGTTCCTTATGGGACAGCGCGCTGGAGCTGCCGGCAGACAAGCCCGCACCTGGCGAGTTACATGAGCATCATGTTGCAGGTCCAGACGGCGCGGATCTCCTGTTGCGCGAAGCCGTCTTTGTCATCACGTCAGGTGGCCAGGATCGCGCTGCGCGCATTGCCGCGGCGATTACCACGGAGGAAAGCCGAGAGCTGACTGCTGGCTTTGCGCGCGACATGGTGCCGGGTCTTGGTTTGTTCGCCCTTGTCCTGCTGGCAGGGGCCTGGCTTCAGGTTGGCGCTGGCCTTGCACCTTTTGACAGGCTCCGGTCGGGCATCAAGGCAATCCGCGAAGGTCAGTCCAAACGGCTTGAAAATCCTGCCGCCGCTGAAGTCCAGCCGCTTGTTGACGAGGTCAATTCGCTTCTCCAGCAGCAGCGCCTTGACATGCAGCGGGCCCGAGACCGCGCCGCAGACCTGGCCCACGGCCTCAAGACACCACTGACCGCCCTCGCAGCTGATGTCACCGCCCTGCGTGCCAAGGGCGAGCATGAACTCGCTGCTTCCGTAGAGGAACTGGCTGCCCAGATGGCCCGCACGGTGGAGCGCGAACTGGCACGTGCTCGGCTGCGCTCCACGACGCCCGATACGGCTGTTAATCTGGCGAAATCCGCCGAAGCGATCATCCGCACCATCTTGCGCACGCCGCAGGCGTCAGGAATTGCCTTCGAGGTGACAGGATTGAAGTCCATCGCGGCGGTGGCCAACCCCGATGATGTCAACGACATCCTGGGAAACCTGATCGAGAACGCGGCCCGTCATGCCTCATCAAGAGTGGTGGTCGGGATATTCGGAGAATGGGAAAAGGCAGTCGTTGCAGTCCGCGATGATGGGCCGGGAGCCGATCCCGAAGTCATGCAGGCGCTCGTCCAGCGCGGCACGCGGGACGACACCAAGGGCGGCTCGGCCGGCCTCGGCCTTGCCATCGTCAGCGATATTCTCGCTGCCTATTCAAGCACACCGGAATTCGCCTTGGCACCGGAGGGCGGATTGTCAGTCACCGTCCGGCTGCCACTTGCCGTCACTCCTGGGTCACGGTGAAGATCGCCTGACGCAGTGCGTCCATTCCGTCACTCTTTTCCGAGGACGTCGCCAGAACCTGTGGAAACGCAGCGGGCCGCTTGGCGATTTTCGCGGCCGTCTCCCGGATCAGCCGCTCCACTGCCGGCGGCTTGATCTTGTCCGTCTTGGTCAGCACGATCTGATAAGACACAGCTGCCTTGTCGAGCAGCTTCAGCACTTCATCATCATTGGACTTGATGCCATGGCGCGAGTCGATCAGCACATAGACGCGCTTCAGCGTCACGCGGCCGCGCAGATAATCGAAAACCAGCTCCGTCCAGCGGTCGACCATTTCCTTCGGCGCCTGCGCATAGCCATAGCCGGGCATGTCAACGAGTGCCATCGGCGGCAGGTCGTCCTTCTCGCCCGAATAGCCGGCCGGAACGAAATAATTGAGCTCCTGCGTGCGGCCCGGAGTGTTGGAGGTGCGCGCCAGACCCTTCTGGCCGATCAGCGCATTGATCAGCGAGGACTTTCCAACATTGGACCGTCCGGCAAAGGCGATCTCGGCAGGGCCTTCCGGGGGCAGGAATTTCATCGACGGCACGCCGCGGATGAAGATCCACTGGTGGGTGAAAAGGCTGCGAGCCTCGGGGCTGATGTCGGTCTGCGGTGTTTCGGTCATCGGCGAGGCTTTGTCTGATGGCTGCGCAAAGTCAAGTCCGCGGTGGCGGGCAAGGCTCTGTGAAAGCAGGGTGTGAAAGGAAAACCCCGGCACCAGGGCCGGGGTCCGTGTCTCTTTTTGATGGCCAGACTTGTCAGCCGGCGGTCTTTTTACGGCTGAACAGGGCCTTCAGATTGTCCCACAGTTCGATCTTGGCACCCTGGCGCTTCATGATGAAGGCCTGCTGGATGATCGACAGCGTGTTGTTCCAAGCCCAGTAGATGATCAGGCCGGCCGGGAATGTCGCCATCATGAAAGTGAACATGACCGGCATCCATGTGAAGATCATCGCCTGGGTCGGGTCCGGCGGTGTCGGGTTCATGCGCATCTGCAGGAACATGGTGATGCCCATGACCAGCGGCCAGACGCCGATCATCAGGAAGGCAGGCACGTCATAGGGCAGCAGGCCGAACAGGTTGAACAGCGACGTCGGGTCCGGCGCGGCAAGGTCATGGATCCAGCCGTAGAAGGGCGCATGACGCATCTCGATGGTGACATAGAGCACCTTGTAGAGCGCGAAGAACACCGGAATCTGCAGCAGAACAGGCCAGCAGCCGGCCACAGGATTGATCTTCTCGCGCTTGTAGAGCTCCATCATCTCCTGCTGCTGGCGCATCTTGTCATCGGCAAATTTCTCACGGATTTCCAGCATGGCGGGCTGGACCTTCTTCATGTTGGCCATGGAGACATAAGACTTGTTGGCCAGCGGGAAGAACAGCAGCTTGACGACAACCGTGGTGCCGAGGATGGCCAGGCCGAAATTGCCAAACAGGTTGTACAGCCAGTCCATCAGGTAGAACATCGGCTTGGTCAGGAAGTAGAACCAGCCCCAGTCGATCATCCGGTCGAACTCGCGGATGGAATATTCGCTCTGGTAGCTTTCAATGGCCTGAACCACCTTGGCTCCGGCAAAAACCTGCGCCTTGTTGGTGACTTCACCATTGGCCGGAACGGCAATTGCGTCAGTCAGGAAGTCTGCCTGGTAGTGCGGACGTCCGGCATCAGCATAGAGAAAGCGCGGCTGGAAGGCGGTACCAGACTGGGGAACCATGGCGACAGCCCAGTACTTGTCGGTCATGCCGAGCCAGCCATCAGTCGACTTGCCGGGGACGGAATTCTTGTCGTCCTCAATGTCGCCGAAGGTGATTTCCTGCAGCCCTTCGGTGCCGGTCACGCCGAGCAGACCCTCGTGCAGCACATAGATGCTGCTGTGGGTCGGCTTTTCGAAGCGTGTCACCCGGCCATAGGCCTGCAGGCTTGCTGCTACACCGCCCGCGTTGACGATCTTGTCCTCGAAGGAGAACATGTACTGCGCATCAACGCTGATGGTGCGGGTGAAGGTCAGGCCCTTGTCATTGGTGAAGGTCAGCGTCACCGGGGTCGAAGGGGTCAGCACTTGGGCTTCATCTCCCTGCCACTCGCTGGACGGGCCGGGAACAGCACCGGTTTCGGCGGTTCCCGCATAGCCGATTTCGGCGAAATAGCCCTTCGGGTCGGAGGAGGGATAAAGCAGCTGGATGTTGGGCGATCCCTTGTCGACGGTCTCGCGGTATCCCTTCAGCACCAATTCATCAAGGCGGGCGCCGGTCAGGTTGATCGAACCGGAAAGCGCCGGGGTCTCGATCTTGATGCGCCGCACGGCTGCTGCTGCCGGCTGTTCGCCGCCGGGCGCTGTCACCGTGCCGGGCGCGGCAGGATTTGCCAGGGCACCCGGAGC
>JBGSQC010000185.1:0-4388 GCA_041738295.1 Zhengella sp. | reverse complement strand
CCTTGCCGATTTCCAGCACCTGGCCGCGAGCCGGCACATCAACCCCAACGCCCTCGCCGCGCGGAAAGCGGAAGGCTGACGGCCGGTCGTCAATGGAAATGGCGGTCGCCACCATGTGCTTCAACTCCGCCTCGTCGGCGGCGGCCATCACCACGAAACCGGGCAGGTTGGCGAGATAGGCAATGTCGAACGATCCGGCATGGGTCGGGCCATCGGCACCGACCAGACCGGCACGGTCAATGGCGAAGCGCACAGGCAGGCCCTGCAAGGCGACATCATGGACCACCTGGTCGTAGCCACGCTGCAGGAAGGTGGAATAGATGGCGCAGACCGGCTTCATGCCGGCACCCGCCAGCCCGGCAGCAAAGGTGACGGCGTGCTGCTCGGCAATGCCGACATCAAAGGTGCGCTTGGGGAATCTCTTGCCGAAGAAATCAAGGCCCGTGCCGGTCGGCATGGCCGCTGTGATGGCGACGACGCGCGGATCGTCCTCGGCTTCCTGCACCAGCGCCTCGGCAAAAACATTGGTGTAGGACGGCGCGTTGGACTTCGCCTTCACCTGTTCGCCGGTGATGACATCGAACTTGGCGACGCCGTGATATTTGTCGGCAGCGCGCTCGGCCGGCGCATAGCCCTTGCCCTTCTTGGTCAGCACATGGATGAGCACCGGGCCGGTGGCGCGGGTCTTCACCGTGCGCAGGACGGACATCAGCTGTTCCATGTCATGGCCGTCAATCGGACCGACATAGGAGAAACCCAGTTCCTCGAAAAGCGTGCCGCCAACGACCATGCCCTTGACGAAATGGCGCGCGCGCTCGGCCCCCTCGCGCAAGGGCGGCGGGAGGAACTCCAGCGCGCCCTTGGCCAGCGACTTGAAGTCATGCAGCGGCTTTTCGGCATAGAGCCGGGAAAGATATTTCGACAGCGCACCGACGGGCGGCGCAATCGACATCTCGTTGTCGTTGAGGATCACAAAGAGGCGGCGGCCGAGATGGCCTGCATTGTTCAGCGCCTCGAATGCCATGCCGGCCGACATGGCGCCATCGCCGATCACGGCAATTCCGTCACCGGTGTCCATGCCGAAATCATGGGCCGCGGCGAAGCCGAGCGCGGCCGAGATCGAGGTGGACGAATGGGCGGTGCCGAAGGGGTCGTATTCGCTTTCGCTGCGCTTGGTGAAGCCTGACAAGCCACCACCCTGGCGAAGGGTGCGGATGCGGTCGCGGCGGCCGGTGAGGATCTTGTGCGGATAGGCCTGATGGCCAACATCCCAGACCAGCTTGTCGCGGGGCGTATCAAAGACGGCGTGGAGGGCAACCGTCAGCTCGATCACGCCGAGCGAAGCGCCCAGATGGCCGCCGGTGACGGACACCGCAGAAATGGTTTCAGCACGCAGTTCCTGGGCAAGCCGGGCCAGATCAGGCACACCCATGCGCCGCAGGTCAGCCGGTGACTGAACCTTGTCGAGCAGGGGAGTTAGGGGCCGTTCAGTGGTCACGCTGCGCACTTTCCGTTCACCCGCCCTTCCTTCGGCCGGCTGAACATCACCTAATTCAGCGGCCAGTTCTTTTCAATCCCGAAGAATGTGCCGGTTCTTTCATCGATTGTCCATTCTTTTTGTCACATGCACTGTCAACGCAGATTGACAGTCATTGAAAGTCCGCCCTCCGGCTGGGTTGTCAGCTTCTGCACCGGCCAGGGATCAGGCGCACCGGGCGCCATGTCGAAGCGGAAGCGGCGCATCAGCACGGCCATGGCAATGACGGCTTCCTGAAGCGCGAAGGCCGCGCCGATGCAGATGCGCGGACCTGCGCCAAAGGGCAGATGTTGGAAGCGGTCGATGCGATCGCGGTTTTCCGGCCAGAAGCGCTGCGGCATGAAGGCGTCGGGATTGTCCCAGTAAAGGCGATGGCGATGAATGGTCCAGGGCATCACCAGAACCTGCGTTCCGGCCTTGAGGTCGAGATCGCGCCATTGCTCGTCGGCAACCACTTCGCGGTTGATCGACGGGGCCGGGGGATAGAGCCTGAGAGCCTCCTCGAAGACCGCACGCGTAAAGGGCATGGCATCCAGCCATTCATAGGGATCGGTGACCGTTGCCGTCACGCGGTCCACTTCCTCCTCCACGCGGGCGCGCTCTTCGGGTGCATGGGCGAGCAGTAAAAAGGCCCAGCCCAGTGCGCGCGCCGTCGTCTCGTGGCCCGCACCGATGAAGGTGATGATGTTGTCTTCCACCTCGGCGCGCGTCAGGCCGTTCGGTCCTTCGGCGCGCAGCAACAGGGTCAGGAAATCCTCCGGCGGATTTTTGTCGAGCTTGGAGCGGCGCATCTCCATGGTGTCGCGCACGATCTGGCGGAAGAAGGCCAACGCCGAGCGTCCGCGCAACCGGGTAAGGCGCGGCAGCCAGTCTGGCGCGGCCAGCAGGTCCAACGGATCGACGCGGCCCATGGTTTCCAGCAGGCGCTCGACCCGGTCGCCGAATTGTTCCGGTTCTCCGGCGATCTCGTTGGAGAACAGGGTTTCGGCCAGCACCTCATAGGTCAGCTGCGTCATGTCATGGGCCATGTCGAAGGCGCCGGTGCGCGTCTCATAGGCCTTGGCGAAGCGCTCGGAGGTTTCCAGCATGGACCGGGCGAAGCCCTGGATATGGCGCGGCGTGAAAACCGGAGCCATGGCCTTGCGCGAGCGCTTCCAGGTTTCGCCTTCCGCCGTCAGCAATCCGTCGCGCAGGATCGGCCGCAGGATCTTCTGGCGCACCCGCGCCATCTTGTAGTTTTTTGCATTGTCGACCAGCACATGGCGGATGAGGGCCGGATCATTGGCCACCAGCAGCGGCCCGCCAATGCCGGTCTTGATGTGGATCCAGGGCTGGTTGTAGGAAGGCTCGCCCCAGAGCTCCAGCGGATTGCGGTAGACGATGCGCACCATTTGCAGGAAGGACGGCGGAGTGGTGCGCGGCTTCGGCGCTGGTGGAACGAATGGTGCGGGCTTGGCATCCATGGGAAGCTCCTTTGGGGCCAATATAGGGTGCACCGCCGCCAAGGTCGAGGAGCGACAAGGACGCATGCGGGTTCGTGGCCTGTCCGGCCCGCCGATGATCCCCAGCCAAATCGGGCCAAATGTTTGGAAAGACGGGTGTGATCGCCTATATTGGGGAGATCAAAGGCGCGTGATTCGTCACCAGAACAAGAAGCGCCTGTTTGCGGCAAACGGAAACGGTTTCTCATGAGTGACAGCCCCGAAACGACGCCCGGCGAAAGCCCGGAATACGGTGCGGATTCCATCAAGGTTCTCAAGGGCCTGGATGCGGTGCGCAAGCGCCCCGGCATGTATATCGGCGACACGGACGACGGCTCAGGCCTCCACCACATGGTCTATGAGGTGGTGGACAATGCCATTGACGAGGCGCTGGCCGGCCATGCCGACCGCGTGACCGTGACGCTGAATTCGGACGGATCGGTTACCGTGACCGACAATGGGCGCGGCATTCCTGTCGACATGCACAAGGAAGAGGGCGTGTCGGCGGCCGAGGTCATCATGACCCAGCTGCATGCCGGCGGAAAATTCGACCAGAATTCCTACAAGGTTTCGGGCGGCCTGCACGGCGTCGGCGTTTCGGTGGTCAATGCGCTGTCTGTGATGCTGAAGCTCAGGATTGCGCGCCAGGGCAAGTGGCACGAGATGAGCTTCACCCATGGCGTGGAGGATGCGCCGCTCAGGGTGACCGGAGAAGCCGGCAAATACAGCGGCACGGAAGTTACCTTCCTGCCCTCGACCGATACCTTCACCAAGACCGAGTTTGATTTCGGCACGCTGGAACACCGCCTGCGTGAACTCGCCTTCCTCAATTCCGGCGTGCGCATCCTCCTGTCCGACAAGCGCCATGCCGACATCAAGGAAGTGGAACTGCATTATGAGGGCGGGCTGGAAGCCTTCGTGCGCTATCTCGACCGCGCCAAGAAGCCGCTGATCGACACGCCGGTTGCCATTTATGGCGAGAAGGATGGCATCGCGGTGGAAGTGGCGCTGTGGTGGAATGACAGCTACCACGAGAACGTTCTGGCCTTCACCAACAACATTCCCCAGCGCGATGGCGGCACGCACCTGGCGGGCTTCCGTGGCGCGCTGACGCGTCAGGTCACCGGCTACGCCGACTCGTCCGGCCTGATGAAGAAGGAAAAGGTGACGCTGACCGGCGATGACTGCCGCGAAGGGCTGACCGCCGTTCTTTCGGTCAAGGTTCCCGATCCGAAGTTCTCATCGCAGACCAAGGACAAGCTGGTTTCTTCCGAAGTGCGCCCGGTGGTCGAAAGCCTGGTCAGCGAGAAGCTGGCGGAATGGTTGGAAGAGCATCCGGCCGAGGCGCGCGCGCTGGTGGGCAAGGTGGT